>JAZQOW010000020.1:0-31839 GCA_045628065.1 Faecousia sp.
CCGGTGCCGCCGCCGGAGGCCACGGGGAAGTACTTCTTGCCCTGCTCGATGCATTCCTTCTTGTAGGTGCCTGCAACAGGATGCTGGAAGAGGGTGGGGTTGGTGGAGTTGCCGGTGATGGAGACGTCAACGCCCTCGGAGTGCATGATGGCAACGCCCTCACGTACATCGTCAGCACCGTAGCAGCGGACGTTGGCGCGCTCGCCCTCGGAGTAGCGGATCCCACGGACGACCTTGAGCTCGCCGGTGAAGTAGTCAAACTGGGTCTGGACATAGGTAAAGCCATTGATGCGGGAGATGATCTGTGCTGCATCCTTGCCGAGACCGTTGAGGATAACGCGCAGGGGCTGCTTGCGGGCCTTGTTGGCGTTCTTGACAATGCCGATAGCGCCTTCTGCGGCGGCGAAGGACTCGTGGCCAGCCAGGAAGGCAAAGCACTTGGTCTCATCACGCAGAAGCATGGCGCCCAGACGGCCATGGCCGATACCGACCTTGCGGTCTTCGGCAACGGAGCCGTCGATGCAGAATGCCTGAAGGCCGATGCCGATGGCTTCGGCTGCTTCAGCAGCGTTCTTGACGCCGCTCTTGATGGCGATGGCTGCGCCTACGCAATAGGCCCAGCATGCATTCTCGAAACAGATGGGCTGAATGCCCTTGACGATTTCATAAGGATCAAAGCCCTTTGCCTTGCACAGCTCGCGGCATTCCTCAACGGAGGAAAGGCCGTAGTTTGCCAGGACGCCGTTGATCTTTTCAATTCTTCTTTCGTAGCTTTCAAACAGTGCCATCGTCTGATCCTCCTTATTCCTGACGCGGGTCGATATACTTGGCAGCATTATCGAACTGGCCATAGTGACCCTTTGCCTTCTCGAGTGCTTCGGCAGCTTCGATGCCCTTCTTGATGAAGTCCATCATCTTGCCGAGGTTGACGAATTCGTAGCCAATGATCTCATCGGCATCATTCAGAGCAACACGGGTGACATAGCCTTCGGCCATTTCCAGATAACGGGGACCCTTGACCTTGGTGGCAAACATGGTGCCAACCTGGCTGCGCAGACCCTTGCCCAGGTCTTCCAGAGAAGCGCCAACGGAAAGGCCATTCTCGGAGAAAGCGCTCTGGGTGCGGCCGTAAACGATCTGAAGGAACAGTTCACGCATAGCAGTGTTGATTGCATCGCAAACAAGGTCGGTATTCAGAGCTTCAAGAAGCGTCTTACCGATCAGAATTTCGGAGGCCATAGCGGCGGAATGGGTCATGCCGGAGCAGCCCAGAGTCTCAACCAGAGCTTCCTCGATGATGCCTTCCTTCACGTTGAGGGTCAGCTTGCAGGCGCCCTGCTGAGGTGCGCACCAGCCAACACCGTGGGTAAAGCCGGAAATATCGCTGATCTGCTTTGCCTGAACCCACTTGCCCTCTTCGGGGATGGGAGCCGGACCGTGATATGCGCCTTTGGCAACGGGGCACATATTCTGTACTTCTGTGGTATAAATCATGGCAAAAATCCTTTCAAAATAGTTTTCAGCCTGACGGTTGAAAGAGCGGAAGGAAAAGGAACCGCTCAAATTTCCTAGTATATTATATCCAATCGCATTTCAGTTGTCAATCCGACAAAGCGCAAAAAAATACGGTAAAAGCCACTTAAATTCATGACTTTTACCGTATAGCAAAATCTCCCTTACTCTGCCGCCTCGTAGACGAAAGCATTAGGCATGGGACGACCCTTGGGCAGTGCTCTGTTGCCGCAGCGGGTAACATACTCTCCGTCATACCACATGATAGCAGAGGAACCGCCGTCCAGATTCATGGCCTGCATACCGCCGTAGCGGTGGAGAATCTCCGCGCATTCGACAACACCGGTGCCGATGGAGTAGGTCTGACGGCCTTCGATGACCAGCATCATCATCGCATAATCGGAATTCTGACCGATGACTGCGCGGGGATTGATGCCGTTCCAGCCGCAATCTTCATCGACGATCACTTCGCCGTCGATGATCAGGGCGGGCATGAATTCTACGGCATCACGGGTATCCTCAGAAACAGCGGCCTGTGCATCGGTAATATAAAGCAGATCATCTTTATGGAGCTCAGCACGCTTATAGCCCCAGTTCATATGGGCAGAGCCGTATTCGGTACCATTGCACATGGCGTAGCCCGCCAGCGTGCCGCCGTTGCCCGTACCGCCGTTATCAATGAAGCCGGATGCGGTAATGGCAAGAATGCCGTTATGTGCTTCTGCAATATCGCCTGCATAAGAGCCGTAGGAGCCAATGCCGGGGCCGGGCTGAATGCTGACGCGGGCAGGGTCCTTGCACAGAGCCAGAACACCGCGGTAGCCGTTGCCGGTAACACGAAGCAGAACGATCTGATTTTTGACGTCCAGCGCCAGAACACGGTCGCCTTGACGGGTCATGATATCGGTGCCCTCATCGTCGAGACCCGCCTCATTGATGGAAATGTGATCCCAGCCATCTTTAATAACCGAAGGATTCGCCTTCACATACAATTCCATGGATTTCGGATCGATCTCGGGGAAAACATTATAGAATTCACGTTCATCGGGTGCCATCGAATCCATTTCCGCCTCAGTCAAATCCGGCTCTGCGGTTGGTGCTTCGTTTTTGTTATTGCCGCCCTTTGCACCCTGATTCCAGCCGGTATTTACACCGATCTGGGCTTCGCGTGCTTTGGCGATCTGGTCGGTCACCGCATTCACCACGGCAGGGGGAATAAAATAGGTGGCAAGCCAATGATGCCGCATGGTAGACATGGCAGTATCAATATACATCGTACGCAAATCGGAAATTATCGGAAGATTGGAAAAAACAGCTGTGCAATACATGGCCTCCAGCGTGACCAGCACCAGAAATACACTGATGATCTTATCAAGCACCGTGCGCTTTTCCTTCTTTTTTTCGGTTTTACGCTTCTCGTTTTTCTCTAAACGCGGTTTACGTGAATTGCCAAAAAGCTTTACACTCACAGGGGTTGTTACCTCCTTGAAGAATAATACAAAAAATACTTATTTTATTCTACCACACACCGCGGAAAAATGCAAACGATATCTTTTCTGGTGCAAACATGTCGGAGGTCATTCGGAATATTGCTGCGCTGCGCCTCTGCGCCCATGCATCAGGTGTGCTCGTTTGTAAGCTCCTGTTCCAACGCATAAATGCGCTCGCGGGTCCCGTTCAGCTTGCCGCGAATATCAGCCATGGCAGCCTCCAGAGAAGTAATATCAGAAGAGAGCACCGCACTCACATCACGAAGCTGCAGTTCCTGCTCGAGCAGCTGCTTCCCTGCCGTATCAATGGCAACGGATACATCAGCAAAAATCTTCCCTGCTCTGGCTTTGGCCTCGCGCTCGCAGCGTTCTGCGCGGCGGTAAGCCGCCAGCTCGAGGGCATCGTGATCCTCGGTCATTGCCTCTGCCCGGGGCTGTGTGGTTGTGCTGTTCTGAACGCGGTCATTTTCCTGCTGTAAGCGTTTGATTTCCTCATTTGCAACGCGAAGCTCCTCCTGCAAAGACTGCATCTGTGCCTGGTGCTTCTGGCTGAGCTCCTCGAGGAAATGAATTACGTCACCGCGATGAAAGCCATTCATCGCAGAGCGGAAGGAATAGGTCTGTTTTTCCATAAGTAAACCTCATTTCCGTAGTTATCTTCGAACTATTATAGCACAGATCATAAGCGAACACAATACAAAACTGGCCTTCCGGCAGCGCACCGTAAAGATTAATTTCTTCCCCTTGACAAAAATCGATTTCCTTGTTAGAATATAGAAAACTTGAAGGAGGGGCGGAACATGACGCATTGTTTCTATTCTTTCTTTATGATGATGCATAACACCGCCTGCGTTGAATCCCTTTGAGTTTTAGAGGGTAATCACGAAGGCGGTTATGGTGCGTACCATGGCCGCCTTTTTTGTATGTAAAAGGAGGAAAATATCATGGCAGAACATCATATCGGCACACGCTGTGTCCAGGCAGGCTACTCGCCCGCCAACGGCGAACCCCGGCAGATCCCCATTGTTCAGAGCACCACGTTTAAATACGCATCCAGCGCCGAAATGGGCAAGCTCTTCGATCTGGAGGCGAACGGCTATTTCTACACTCGTCTGCAAAACCCGACCAATGACTATGTAGCAGCAAAGATTGCCGCGCTGGAGGGCGGAACCGCTGCCATGCTCACCTCCTCCGGTCAGGCTGCGAACTTCTTCAGCGTCTTCAATATCGCATCCTGCGGCGACCATGTGGTCAGCTCCTCCACCATTTACGGCGGCACCTACAACCTGTTTTCCGTCACCATGAAGCGCATGGGCATCTCCTTCACCTTTGTGAATCCCGATTGCACCGATGAAGAGCTTGAAGCTGCCTTCCAGCCCAACACCAAGGCCGTATTCGGCGAAACCATCGCCAATCCCGCCCTCACCGTGCTGGATATCGAGCGCTTTGCCGATGCTGCCCACCGCCACGGTGTTCCCCTGATTGTTGATAACACCTTTGCAACGCCCATCAATTGCCGTCCCATTGAGTGGGGCGCCGATATCGTTACCCACTCCACCACCAAGTATATGGACGGTGACGGGGCTTGCGTCGGCGGGTGGATTGTTGACTCCGGCAAATTCGACTGGACCAAGTATCCCTACCGCTACCCCGGCCTGTGCACGCCCGATGAGAGCTTCCACGGCGTCACCTATACCGAGCGCTTCGGTCTGGAAGGTGCCTACATTACCAAGGCAACTGCCCAGCTCATGCGCGACTTCGGCTCCATCCAGTCTCCTCAGCACGCTTTCTACCTGAATCTAGGTCTGGAAAGCCTCCATGTAAGAATGAAGCGCCACTGCGAAAACGCTCTGGCTGTTGCAAAATTCCTCCAGAGTCACGAAAACGTGACATGGGTTCAGTATTGCGGCCTGCCTGAGGACAAATACTATGCGTTGGGTCAGAAATACCTGCCCAACGGCTCCTGCGGTGTTGTCAGCTTCGGCGTCAAGGGCGGCAGAGAAGCTGCCGAGCGCGTCATGGGCCGCCTGAAGATCGCCGCCATCGAAACCCATGTAGCCGATGCCCGCACCTGCTGCCTCCATCCGGCAAGTGCAACCCATCGTCAGATGAACGATGAGGAGCTTGCAGCCGCCGGCGTCAGCCCCGACCTGATCCGCTATTCCTGCGGCCTTGAGGACGCAGAAGACCTGATCGCTGATCTGAAGCAAGCACTGGAATAATAAGGAGTGAAACAATATGCCTATCAAAATTCCGAACGAACTTCCGGCAACCCAAACGCTGACAGATGAAAACATTTTCGTCATGACCGAAATCCGGGCCATTTCTCAGGACATCCGTCCTCTGCAGATTCTGGTGCTCAATCTCATGCCCACCAAAGTCGCCACAGAGACCCAGCTTGCCCGTCTTCTGAGTAATACCCCGCTTCAGGTTGAGCTGGAGCTGATGCACACCTCCACGCATGAGGCGAAAAATATCTCCCGTGAGCATATGCTGAAGTTCTACACCACCTTTAATGAGGTGCGTGATCGCAGTTTTGATGGTCTGATCATCACAGGCGCACCGGTCGAGAATCTTCCCTTCGAAGAAGTTGAATACTGGAATGAGCTTTGCCAGATCATGGAGTGGAGCCGCACCCATGTATACAGCACCTTCCATATCTGCTGGGCTGCACAGGCTGCACTGTATTACCACTATGGCATTCCAAAGTATCAGCTGGATGAAAAGCTCTTCGGTGTATTCCCCCACAAGGTCGAGCGCCGCTCCTCTATGCTGCTGCGCGGCTTTGACGATACGTTCATGGTTCCGCATTCCCGCCATACGACGTTCCGCAGAGAGGATATTGAAGGCTGCCGAAAGCTGAAAATCCTTGCTTCCTCTCCCGAAGCGGGTATCTATGCCATCTCCACGGAAGGCGGCAGACAGGTCTTCATCACCGGCCATTCCGAGTATGATCCGCTGACGCTCAAGGCCGAATACCTGCGGGATAAAGAACGGGGTCTTCCCATCAAGCCCCCCAAGAACTATTTCCCCAACGATGATGATACCCAGGATCCCATCGTGCAGTGGCGCGGACATGCCAATCTTCTTTACCAGAATTGGCTGAACTATTACGTCTATCAGACCACGCCGTATAACCTTACAACACTGACCCCTGTTATCTGATAAAAATACCGGAGCTGCCGCTATGGACAGCTCCGGCTTTTTATTGGTGAAACATACGGGCATACTGGGTCGGTGTAATTCCGTATTTATCCTTAAACTGGCGGGAAAAATGGTATACTGTTGAGTAATGGAGCGTCTGCGCGATCCGGGTCATGTTTTGCTTTCCCTCCCGGATCATCGCGCGGCTCTCCTCCAGACGTGCTCTGCGGATATAATCGCCCGGAGCGCCTTGCAGACATTTCTGGAACAGTGCCGTCAGATAGGAGGGACTGATATTGATCCCCTCAGCCACATCCCCTACCGACAGACCATCCCGGCAATGGGCAGCAATATAGCGCATAGCCTCCGCTACCAGATGGCGCTCTCCCTGCGGGGGCAGCTTCTGTGGTGCCTCCTCCTGATTTTGCCGAAGGATACGGAGCAAAAGCTTCTGCAAACCGGTCTGGCACATTCCCTGACTGAGCACATCCGGCTGCTCCATATCCTTTTCGATATCGCTCAGCACAGAGTCCATGCAGTCAGGGGCTTTGAAAATGCGGTCAAGCAGAGGAAGCGCATCCGCATCAGACAGCTCAAAGGTCAGAGAACAGAAGGAAGCCCTCTGTCCGATCCCGCAGGAAAAGGTATGCCACTGGTTTTCTGCAATCAAAAGCAGCTCTCCCCTGTTCAGCTGCCACTGAAAGCCATTTACGCTCACATGCATAGCGCCGTCTGCAACATACAGCAGCTCAAAAGCTCGGTGGCTTTCTCCCTTAAAGAAAAACGCGGGCTCTGTATCAAACCGTTGAAGCGAAAGCATATTGGTCACTCTGGGATATCTGCCGGACGGAAAATCAGAAAGCCGCTTCCAATCCAAAAACCGTTCGGCCTGTGCATTCCGCGGCACCAGAATTCTGGCTGTGCAGCTATCGGAAAAAGGCACAAGTGCAAAATAGACCTTCGGATGCAGGCAAACCGGAGCATCTAGAAAGAAATAGGAAAAATCCGTCTTATTCAGCGATACAGCAAGCACAGCACTGCCTTCTTCCCCACCGAGGCACACCCTGCTATCAGGATAGCAATAGCCGTTAAGCCTGCTTTTCTGCGCACGGAGTTTTTTCCCGGCGGATAATTCACAGGGCAACGCCTCCGGAGACAGGAGCGAACCAAAGAGCGTGAAATGATCACTTGTAAGTGAAAGAATCATACTTAATCCCCTTCCTGTTCATTTCACCAATATCATCATAGCTCTATTATGATAACACATTTTATTAAAATCAATAGTTTTTTTATTGTTTTTCTTCGTGCAATCTGAACCCATAAAAATATAGTATTCTGACTCTATTAATGGGTTCACTTTTTGGGTATGATTTCAAAAAAATCACGAAAAGAGGTTGCATATGAAACGAGTTTGCAGTATTCAGGATATCTCCTGCCTCGGCCGCTGCTCCCTGACGGTTGCGCTGCCGGTCATCTCCGCAATGGGTGTGGAGTGCACCATTGTACCGACCGCTGTGCTTTCCACGCACACCATGTTCCAGGGCTTTACCTGCAAGGATCTTTCCGATCAGATTCGCCCCATTGCCGATCACTGGGAGAAGGAAGGCTTCGAGTTTGATGCCCTGTATTCCGGCTATCTGGCTTCAGGTGAGCAGGCCGCAGATGTTTGCAGCTTTTTCAGCCGCTTCCGCGGGAAGGATACGCTGGTCATTGTTGATCCCGCCATGGCGGATAACGGCAAGCTTTACCCCGCCTTTGATGCTGCTTTCCCGGCAGAGATGGCCAAGGTATGCGCAGTGGCTGATATCGTGCTTCCGAACCTGACAGAGGCATGCCTGCTCACAGGAACCCCGTATCAGGACAAATTCTCCAGAGCCGATGTAGAGGGTCTCCTGCGCAAGCTTTGCGCAATGGGTGCCAAGCAGGCTGTGATCACCGGTGTCGGTTTCGAAGAAGGCGAATACGGTGTCATGTCCTACGATCCGACAGCAGATTGCTTCTTTACCTATTTCTCCCGGCGTCTCCCCACCAGCTATCACGGCACCGGCGATCTGTTCGCCTCCACCTGTGTTGGTGCAATGATGAACGGCTACTCCCTGCCTGAGGCACTGAAGGTCGCAGTCGATTACACAGTCGAGTGCATCCGTATCACCGCAGAAGCAGGACTCGAGCACTGGTACGGCGTTGAATTTGAACGCGCGATTCCCTATCTTCTGAAACGGATTAATAAAGTTTAACACTCCGTGTGTTCGCTATCATTCTCCGCAGGGCAGTTCTTGAAGCTTTTTCAAGAACTGCCCTGCTTTTTTAATTAAAAACGTATGTAATACCTCTTAGATAAGTGTTTTCAATATCTGTGCGGTAATAATCGAAATGGTCGTGCTTGCAAGCGTCCCGACAAGATAACGCTCAGCAAAGCCCTGATCGTCAAACTGCTTGAATCGTGCAATGCTTTTCGCCGTAAGTACAAAACCGATACCGGACAACTGACCGGAAAGCACCAGAACCGCAATAATCAGCCGCTCCAGCTTTCCGATAATGCGGCCTGCCTTAGGCTCATCAGCAAAAGCCTCACGATTGACACTGCCGCTGAGATCATCAAATAGCACGCGGACAAAAATACAGGCCGGATCCCAGATGATCGCAAGGATCAATCCATAAACCAACAGCGTGCGGAAGTATTGCCACTCCCCTGCCTTTTGCCAGAGGCCGTTGGCGGCATTTTCCATGCCAAACAGCTTCCAGCATAAGACGATCACCGCAATATGCAGCGCCTGATCTGCAATAAATGCCCAGAACAGGCCTTTCCCTTTCAGCCACATGTCCTCAATAAAGCATTTGAACTTGTCGATAAGGAAATGAGACCAGAACAGAATAATCGCCGGAAGGATGGCCTGCATCGGCTTTACGCAAAGGAAGCAGGCCAATACCATAAATGCAGCATAGATACCGCAATGCAGCAGGAGCCAGCGATAGCTGTTTCGCTTTGCTTTGGCAAGACCCTCCGGCTGGAATGTGAAGTCTGCCAGAAAATGTGCGATCAACAGGGCAACAAGAATCATGGTGTCTCCTTTCTCTGCGCGATCAGCTTCAGTGCCATCATTGCAGCATTGCGCGATGCAAACATATTGGCTGCCTTCATGGTTTTTTCTACACTTTGCCGGGAAATACCGCTGTAATTCGATACTACGGTGGGAATTCCTCTAACTTTTCCATTTAAATCGTTCTGCTTTGTCTGTATCGTCACAGGCGGCTTTTTGAGTGTGCGGAACAGGGACTGCTTCTCCCGATTTGCAAAAAAATCATAGTTTTCCCGATGCTTCATCACATCGGCCAGAGAGGACAAATCGCCAACACATGCCACCGGATACAGAAGCTCTGTCAGAAGCAGCAAATCATTCTGATGGGGACTATAGCGCCGGGTCAGGAGCGCTTCCATACTGACGGCAAAGTTGATCTGCTCATCAAGTTCGCTCTCTGCGCGATATACGATATCACTCTCCCCTTTTTCCTCTGCCTCTTTGATCGCACTGCGGCAGCGATGATAGACCTGTCCATCCTGCGCTGTGCTGCCCTCGCCCGACAGATGCACATCCCAGCGGCCTACGCCGATCCCGGCCCGTACCTGCACCGGCCATAGCAGCATACGGAACAGACGCAAATAGCAATAGGCGCTGCCCGGCGTGCTGAATAAGCCCTGCAGCTCATCGCCTGCGGAGAATTCCACAGCATGCTCCAATTGGT
This sequence comes from Faecousia sp., assembly GCA_045628065.1. Lineage (GTDB taxonomy): Bacteria > Bacillota > Clostridia > Oscillospirales > Oscillospiraceae > SVMC01. Next base: position 9,891 of record JAZQOW010000020.1, read on the forward strand.
CTGCAAACAGCCTGTTCAGTTCCCTGTATACAGCAGCAATATGGCTCTGGATCTCCTCTCGATCGGGCAGGCTATAGCCTCTGGAATTTTTGATATCGATCATTAACGCGGCGTATTCTTTCACGCTGTTACCCCCATTGCAAAGTTCCGTCTTTCTCTGTGCATACAGGATAGCATATTATTTATAAAAAAGCAACCGTTTTTTATTGCGTTTTTATTTTGCATCCTAAAGTGGTTGCTTTATGAAAGTGCAGTGAAATACGGTTGCAAAATAAACGATTAAAAATCCCGTACAGCCAGAAAAGAGACTGTACGGGAGTATGGTCAATTATTCATCAGCCGGCATGAAGCTGTGGACATTCTTTTCCAGGCAATCCAAAAGCTCGCGTGCTTCGATCGGGGAAGGCGCAATAGCGGTAAGATAGAATTTCACCTTCGGCTCCGTGCCGGAGGGACGCACCACCATGCGGCCGCGTGCACCGATGCGGAATTCCAGCACATTGGATTTCGGAAGCTCCAGCGGTACACAAGCACCGGAAGGAACTGCACGGATGGTCTGCTCCTGATAATCTCTGACCTCATCAACTGCAAAGCCGCCGAGGCTGGAAGGTGCAGAGGTACGCAGAGACTGCATAAGCGCAGCAGCCTTTTCCATGGCGTCAGCGCCGGTCAATTCAAAGGAAATGACCCGATCAAGGGTGAAGCCGAATTCCTGATAAATGGCATCCATCGCAGCGACCAGATTCATGCCCTGCTGCTTATACCATGCTGCCATCTCACATACCAGCATAGAGGCCACAACCGCATCCTTATCTCTGGCATAGGTTCCCTTCAGGTAACCGCAGCTCTCTTCAAAGCCGAAAACAAAGCGATCCTGTGTGCCCTGCTCCTCTTCCTTGAGGATTTCGCCGCCGATCCACTTAAAACCAGTGAGCACAGCGCGCATCTGGCAGCCGTATTTCTCGCAGATCCTGTCGGCCATGGCAGAGCTGACGATACTGCGGACAGCAAACGCACCCTCCGGCAGGTTGGCACGCTCTGTACGGGCGCGCAGGATGTAATCGAGAAGAAGGCAGCCAAGTTCATTGCCGGTCAGCTTACGGAAGCCATCAGCGCCGGGAATGGCGACAGTAATACGGTCGCAATCCGGATCGGTACCGAAAATGAGGTCGCAAGGCTGATTTTCTGCCATACGACAGCTCTCTGCCAGAGCTGCATCAGACTCCGGATTGGGGTACTCACAGGTCTTAAAGTCGCCATCGGGATGCTCCTGAGAGGCAACCACATGGACTGTAACGCCCATACGGCGAAGAACCTCGCGCACAGGCTTATTGCCGGTGCCGCACAGGGGCGTGTAAATGACCTGAAGATCGGCAGCGGGCGTTTCATCCAGGCGCAGTCCCTCGTTGAGAACGGTCTGATAATAGTCCTCCCAAATGCTCTGCGGAAGAAGCTTTACCATGCCGTCTGCAAGCCATGCTTCATAGGGGCGGACGGGCTCGCTCAGAGCATCTATCGCGGTGATCCGCTCCATAACGACGGCAGCGGGTTCATCGGTCATCTGGCAGCCATCGGGGCCATAGCACTTGACGCCGTTATACTCCCCGGAATTATGGGAAGCAGAAATGACGATACCGCAGCCGCATTCCATTTTTCTCACCGCAAAGGAGAGCATGGGGGTCGGCGCCAGCTCATGGTAAAGCCAGGTCTCGATCCCGTTCTCTGCAAAAGCGCAGGCACAAACCTGTGCAAACAGGACAGAATTATGGCGGGAATCATATCCGATAGCGCAGCGCTTGGGAAGCGTGGTAGAATTCAGCCAGGATGCCATGCCCAGAGCCGTTCTGCGGACAGTATAAACATTGAGCCGATTGGGTCCGGGACCCATGATGCCGCGAAGACCGGCCGTGCCAAACTGGAGTTCTGCACCGAATGCGCCTCGAATCGCCTCAGGATCATCCTGCATGGCATCCATCTGTGCACAAAGTGCCTCCGGCATGGTCGGCAGGGCACGCCATTGGTTCCAAATTTCAGAGTAATTATTCATATCATCAATCCTTTTCCTGCAAATGCCGCAGCTGTCATAGACAGTGCGGCACTGTAATACATTCAAATTTATGATGCAGAGCATCAGCGAAGACAATACAGCAGCCTTCGCATATTATATAACAAAAAACAGGCCAATACCCGAAGCACTGACCTATTTTTTATTTCTGAATCAGATATCCTCAATGATGGGAGAGGAATTGCCCTTAGGCTGGTTGGTCGTCAGACCGCGGAACTTGGAGCGGGATTCCCGGATTTCGCTCAGGGCGCTGCTGATCGCATCTTCCGTGCGGCGAAGGGAATCATCGACATAGGCATTGGTGACCTGCTTGAGCTCACGAACCTTAGCCTGGGTGGTACGCATCAGTTCTTCTGCCTGCTGCTGTGCCAGCTTATAGATTTCCTCCTGCGTAGCAAGCTTCTGTGCCTCAGCCTGTGCCTGCTTGCGGATGCTCTCTGCCTCACGGCGGGCATTGGTAATGACCTCACCGCGGGAGTCCACAATGGTCTTGGCCTGCTTCAGCTCACCGGGCAGGCTGTTGCTGATCTCATCAAGGAGATCCAGAACCTTTTCCCGCTCAATGATGCATTTATCAGAAGACAGAGGTACAGCTCTTGCATCCTGAATGGTCTCATAAAGTACGCTGATGATATCTTCAATCCCGTTGTGACTCATGTTATTGGCCTCCTTCAAATTGCGGTGGTTTTTTCTTTAACTTCCGGAATGATCTCTTCCGGCAGGAAATCGCTCAAGTCTACATTGAAATGGGAAAGCTCCCGGATGGCGGAAGAGCTCATATACATATATTGGTGCTCCGCCGTGAGGAACATGGTATCCAGGCCGGGGTTGAGCTTGCGGTTAATGAGTGCCATCTGGAATTCATTCTCGAAATCGGTAGCGGCTCGCAAGCCCTTGATAATGACACTGGAGTTTTTCCGTCTGGCATAATCTGCCAGAAGCTCAGAGGAAGCATCGACCTCAACATTGGGCAAATGTGCTGTCACCCGGCGAATGAAATCGACCCGCTCTTCAGAGGAAAAGGTGGGATGCTTCGAGGAATTGATCATGACGCATACGATCAGGTGATCAAAAATCTTAGAAGCACGCTCAATAATATTCAAATGACCTTTGGTAATGGGGTCAAAGCTGCCCGGGTAAATGGCAATTCGCATAATAACCTCGTTAATCGCTGTATTTTCGGAATCTGCTGATCAAAACAGTTCCATAACGCCGGTCTTTTTCCGGATGCAAGCCGGGATAAGCGGCATCCAACAGCTTATCCGCAGGGCGTTCCGTAATTATTATACCATCTTTCGCCAAAATGTCAATTTCCGATATGATTTTCAGCGACTTTTCTAAAAATTTTTCTGCGTAGGGCGGGTCAAGCAAAATCAGATCATAGGTATTTCGAGTCGTTCTGAGGAATTTCTCGAAATCCATGCAGATCAATTCACTCTTCTCCGCCATCCGGGTACGGCGAATATTTTCCCTGACCACGTTGAGCGCTTCCTTGCGGCAATCCACAAAGGTGCACGATGCCGCGCCGCGGCTCAGCGCCTCAATTCCCATCTGGCCGGTTCCTGCAAATAGATCCAATACCCGCATACCCGGCAGTTCAAACTGGACGGAGGAAAAGATTGCCTCCTTTACACGCTCGATGGTCGGTCTGGTGGCCATGCCTTCCGGTGTCATCAAACGGACACCGCCGGCTGTTCCGGAAATGACTCTCATGAAAGGTTCTCCTGATTCTTATGATAATAATCGTATACACTTTTGGCAGCATTCTGAGGAAGCACCAAAGCAAGCTCCTCTTCAGACAGGTGAGATATTTTCGCAGCAGAGTGGAATTTTTTCAGAAGCATCTGCCTGCGCTTCTCCCCTATGCCCGGAATGCTGTCGAGCTCCGAGCGCTTCATGCGCTTCGAGCGCAGCTTCTGATGATAGGTAATGGCGAAGCGGTGCGTTTCCTCCTGAATCTGACCAATGAGGGAAAAGACCGTCTGCTCGCCGGATATACTGATTTCCTGCCCTTCCGGGGTGACAAGGGCGCGGGTTCTGTGGCGGCCATCCTTGACCATACCGAAAATTGGGATATGAATCCCCATTGGCAGAAGCTCCTGCCGGACACATTCGGCATGAACCGCTCCACCGTCGATCAGAAGAACATCCGGTGCTTCATCAAAGCCCTTGTCGCCTGCCTGATAGTGGACAAATCGCCGGCGAAGCACCTGCCGCATGGCGGCATAGTCGTCCTGCTCGTCCATATTTTCCAGCTTGAAATGCCGGTAACCGCTCTTATAGGGTTTACCGTCGTGGAATACCACCATGGAGGCTACCATGTCCGTCCCGGCGATATTGGAAATATCATAAGCCTCCATGCGCCGGGGAAGCTCAGGAAGGCCGGTCATTTTCTGCAGCAGCACCAGCTTTCCGAGCAGCTTTTCCTCGCGGGAATTCATGCGCTCTGCCTCTTCGCGTGCATTCTTCACCGCAAGCTCCACCAGCCGGACATTATCTCCGCGCTGCGGAACACGGATGCGTACCGTCTTATTCAGCTCCTGAAGCAGCAGCTCGCTGAAGCTCTGCGCATCCTCCATCGGCATGGGAAGGAAAATGGTCTTCGGCGCACAGCCGCGGGAAAGATAAAACTGCTTCACAAGAGCAGATACAGCCTCCGCCTCATCATCGCAAGGCTCAACCAGCTCATAATCCTTATCCACCAGATTGCCGCCGATATAGTGGAGCACAGCAAAGCAGGCGTGGGTTCCGCTGATCGCATAGCCAACCGCGTCTACATCAGCCATGGAACGAGCCGTCACCAGCTGTTTTTGTCCAAGCGCCTGCATTGCCTGAATGCGGTCGCGGTACTGTGCGGCCCGCTCAAAGGCAAGCTCCTGTGCAGCCTTCTCCATCTGCTCGCGGAGCTCATGCACCACGGCCTGATAGTTGCCCCGAAGCACCTGCACGACCTGCCCGATCACTTCATGATACTGCTCCCTGCCGGGAGAAATCTGGCACCAGCCGTCGCAGTTTCCCATCTGATAATTGAGACACGTTCTGTCCTTTCCGATATCACGCGGAAATTTCTTCCCGCAGCCGGGCAAACGGAAGGTCAGGCGGAGCGTGTCAATCAGATGCTTGGTGATATAGCGGCTGCCAAAGGGGCCGAAATAGGTAGCTCCATCCTCAGGTGCCTTGTTGGAAAGGGATAGCTCGGGATAACTGTCCCGCAGATCTATGCGGATGAAGGGATAGCCCTTGTCATCCTTGAGAAGGATGTTGTATTTCGGCATATGCCGCTTAATCAGGCTGCATTCGAGCACCAGCGCCTCAAACTCCGAGGCCGCCACGATCACATCGAAATGATCTATTCTCGATACCATCATCCGGGTCTTGGGGGTATGCGATGCCGTATCCTGAAAATACTGGCTGACACGATTGCGCAGCTTTTTCGCCTTGCCTACATAAATGATGGTTCCGGCGCTGTCGTGCATAAGATAAACGCCCGGCTCAAGCGGCAGCGAATGCGCCTTATCTCTGAGCTGCTCAAATGTCATCTGCACACCACCCTTCTTCTTTGGCAATGCCGCGCAGGATCGTTGTGCGGATTGCATCAGGAATTCTTTTCATACGCAGGAACATAGGGCAGGCAAGCTGTGCGCGATGCTGCCCAAAGATAAACTGCCCCAAATGCAGGCTGATAACCGCATTTGAGGCAGAGGGATTCGGATTCGGATCAGAAAATATCCTTTACCAGCATTTCACTCAGGGCATTGACAGCTGCTTCTTCATCGGAGCCATCTGCAACCAGGGTGACATTGGTGCCGGTGGTTACGCCCATGGACAGGACACCCAAAAGACTCTTGGCATTGATGCGGCGATCCTCCACCTCGATCCAGATGCTGGAGCGGAATTCATTGGCCTTCTGAATAAAGTATGTAGCCTGTTTATTGTGCAGTCCGGATTCGCACGTTACGATTGTCTGCATGGTAATCATATGAAACGCCTCCTTGCGATTCTCATCGTAGAATAATCATAGCAAATCTACAAAAAAAGTCAACAGTTTTCTTTTCTGATACCCTCCATTTTGCAGAATTAATTTTACAAAATGGAGGGTGAACCGAAAGAAATTGTTTTATCCGCCAAAGAAGTCACGGAACCAGTCCTCGAAAAAGCCATCCGGCAAGGGGATACCGCCGCTGTAGCCGCCGCTTTGGTTCTCATCGGGAACAGGTGCTGTTTCCTGTTCCGGGGTCTCGGCAGGCGGCTGTTCCTGCTCTTCTGTGAGACCCTCATTTGCCGCTTTCTCGATTGCATCGATCTCTTCATCGCCCGGACGTTCATCCAGAACCACACGCAGCGTCAGCTCGCTGCCTGCACGGTAGATGGAGATGGTCGTCTCATCTCCCGGATCGTATTCCATAAGCGCACGGCGCAGCGCACTATAGGAGGGCGTCTCATGATCACCCAGCGCAAGAATGATATCACCCTTTATTACGCCTGCCTTCGCAGCGCAGCTGGAGGCAGTAACGCCGTTGACATACACACCAACGGGGAGAGAATAAAGCTTTGCCGTATCCTTATCCATTTCCATAGTGGTCACGCCAAGGTACGCACGGCCGCTGACATAGCCCAGCTCGATCAGGTCATCCGCGATGAGCATCACATCATTGATCGGCAGGGCAAAGCCGATACCCTCAATGGTCGCGCCGGAAGAGGTCGCGCCGGAATATTTGGCAGTGGTAATGCCGATGACATTGCCCTTCATATCAAACAGAGGGCCGCCGGAATTGCCGGAATTGATGGCAACATCGGTCTGGAGCATATTGATGGGCGTGCCATCGGTGTTGATCTCACGATCCAATGCGCTGATATAGCCAACCGTCATGCTCAGCGTCAGCTCGCCCAACGGATTACCGATGGCTGCAACCTGATCGCCAACACGAAGCAGATCGCTGTCACCCAGCTTTACGGACGGAAGATCCTCGGCATCAATCTTCAAAACGGCGACATCGAAATCTTCGTCCGAACCGATAACTTCGGCAGTATAATCCTCACCGTTATTCAGTCTGACATTCAGCGTTTCCGCACCTTTCACAACATGGCAGTTGGTAAGCACGTAGCCGTCCGGACGGACAATGAACCCGCTTCCGCAGCTGGCAATATTTGTGGACTGTCCAAAAGCGTTGGTTTTGATGCCTCCGGTGGTAATGCCGACAACGGCAGACACATTATTCTCATAGACAGCAGTGGTGGCAATATTCTCCTGGGCAGCATATTCCTCCCGCCGGACATTTTGCTCTGCCGCTTTTTCCAGTGCATCTATTCTCTGGGAAAGACTCTCATCCGCAGCGGGAGCAGCAGCCTGTGTCATCATTCTCCCGGCAGCCATCCTGCCGCCGAGCAGACCGCCGAGCAGCGCACAAAGAAGGCTCAGAAGGATCACCCACGGCGCCGCAAGGCCGCGGCGGGCCTTCTTTTTTCTCTTTTTCTGCTTTGCCACAGGAACGGCATAATAAAGCGGCTGTGCAGGAATCGGTTCTGTCGTCTGCGCAGACGGATACAGCGGAAGCTCCTGTGTTTCCGCTTCCGGCTCAGGATCGGGTGTAAGCAAGGGCTCGTTCTCTGCCTCTTCGGAAAGTACTTCCTGTTCTTCGGCTGTTTCGGCCTGCTCTTCCGTTATTTCTTCTGCTTCCCCGGGCATTGGTTCTTCCTCAGAAGGGATAGGAAAGCCTGCATTCTGTTCCAGTTCATCCATAAAACTCACTCCATAATCGGGACTGTTCCCTGATAAATCAAGGCAAAGCCATAAAGATAAAAGATTTCATTATTTTGTACGGTGATGTATTCGTTTTTCGGCAAAATATATGAATCGGTAATTGCCGAGTCTCATAAGCGCCAGATAGTAAGGCGATACAGAATTGCCGGCTGCGGATTTGAGCGCATTGCGAACCAACGGAGCACGCAGGATGGCGCTGTTGCGGGCAATGCGCTGCCGAACAGATTCGCCGGATTCCTCGCGCATGTTGTTGTTCAGGACACGAATGACCACGTCAATGCAATAATCAAAGAACTCCGGAGCAATTGCCGCGAAGCTTTGTTCGGTCTGTTCCAATGTCTGCTGTAACAGAGTAAGGCTTTTTCTCCTTTGCTCCCACAGATTCGGGACAAAACAGGACGATGCACTATTACTATTGTCGTTAAAATAATTGTACAGATGCTCCTTTACGCACACAAGCAGACCGCCGCAATGCTGAATATAATGCAAATTGAAAACCTGATCCTCTGCATACTGCATTGTCGGATCGTAACGCAGTTTATGAGCCTCAATCAGTTCTCGCCGAAACAGTTTATTGCAGGGAGAATTCAGCAGATTGCATTTCAGAAGCTGACTGACCGTACAGGCACGGGGTTCCTCAGGCCAGCTGTTCTCCCACACCGTCTTTCCGTTTTTTATCACTCTGTAGCCGCAAATGGACAGGTCAGCCTGTGCTGCTTCCATGGCAAGAAGAAGCTTTTCACACCAATCGGTGCTGACCGTGTCATCGCAGTCGCAAAACATGATATACTCTCCGGAAGCCTCGTCCAGGCCGCGGTTTCTGGCAGCGGAAACACCACCGTTCGGTTGGTGGATGACCTTTACCCGGGCATCCGTTTTTGCCAGCGCATCGCATATTGCACCACTGCAATCTGTCGAGCCGTCATTCACGAGCAGCAGCGAAATGTCGCGATATGTCTGATTCAAAATAGACACTGCACAGCTTTCAATACAGTTTTCCGCGTTGTATACCGGCACAATAACACTGATTTTCGGCATGCGAATCTCCTTTCCGGAATGCTCATCGCAAAATCATCAGGAGTCCTTTTTTGCAATAAAAACCGTATCTGTCCGTTGATATACAGATCACCATTTCCGTTTTGCTGCATATTATTCAGTATTTCCATGTTGTTTTATTATAATAATATTTTTGCCGTTCGTCAACTTTTATTCCGGGAAATCATCCCGAACAGCTGAGAATGAGATCAAAAATAATTATCATCACAGACAAAAAGGCATCGCTTTTTATATTGGAATTGTCACTGCCTTCTGGTATAATAAGAGCAGAAACTGAAACGGAGTAACGCTTATGTCTGAATACCTGCCGATCTGCCGCGCCGACATGCAGGCGCGAGGTTGGGAACAATGTGATTTTGTATATATTATCGGCGATGCCTATGTGGATCATCCCTCCTTTGGTCATGCGATTATTTCAAGAGTTCTGGAGCATGCCGGGTACCGGGTCGGAATCATCTCACAGCCGGACTGGAAAACGCCTGCCTCTGTATGTGAATACGGACGTCCCCGTCTGGGCTTCCTTGTTGCAGGCGGTAATATGGACTCCATGGTGAACCACTATTCCGTCACCCGTCACCACAGGAAAACCGATGCCTTCACCCCGGGCGGAAAAATGGGCGCAAGGCCGGACTATGCCTCTGTTGTCTACTGCAATCTCATCCGCCAGAGCTATCAGGATGTACCGATCATTCTCGGTGGCCTTGAGGCCAGCCTGCGGCGGCTTGCGCACTATGATTACTGGTCGAATAAGCTCAAGCGCTCCATTGTTCTGGATTCTCAGGCCGATCTGGTGCTTTACGGCATGGGAGAGCGCAGCATCGTAGAAGTTGCAGACGCGCTGAACAGCGGACTCTCTATTGATGAAATCACCTTTATTAACGGCAGTGTCTACCGCACCCGCTCTCTGGATGATGTCTATGACTACCAGCTGCTGCCGGGCTTTGAGGATATGAAGGCAGCGCCCAAACTCTATGCCAAAAGCTTTGGAATTCAGTACCAGAACACCGACCCCATTTTAGCAAAGCGTCTGGTAGAGCCCTATCCCGGCGGCGTATATGTGGTGCAGAATCCGCCTCAGATGCCCCTTACTATGCAGGAAATGGACGAGGTTTACGATCTGCCCTATTGCCGGAATTACCACCCCTCCTACGAAAAGCTTGGCGGTGTCCGTGCCATCGATGAGGTGAAATTCAGTCTGGTTTCCAGCCGCGGCTGCTTCGGTGCGTGCAGCTTCTGTGCGCTGACCTTCCATCAGGGGCGCATTGTGTCTGCCCGCAGCCACGAGTCCATACTGAAGGAGGCTCGGCTGATGATCGCTGACCCGGACTTCAAAGGCTTCATTCACGATGTCGGCGGCCCCACAGCCAATTTCCGTGCACCCGCCTGTCAGAAGCAGCTGTCCTCCGGCGCCTGTCAGGCGCGGCAGTGCCTCTTCCCTACCCCCTGCCCGAATATGAAAGCGGATCACAGCGACTACCTTGCGCTTCTCAGGAAGCTTCGTGCGCTTCCCGGGGTAAAGAAGGTCTTTATCCGCAGCGGCATTCGCTTTGATTATCTGCTGGCCGACCCCAATGACAGCTTCTTCCGGGAGCTGGTGCAGCACCATATCTCTGGGCAGCTGAAGGTCGCTCCGGAGCATATCAGCGAGCCGGTGCTCAAGCTCATGGGTAAGCCCTCCAAGGGTGTCTACCAGCGCTTCATTGCCCGATTCCGGCAGTTGAATAAGCGATACGGACTTGACCAGTATCTTGTTCCCTACCTCATGTCCTCCCATCCCGGCTCGACCATGAAGGAGGCCGTGGAGCTGGCAGAGTATATCCGCGATCTCGGCTATATGCCGGAGCAGGTGCAGGACTTCTATCCCACACCCTCCACAATTTCTACCGTCATGTATTATACCGGCCTTGACCCCAGGAATATGAAGCCGGTCTATGTTCCCACCGATCCCCACGAAAAGGCCATGCAGCGTGCTCTCATCCAGTATCGTGACCCGAAAAACCACGCTCTGGTGCGCGAAGCGCTGAAAATCGCAAAGCGTGAGGACTTGATCGGCACCGGGCCGGAATGTCTGGTTCGACCGGAAAAGGTCAAGAAAAAGCCAGAATCCACCATCGTCTCTACCAAACGGAAAACTGTCCGGCCTATGCCGCCCAGCAAAAAAAAGCCCCGTAAAAAATAGCGCATACGCCGTGCGCGGCTGGAATATATTCTTCCATACAAACTCAATGAGGTGGGAGAATGGAAAATACAGCCAACCGTGCCGAGCTTTGCGGCAGCTTTGTCACCCTGCCCGCACTGTCCCATGAAAATCATGGACATAAGTTTTATCATTTCTACTTAGAGGTAGAGCGGCTTTCCGGGGTATCGGATATCCTTCGGGTCATTGTGCCGGAAAAGGTACTCTACCAGACCGAATTAGATGCCGGAGCCATGCTTTATGTGCGCGGACAGGTGCGCTCGTTTCATGAGCATACCCCACTGGGGCGGCGGCTTCGCATCTTCGTATACGGGGAGTATCTGGAATGCCGCGACGCTGATGCACTCAATGATATCACCCTCATCGGCTCTCTTTGCAAAGCGCCGGTTTACCGGAAGACCCCTCTGGGTCGGGAAATCTGCGACCTGATGCTGACTGTCCCCAGAGGCTATGGAAGACACGATTATTTGCCCGTGATCGCCTGGGGACGCACAGCAAGAATGGCCTCCGAGCTGAAAGCCGGTGACCAGCTGGAGCTTTACGGCCGCCTGCAAAGCCGGGAATACCGCAAAACAACTGCCGACGGAACGCAAACCCACACCGCATATGAGATTTCCATCCTCAGTGCCCAGCCTTTGGAGGATATTTCACAAATTATTGCGGAAAATCAAGATTTCAGCGGGAACTTTTCTGTTATTTCATCGTCTAATTAGTATCTAGAATAAATATGGAGGTTTTACCAATGATGCAATACAAAAAAAGATATTTCGCTTTCCTATTGGCAATCCTCGTTTTTGCCGCGATTCTGACCGGATGCGGCAGCAAATCCGCTGCACCTTATGCTGAGGGCATTTCGGAATCTGCTGCATATGATTACGAAATGCCTGCAGAAGAGCCAGCCGCCGAAGAATACGTACGCACGGAGGCCGAAAGTCTGAATACCAGCGCCTCCGGGGATGCAGCTTCTTCTGCACCCGCGAAGAAGAAGCTGGCTGAAAAAATCATTTACACCGGTTACCTTCACATTGAAACCACCGACTTTGATGCCGCGATTTCCTCTCTGGAAGCCATGGTCACAGAGTACGGCGGCTTCGTGGAGTCCTCCAGCGTCAACGGCAGCACCACCTATCAGAACGGCGTGAGCCGTCTGGTAGACCGGTACGCCTGCTATACGGTGCGCGTTCCCTGTGAGAAATTCGCAGAATTCCAGAAGCGCTCCGGCTCCATCGGCAATGTGCTCGTCTCCAACACCTCCGCCGACAACATCACCGCGCAGTTTACCGATGTGGAAGCCAGAAAAGACTCCTTGACTACGCAGGAGGAGCGTCTTCTTGCCCTCATGGAGAAGGCAGAGGACACCGAAAGCCTGATCGCTCTGGAAAGCCGCCTGAGTGAAGTCCGCTATGAGATCGAGTCTCTTGAGCGCCAGCTTATCAACTGGCAAAACAGCGTGGACTATTCCACTGTCAATCTGGACATAAATGAAGTGGAAATCTATACGCCTGTGGTTACAACACAGAGAACCTTCGGCGAAAAATTACGTGATTCCTTCCTCGATGGCTGGAACGGCTTTGTTGAATTCCTGAAGAATTTCGCCATCTGGTTTGTCGGCGCACTGCCCACTCTCGTGCTGCTTGCAGTGCTGGTCCTCCTCATTGTATTTTTGGTGAAATTCTGCCGCCGCAAGGCGAAAGCAAGATACGAAAAGAAGCATCCCATGTACGCAAAGCCTGTGGAACCTCCGAAGGATCAAACCTGATTTCCCACGGCGCCGCCCAAAAATCGGGCGGCGCCGTTTTTTATTTGACGATTGGGCTAAGATTTGCTACAGTATAAGAGTAACAGGAAAGGATGTGAACTCTTGAAAAAGCTCTTGCTTCCCCTGATCCTTCTTCTGCTGCTCTCAGGCTGCGGAGGGAAATCATTGTGCTATGAGGCCGGATTCTTTGCCATGGATACGGTAATGGAAGTCCGGATTTATGATAAAGCCCTTGGCTCTTCTCTGTCCGCAGAGATCAGCCATGAGATTGCGGCATTAGAGAACTGTCTTTCCGTAACAAAGGAGGACAGTGCAATTGCGAAGCTCAATTCGGGCAGCAGCGTTGCCCTTCCCCCTGATGTGAAGGAGCTTCTTGATCGGACAGCATCCATTCATGAGCGAAGCGGCGGACTGCTTGATCCCACGATTTACCCAATTGTGAAGCTCTGGGGCTTTACCACCGGGGAAAACCGTGTCCCCTCGCAGGAAGAGATCGACAAGGCACTGACCCTGACCGGCATGGAGCATCTGATGCGCGATGGCGATACGCTGCGCCTGACAGATGGTGCACAGCTGGATTTCGGCGCCGTAGCCAAGGGATACGCGGCAGAAAAATGTGCGGAAATACTCTCAGATAACAATGTATCCGGCATTCTTACCCTGGGCGGAAACATTCAGACCGTTGGCGAAAAGCCGGATGGCAGTGATTGGCACATCGGCATCACCGACCCGGAACAGCCGGAAAACAGTCTGGCCACCCTATCATTTAAAGGCAGCCGCGCTGTGGTGACCTCCGGCGGCTACCAGAGATATTTTGAGGAGGACGGCATACGCTACTGCCACATCATGGATCCCCGCACAGGTGCTCCGGCACGCTCCGGTCTCTCCTCTGTGACGGTCATTTCTGAAAGCGGCCTGTTGTCTGATGGCTTATCTACCGCGCTCTATGTCATGGGTCTGGAAGCTGCGGAAAGCTTCTGGCGCAGCTGTGATGATTTTGAAGCCATTCTCATTGAGGAAAACGGAACGATCCATGTCACTTCCGGGCTTCTCGATTGCTTTTCCTGCGAAAGGGCTTACGAGGTGATAGAGAGATGAAAACCAAAACCTGGATCATCGTTCTCTCCCTCCTCTTTGCCGTGCTTTGCGTCCTGAGCGTCTTCCTCCTCTTCCCGAAACAGAACGCAGAAAATGCCGAAATCTGGTCAGAAGGCCGCCTGCTCTACCGGGTCAGTCTGCATGAGGATGCGCAATTTGTGATCGAAAGCAGCCATGGCAGCAATACTGTCACAGTGAAAAACGGAAAAATTGCCGTCACGCAGGCCACCTGCCCTGACCGCTACTGCATGAAACGCGGTGCTTGCAGCGCAGGAGCCGATATCATCTGCCTGCCAAACCAGCTGGTCATTAAATTCTCAGATAAAGCGCAGCTTGATGCAACAAGCGGATAGCCTGATCCTGCATAACTGAAAACCCCGGCGACTCCCATGATTTGGGAATCGCCGGGGAAACTTTTTTCAGCAAAGCTTACTTATTTTTTCAGCTTTTCCAGTCTTGCGCGGCTGTCGGAGAGCTGGGCAAGAAGCTGCTCGAGCTGCTCGGCGCGGGCCTTTTCGCCTGCAACGACCTGCTCGGGAGCCTTGGCAAGGAAGCCGGGGTTGGAGAGCTTGTTGTTGATGCGATCCAGATTCTTCTGTGCATTGTCCGCTTCCTTTGCGATGCGGGCAAGCTCCTTGTCCACATCCACCAGCTGATTCAGCGGAAGGAAGAGCTTGGCATCGGTGGTCAGGCACTCTGCCATATCCTCATGGCCTTCGGGAACCTGAGTGGCGACAATCAGCTCATCGGCATAAGCCAGACGGCAGATATAAGCCGCACCGGCCTTGAAGATTTCGGTCTTCTCGGTCGCAACATACAGCGTGCACTTCTTGGAGGGTGCCACGTTCATTTCTGCACGGCGGTTACGGACAGCGCGGATGGCATTCATCAGGGACTCCATTGCGGCCTCTTCCTCAGGGAAGGCCAGAGCATCAGAGTAAACCGGCCATTCGGCACAGATCAGGGTATCGCCCTCGTGGGGGATCGCCTGCCAGATTTCCTCGGTAATGAAGGGCATGAAGGGATGCAGCAGACGCAGCAGCTGGTCAAGCACATAAACCAGAACGCGCTGTGCATTTTCCTTGCCGACAGGGTCTTCGGAATACAGGCGGGACTTGGTCAGCTCAATATACCAGTCGCAGTAGGTATCCCAGATAAAGTCATAAATCTTTGCAGAGGCAACGCCCAGCTCGAAAGCATCGAGATTGTCGGTGACTTCCTTGATCAGGGAATTGAGCTTGCTCAGAACCCACTTATCTTCCAGCTCAAGTGCAGATGCTTCGGGCAGACGGTTTTCATCTACACTCAGGTTCATCAGCACATAGCGGCTGGCGTTCCAGATCTTATTGGCAAAATTGCGCATTGCCTCACAGCGCTCGACATAGAAGCGCATGTCGTTGCCGGGAGAGTTGCCGGTGATCAGGTTGAAGCGCAGGGCATCCGCGCCGAACTGCTCGGCCATTTCCAGCGGATCAATGCCGTTGCCGAGACTCTTGGACATCTTGCGGCCCTTGTCATCACGAACCAGGCCGTGGATAAATACCGTCTGGAAGGGCTCCTTCTTAAGATGCTCCATGCCGGAGAAGATCATACGGGCAACCCAGAAGAAGATGATATCGTAACCGGTAACCATGACAGAAGTGGGATACCAGTAATTCAGATCCTTTGCATTCTCATCGGGCCAACCCATCGTAGAGAACGGCCAAAGCGCGGAGGAGAACCAGGTATCAAGGACATCCTCTTCGCGGGTAAGGCTGGTGCAGCCGCACTTTTCGCAGGAGGAGGGGTCTTCCCTGCTGACATTATAGTGACCGCACTCGTCGCAGTACCACACGGGAATCTGATGACCCCACCAGAGCTGACGGGAAATGCACCAGTCATGGACATTTTCCATCCAGTTGATATAGGTCTTCGTGAAGCGCTCAGGAACGAACCGGATGGTGCCGTCCTTGACAACGCGGATGGCTTCCTTGGCCAGCGGCTCCATCTTGACAAACCACTGGGCAGAAACCAGCGGTTCCACATCATTATGGCAGCGGTAGCAGGTGCCGACATTGTGGTTATAGGGCTCGACCTGAACCAGATAGCCGCCCGCTTCCAGATCCTTTACGATGGCATCGCGGCATTCATAGCGATCCATACCCTCATACTTGCCGGCCAGCTCATTCATGGTGCCATCATCGGCGATGACACGGATGACTTCCAGATTGTGGCGCAGGCCGATTTCAAAGTCGTTGGGGTCGTGCGCGGGGGTCATCTTAACGCAGCCGGTACCGAATTCGATCTCGCAGTACTCATCGGCTACGATGGGGATTTCCTTATTGACGATGGGCAGGATGCAGGTCTTGCCGATGAGATGCTGATAGCGCTCATCGTTGGGGTTGACTGCAACGCCGGAGTCGCCGAGCATGGTCTCGGGACGGGTGGTAGCTACAACCAGATCGCCGCTGCCGTCTGCAAGCGGGTAACGGATGTGCCACAGGTGGCCGGGCTTATCGACATATTCCACCTCGGCATCGGACAGCGCCGTAATGCAGTGGGGGCACCAGTTGATGATGCGGCTGCCCTTATAAATCAGACCCTTGTCATAGAGGTTGCAGAATGCTTCGCGGACGGCCTTGGAGCAGCCATCGTCCATGGTGAAGCGCTCTCTGTCCCAGTCGCAGCTGGTGCCGAGCTTCTTCTGCTGGTTGACGATGCGGGAGCCATACTTATGCTTCCAATCCCAAACACGCTCAAGGAACTTTTCACGTCCCAGATCATAGCGGGTCAGACCTTCCTTGACACGAAGCTCTTCTTCGACCTTGATCTGGGTTGCAATACCGGCATGGTCGGTACCGGGAAGCCACAGTGCGCTGTAGCCCTGCATTCTCTTAAAGCGGGTAAGAATATCCTGCAAGGTTGCATCCAGCGCATGACCCATGTGAAGCTGACCGGTCACATTGGGGGGCGGCATAACAATGGAAAAAGGCTTTTTATCGGGATCGGGCTCGGCCTTGAAGCAGCCCTTATCCAGCCACATCTGATAAATTCTGCTTTCAACATCTCTGGGATCATAGACCTTGGGAAGTTCTCTTGCCATAAAATTCATCTCCTGTTCATAAAAAAAGCCCCGAGCAAGGCTCAGGACGAAACAACAATCTCGCGGTACCACCTGAGTTCCCGACAAAATCGGACACTCTCGCTCTGTAACGGGAGCTCCCGTAGGCGCTTACTAATGTTTCAGCACTCCGCTCCGGGGTGACATTCAGCATAGCCCCTGCGGCCTTGCACCAACCGGCCGCTCTCTGGAAGAAAGCTTTTGCTTACTGATTCCCATCCTTGCGTTTCACAATATGGGATTATTCTACACAAAAAACAGGGAAAAGTCAACCGAAAAAACAGCGGCTTTGTATCATCTTTGCCTGGAATTACAACCCCGCTGATTTAAGACATTTTGGTCAGAAAATCAGCAGGGCTGTATTTTACACTTTATTCTTCCCCGGTCTGGGCCGAGCTGCTCCATTCCTCTGCGATATCGTAGGGCGGGAGCTCGCCGTCCTCGATGGCGGGGAGATAGAAGTCCTTATAGTAGTAGGGCAAAATGTCCTCGCCCTCATCTTTCGCCCAGTCATCCCAGATCTGACCCCAGGGGCGAAGGTAGAATTCAAAATAGAAGCTTCCCTTTTCATCCCGGTACCAGCCGTCAAAGGCCAGAAGGTTCTCATAGGTACTGCCGGAGGGATTCATAACGAGCTGGCCTTCGGACAATTCCATATCCATAAAATAGCCGCTCTGACTCTGGGCAGTGCCTTGGGTCTGACTGTCATCGGAGATCAGCGAAAGTGCAAACTCTGCGAGTGGATTGTCATGAGGCAAATCCTCATCCCAGATCAGGATATGTCCCTTACCGTCTTTATCCAGCTCAATGGTGGCACAGCAATCCCACCACTGGTTTTCGAGCGCCTCATAGCCCTTCTCGCAGGAGCTTATCATCCACCAGCCGTACCAGTCTCCGTTCCACCAGTCTGCCTGCGTGGTATCGTCGGAGAAGCCGGAAGGAGAATTATTCGTATCATCGCTGTCGGTGCGTCCAACACCGTTTCTGGTCAGGTAGAAGTCATAACCCATAAGATTTTTCAGGGTCATGCGGTCATTTTTCAAAGAGCCGGTAAAGGTGGCTGCACCGTCGTCGATCGTAAGGCGATTTCCGTCCAGCGTCCATTCGCCGCTGCCCTTCTTCTCTCCCAGCGTCACGGTGCATCTTCCCCGGCTGAGAAGCTCTACAACAAGCTCTCCGCCGAAAAGCTCCTGCATATCGACCTCTATGCCGTTTTGCTTTGCTTTCACGGCGATGTAGGTTCCGACATTGGGGTCTGTGCGGGAATGCAGGGAAACTGCAAGAATTACGCCAAAAAGCAGCACAAAACCAATCAGCATCCCAAGGATGATCCATTTTTTCTGCAAACGCTTTTTCGGAGCAGAGAGCGGCGGTTCATGCATCACAGGTTCAGCCGTCTGTTCCTCCAAAGTCTCCTGCGGCAGGAATTCCGCGCCGCAGGATGGGCAGACCGCAGAGCTCTCCTCCTGGGGTGCGCCGCAATAAGGACAAGGTATCATAATGCGTTCTCCTTCGCACAGATCCGATTATTTGATTTCAAACGGCGGCTTCTCTTTGGTATAGCGCAGGCCGGAAGCGAAGGCGGCAGATTCGAGCGTATAGGGTACCTTTTGGGAAATGCCGAGCTTTTTCAGGCAGATATCCTTTATGATATCCTCTGCCCACCAGGGATTTTTGGCAAACACAGGGCCAAGGCAGTTGGTGTAAATCAGGTTTTTATATCTTGCGCCCTCCGTGCCGTCAGCATTATTGCCTCTGCCATAGAGAAGCTCGCCCAGAGGGTTGGCAGCGTGCACATCTGCCATCTGAATCTCGGAGCCGAAAATCTCCTGCTTGCTGCCGCTCAGACGGAAATGGAGATCATCACCGAAAACAAATTTGCGCTCCTTGCCGGTCATATCGAGCAGGCCCAGACCGTTGAAGGTACTGCCGTCCTCTCGAAGTGTTTCCTTGCCGAACAGAAGGCCGGTGGTGCCAATTGCCAAAATGTAGCCGCCGCGGTTCACATAGGCCTCCAGCGCTTTTCTCTGCTTCTGAAGTGCCGGGCAGATATATCCCAGAACCTTCAGTTCACCGGGGCCGAAGAACAGAAGATCGAGCGTGTCAAAGGGCACCGTGTCGTTAAAATCATCAATGCGCCGAATCTGAACCTCCAGCCCGAGATTTTCTCCGACACGCTTGAGCGCCTGTACGCTGCCGCGCTCTCCATGGAGGTTGAGACAGTTGGGATACATCCAGCCGATAGAAATTTGCATCTTATCCATTGTTGCCGCCTCCCTGGGTCAGGTAGTTTCTGATTTTCTTATAAGGTACTGTATTGGTAAGCAGATAGATATTGTCGGTTTTGATCTTGTCGATCTCTGCAAAAATGGTAGGAATATCGTCTGTATCCAGAACGGAAATTCTCTCCTCCGGTGCACCGGCATAGCGGATGCGGTTGGCGGTATCATAGCTCACCGCATTGGAGAAGACCACATAGCGCTCCACCGGCGTGGATGCCACGGGGGCAAAATCACAGTCGAAGAAATAGAAAGAATTGGTATAGTAAGGGAGGAAATCGCGCACAGTGAACAGGCCGATCAGAATGGCCTTCTCGGTCTTGTCCTCGGCAATGGTATCGAGTGCAGACTGAAGCGTCTCCGGATTTTCCTGCTTCATCAGGAAATAACGGATATTCTTTCCGCGGTAGGTCAGAGCCGAACGGCGATGGGCAGGATTGACAAATTCCGCGATTGCCTTATGGATCTGATCATCTGTCAGTCCGAGATTTCTGCAAATGGCGATATCCATAGCATAATTATAGATGTAGAACGGGTTGCCGTAGGTATAGCTCCAGGTTCTGCCGTCACAGCGGAAGCTCATGCCCTCAAAATCAATATCCTCTGCCAGCACATCCGGCTTTTTCCGGGACTGATAGCCGCAGGAGGTGCACCGGAAGGTGCCGATGCTGCTCAGATGGTACTGCGTGAATTCAATGGGATGGCCGCACTTGGGGCAAGGCAGCGTAACATGATAAAAATCGTCTGCCTGATAGGTTTTGCTGTTGGGCGCGACGCCGAAGAAGATGGCCTTTCCCGCACAATCCTCAAGGGAGTGGCTGCGCGGCTCTTCATTATTGAGGTAAAGGGTCATGTCCTTGCCGATCGCACCGCGGAATTTACGCAGGATAAAATCCGGGTCACCGTTGCGCTGCACCTGATCCTTCTGCAGGTTGGTAATGCCCATGTGGACGCCGGGCAGTACCTTACGGATGGCAGGCAGGCTGCGCTCGTCAATTTCGAGAACCAGATAATCTTTATTGAATTTGCCGAAAAGGCTGGAGTTCTTCACCAGTGTCGTAGCGACACCGCCCATCATGTTGGCGCCCTCGATATTGGAGGCAATGCGCTTGCCGGCAGAGGTCAGGGTGTAGCCTACAAGGTTATTGGTGGTAGATTTTCCGTTGGTACCGGTGATGAAAATGACCTTTTGATAATCAATGCCCTTAAAGTGGGCAACAAAATCCGGCATACGCTTTACAGCAAAATCGCCGGAATAATTGGTGCCTCTCTGGGGGGCAATGAGGTTGATCGCAGCGGCCAGCAGCTTGGCAAGCCATAGTAAAAGAATAAATTTCATGAAATAATCTGCTCCTTCTCAAGAGAATGATCTCGTGACAATCATTGAGAGTATAGCAGATTGCCATGAAAATAGCAAGTGAAACCCTCCGTTTCTCAGATTTTCCGCGAAAATCTGCTGCATTTTCCCCGGGTATTTCTTTAGTATAAAAAAGTGATTTGCACGAAAAACAGGTTTTTAGTCTTATTTTGAAATTTCGTTGCATTTTGGCAATTTACAAATCAAAAGAATGGTGCTAGAATAATACAGGTTAAATTTAAACCTTACAGGAGGTATATCCATGGCCAGAAAACTGAAGTCTATGGACGGCAACACCGCTGCCGCCCATGTTAGCTACGCGTTCACCGAGGTAGCTGGCATTTACCCCATTACCCCGTCCTCCCCTATGGCAGACTATGTGGACCAGTGGTCCGCTGCCGGCCGGAAGAACATTTTCGGTAACCGCGTCAAGGTCGTTGAAATGCAGTCCGAAGCCGGTGCATCCGGCACCGTACACGGCTCTCTTGCAGCCGGTGCACTGACCACGACCTATACCGCCTCTCAGGGCCTGCTGCTGATGATCCCCAATATGTACAAGATCGCAGGCGAGCTGCTCCCCGGCGTGTTCCACGTTTCCGCCCGTACCGTTGCTACGCAGGCTCTGAACATTTTCGGTGATCATTCCGACGTTTATGCCTGCCGTCAGACCGGCTTTGGCATGCTGTGCGAAACCAACCCCCAGGAAGTTATGGATCTGGGCGCTGTTGCACATCTGGCTGCCATTGAAGGCCGCGTTCCCTTTATCAACTTCTTCGACGGCTTCCGCACTTCCCACGAGATTCAGAAGATCCAGATTTGGGACTATGAAGACCTCAAGGAAATGTGCAACATGGACGCTGTAGAAGCTTTCCGCAAGCACTGCCTGAACCCCGAGCGCCCCGCTATGCGCGGCAGCCACGAAAATGGCGACATTTTCTTCCAGCATCGTGAAGCCTGCAACAAGTACTATGATGCCGTTCCCGCCATCGTAGAAAAGTACATGGGCAAGGTCAATGAAAAGCTGGGCACCAACTATCAGCTGTTCAACTACTACGGTGCACCCGATGCCGATCGCGTCATCATCGCTATGGGCTCCATCTGCGACGTAGCAGAAGAAGTTATTGATTACCTGAACGCCAACGGCGAAAAGGTCGGTCTCATCAAGGTTCGCCTGTACCGTCCCTTCTCCGCTAAGCACTTCCTCGCTGCTATCCCCGAGACAGCAAAGAGCCTCGCCGTTCTCGACAGAACGAAGGAGCCCGGCGCTCTCGGCGAGC
>JAZQOW010000021.1:0-3339 GCA_045628065.1 Faecousia sp.
TAGGCTTCCGAATCCTTGTCGTAGGTCAGCGCCTGCTGGTAGAGCATTTCCAAATACTCCGCCTTCTGCGTGTCATAGATTTCCAGATAGTTGTTGGGATCATAGCTGCCCATGGTGGACATGCCCTTGATCGCGCCGGAATTGACATCCATGACAATGCCGAAGGCGCCGTTCAGCACATCATACTTCTCAATGGCAGCCTGGAGGTTCTTCTCCAGATAGAACTGGACGGTATTATCAATACTCAGCACAAGGTCGTTGCCGTCCGTAGCTTCGTAGTATTTTTCAAAATTGTAGAGCATTTCGGTGCCGAGATTGCCGCGGGTCTTGACGACCTGACCGGAGGTTCCCTGCAAAATGCCATCGTATGCGGCCTCAAGGCCTTCTGCACCCTTGTTCTCTGCGTTGGTAAAGCCGATGACCTGCGCGGCAAGCGTGCTGTAGGGATATACGCGCTGGCTGTCCATTTCCAGTGCAACACCGGTCAGAGAATTTTTATCAATGAAAGCGCGAACCTGGTCTGCCAGATCGCGGGAGATACGGCGTTTGATCACTTTATAACGCTGGGTCTCGTCTGCCGCCTGTTCTCGAATGAAATCCGCCTCCACATCCAGCAGCTCGGAAAGGCCGGAGGCGATCAGATCAATGTCCTCCCCTGCCGATTTGATCACATTAGGGTCAAGGAAGACATTCTCAACAGCAACGGAGTTTGCCAGCACATTCATATTGCAGTCATAGATGGTGCCCCGGTCTGCGCGGACAGCGTATTTGCTGGTCTGATTGTCGATGGCCTGCGCCTCATATTTATCATGCTGAACGACCATCAGCAGAAACAGCCGCCCAAAGAGCGTCAAAAACAGAATGCTTAAAACAAGCATGCACATTAGCGTCCTGCGAAGATAGGGGCGATTGGAGGTTTCCTTTGGATATGCCTTTCTTCTTCCGGGACGAACGGGTATCACATTGTTTTTCCTGTTACTCATACCATCACCTGAACTATAAAAATGGGCGGAGAAGGTTTCACCGCCCATAATACGCCATTTTCCGCTGAAATACAAGCGGGAAATTAAAATCTGTGCTACGCAATCACTATATTCACTGTTTTCTAATATATGCCTTGAGCGCATACATGCTGCGCGTCAGTGCTTTCCAAGCCGTCTGCGCAAAGTTTTCGGTTCCGCCGGAAATCTCTGCATGATCGACGCCCTTGAGGGTCAGATATACGGTCTGCTTCTGATTGGGAACACCCATACCCAGCTGTGCAGCACGGGCTTGGATCACATCAACATCGAGCTTGCGATCATAGGTGTCCTGAAGGCGCTCATTGATTTCCTGCAAGCTGCTCAGCGTGTGCTTCAGTTCCGCGACCTGGGAGGTCTCCTCGAACAGCTGGACATAGCCGCAAATGACAAATACCAGCATACAGGCCGCCACAACGAGTCCGACAACGGACAGCGGGGCAACCATCAGCTTGGCCTTGGGGCGGGGTCGGGGGCGGGGACGGGCACGCCGACGAGGCTCCGGCAGCTCCGGTGCAGCGGTGCCGTAAGCGGTCTGCCGGTTGATATCATACGCTGCCGCGCCATTGGTCTGATAGTACATACCCATACGCTCGGTTTGATTGCGATGATCATATGCCATGGTGCGCAGCGCTCCTTTCAAGTAATTTTACAGTTTTTCGGCAACACGCAGCTTCGCACTTCTCGCTCTGGGATTCTGTGCAAGCTCTGCGCTGTCGGAAATGATCGGTTTGCGGGTCACCAGCCGGACCTGCGGCTTTCTTCCGCAAACGCACACCGGAAATTCCGGCGGGCATGTGCAGCCCTTGGCTGCCTCTTGCATGGCGTTCTTTACAATGCGGTCCTCCAGCGAATGGAAGGTGATCACGGCCAGGCGGCCGCCGGGGGCTAATCTGGGGATCGCACTGTGCATCATATCCCCTACACTGGCCAGCTCGTCATTGACCGCAATGCGGATGGCCTGAAAGCTTCGCTTCGCAGGATGCTGCTTTTCTCGCAAAGCCTGTCCGGGCATGGCGCTGCGGATCACGTCCACAAGCTCCAGTGTCGTTTTGATCGGCTTCTCTTGCCGCCTGCGCTCAATGGCAGCGGCGATCAGGGGCGCATAGCGTTCTTCTCCGTATTCAAAGAGAATGCGGCGAAGCTCTTCCCGCGGCCAGGTATTGACCACATCGTAGGCGCTGAGCTGATCCTCTCCGTTCATCCGCATATCCAGCGGCGCATCGGTCATATAGGAAAAGCCGCGCTGCCCATCATCAAGCTGCGGGGAGGAAACGCCCAGATCAAAGAGCATTCCATCGACCCTCTCGATGCAGAGGCTATCTAATATATGATCCAGTTCACGGAAATTGGAATGAACCAGTGTCACCCGATCCATATAGGGGGCAAGCTTTTCTCTTGCCGCCTGCAAAGCAATCGGATCCCGATCCACCCCGATCAGGCGGCCGGTGGTCAGGCGTTTTGCAATTTCAGAGGAGTGTCCTGCACCGCCCAGCGTTCCATCCAGATAAATGCCGTCCGGGCGAATGGCAAGCGCCTCAATGGAGGCCTCCAGTAAAACCGATACATGGTGGAATTCCATCAGAAGCCCAACTCCTTCATGGCAGCAAGAAGATTTTCAGGCCGGAGCTGTTCGCGTTCGAGTGCATCATAGGCCTCTGCATCCCAGATTTCCGCATGGCTGCCCTGACCGATGAAGACCACATTCTGGGTGATCCCGGCATAGTCGCGCAGCTCCTGCGGCAGGAGAAAGCGGCCCTGCTTATCCGGCTCGCACTTGACCATATTGGCCAAAAGGAAACGCAGAGCGCCGTACTGTGAAATGGGGACGTTATTGTACTTCTCTTCAAAGCTCTCCCAGCCAGCCTGGGTGTAAACGGTGAGGCACTTGTTCAGGCCGAGGGTAACATAGAACGCCTCGCCCAGCTCTTCGCGCAGCTTGGCAGGGACAAACAAGCGGCCCTTCGGGTCGACCGAATGGCGGTATTTTCCGTACATACTGCGCACCTCTCTCCATTTCAAACATTTTTCATCCACTTCGCTCCACTTTGCTCTATCAGTATACTCCCATACATCAAAAATTGCAAGCCCCTAATTGGTTTTTTTCAGAAAAAAAGCTGCCCAAAATGCAACACATAATCTCTTCACATCTCCATATTTTCGACAATTCACAAAAAAGAGGCTCTATGTCAATAGTTGGGGTAGAGATAAAATGAAATAGAATCAGATCGTGTCGGAGTAAGTGCTCCGGCACGATTTTTATGTACC
Source organism: Faecousia sp. (assembly GCA_045628065.1). Taxonomy (GTDB): domain Bacteria; phylum Bacillota; class Clostridia; order Oscillospirales; family Oscillospiraceae; genus SVMC01. Next base: position 3,288 of record JAZQOW010000021.1, read on the forward strand.
GCAGAAAAGGATTCTATTTCTGAAATTATTGAAGTTACGCATACCGAAGCAG
>JAZQOW010000022.1:0-2516 GCA_045628065.1 Faecousia sp.
CTTCCTAAGACCGCTTGGCCTCCGACTTATCACGAAATAAAAAACGGCAGCAGAGAGAGTACTCCTTTCTCTGCTGCTTTTTGTGTAGAAATCACAGGAAAATCTTGCGAAATTCTCAATAAAATGGTATAATAAACAACATAAAACAACCCGAAAGGGGAAGGGAGAAAACGATAGTAATGCAAGATAAGCAGTATGATGTAGTTGTCGTCGGCGGCGGCAACGGCGGTCTTTCCGCAGCGGCCTATCTGTCCAAAGCGGGAAAAAAGGTTCTGCTTCTGGAAAAGCATAATCTGCCCGGCGGCTGCGGAACCAGCTTCCGCCGCGGTCGCTTTGAATTTGAAGCCACTTTGCACGAGATGTGTCAGATGGGTGAGGGTGAAACTGCCGGTGCCGTCCGCAAGCTGTTGGACAGCTATGGACTGGATGTGGAATGGGTCGGCGTCAATGAAGCCTTCCGTTCCATCAATACCGATGCAAAAATGGGCTTTGATGCCACCATGCCCGTGGGCGAAGAAGCGTTCATCGATGAGATGGAGCGTCAGGTACCCGGCTGCCGCAAGAGTGTGACGGATTTCCTTGAAATGGGCCGTATGCTGGTAGACGGCGTTGACTGGCTGGCGGCACATGACAATGAACCCTCTCCTCCTGCCAAGGTGGAAATGCTCCTCAAGTACCATGATCTGATGAAGATGGTGCCGATGACCACGGACGATATGCTCCGCAGAATCGGTATGCCCGACAAGGCAAGAGAGCTGATCGAATCCTACTGGGACTATGTTGCCGCGGATTCCACCAACATGAGCTTCGCGGTCTACGCTTTCATGACCTATACTTACGTTTTCAGAAAACCCTGGATCGCAAAGCACCGCAGCCATGAGATTGCCATGGCTTTCGATCAGGCCATCCGCAAAATGGGCGGCGAGATCCGCTACAACACGGAAGTGGCAAAGATCGATGTAAAGAACGGCGAAGTGAAGGGCGTGGAGCTGGCAAACGGCGAATATATCGCCTGCGAGCGCGTCATTTCCAACCTGATGCCTACTGTGGTGTTCGACCGCATGGTCGACCCGAAGGAGGTTCCGCTGCGCGACCGCAAGCTCATGAACGCGCGCAAGCTCGGTCAGTGCTGCGTTACGGTCTATCTCGGTCTGGATATTCCCTATGAGGAGCTGGGCTTCAAGGCCTACGATACTTTTGTCCGCTCCACCGGCGATACCCACCAGCAGTATCTGCACTCCGCTTCCATTGACACCCACGAGGATTACTGCGTTACCATCATTAACGAAGCCATTCCCGACTGCTCGCCGAAGGGTACCTGCATGGTACAGTTTGCAAAGTTCTATTCCGAGGACGCCTTCAAGGATGTGACTGAGGCGGAATACTTCAAGCTCAAGGACCGCATCGCAGAGGAAACCGTGACCCATTTCGAAAAGGTTGCCGGCATCAACCTGCGCGATCATATCGAGGAAATCGCAGTAGCCCTGCCCGTCACCTGGGCAAGATACCTCGGCACGCCGATGGGTGACGTTTACGGCTATGAGCCGCGCACCTGGGACGGTATGTTCCCCCGTGTCCAGTCCGGCCATAAACTCGATTACACCATCAAGGGCCTGCGCTTCTGCGGCGGTCACGGCACGCAGATGGACGGCTACAGCCAGGCTTATATGTCCGGCGCCGAGCAGGCACGTTATACGCTCTTAGACATGAAGGAGGGCAAATAAGATGGCTAAATACAATTACGATAAGAAAGCCCTGAAGGGCCTGAGCGTCGGCCCTTTCCTCGGAGAAGTCAAGACCAGAAACGCAAAGATCGAAGAAGCGGCCGATACGATCCCGACTTCCATTTATAATGTCAACAGACTTGCCAAGGCGCTGCATCCGGCTGCACAGTTTGTAAAAATCGCAAAGATCGTCGATCACGGCGATGCCAAGTCCTTTATCCTTGTTCCGGATGAAGAAGCAGGCACAAAGGCCATGGCCTATTTCCGAGCAGGCCAGTATGTAAGCGTGGCGCTTGATATGAACGGCGTTACCGCCTGCAAACCCTACACCATCTGCTCCGGCCCGAAGGCGGCGCTGGGTGAAGAGAATACAAGCTACACGCTGACCGTGAAGCATACCAAGGGCGGGCAGGCCTCCGAGTATATTCTGGAAAACTGGAAGGTCAGCGGCAAGGCCGTCGTTTCCGGTCCTCTCGGTGAGTTCTACTATCAGGGGCTGCGTGATGCGAAGAATGTTATCGCGCTGGCAGGCGGCAGCGGCATCACGCCGTTCTGCTCCATGGCAAGTGCCATTGCCGACGGCATTGAAGACTTTAACCTTACCATCCTCTACGGCAGCCGCAATGCAGACAGTATCCTTCTGAAGCAGGAGCTGGACGAGATCGCAGCGCGCTCCAATGGCAAGGTCAAGGTCGTTCACGTTCTCTCTGATGAGCAGAAGGAAGGCTACGAAAACGGATTCCTGACGGCGGAACTGATCAAAAAATATGCGCCTGCAGAGGACTATTCCGT
>JAZQOW010000023.1:0-7095 GCA_045628065.1 Faecousia sp.
AATTCCGCCTCCGCCCGTCACAATGAAAAGGGCGTAGATCATCCACATTTTGAGATTATTCAAAAGCGGCATCTCAAAAGCAGCGTCATGATGTCCGCAAAGAATGATCCTTCTCTTGACTTCGCCTTTGGGCTTTCTTACGGCATAGACGTTTCTTCCCATATACTTGGGGCACAGTTTATCAATGATCTGATTGTACAGAACATACTCCACAACCAGTATGTCATAGCCAAGCAGAATCATAGCATCTGCGACAAAATAGAGAAGCGTATGACCGGTAAGACAGGCAATCCAGGAAACCGGCATAGCCAGTATTTCCATAGCGACACAGATCTGAATGGACTTCAAAAACGCATGGGGGTGAATTTCAAAATCCTGCGTTTTGACTTCGTCGGCATAAGCCTTTGCTTCGTCGGCGATATCGTCCGCGCCAGCCCTGGCTGACTTGGTTCCTGCCATGCGTCTTTTGTAGTTCTTACAGATATCGGTGATTCTTCCGACAATATAATCCGTATAGCTATTCATATCATCCCTCGATTCTGTTTCTTGAGGCGTTGTACTGCTTGATGATGTTTTTCCGTGTAAAATTGGTAAGCAAAACCGCAAATATAGAAATAACCACCAAAACCGACATTGTAACCAAATATCCGAAGGTCAGCATATTGGTGATGGTTGCCGTCAGATCGATCGTACTCAAGGCATTCACCGTTCCGTCAAGGGAATCACCGGCCATGGTGATGACGGTGCCTTCTTCCAAAACAATAAAGTCCAGCGGGAAGGCATGAATGTATACCTTGATGATATAAGGAATAAAGGCAAAGATAATATTGAGCACGGAGACCGAAAGGGTAAAGACCACGGAGTAATAGCGGATCGACAATATGATCGGAATCGCGTAAAGCAAGCTTTCCGAGGAATCAATACAGGATGCGATCATGCAAATGGCAACAGACCACGCAATAAACAAGGTATATTTGTGAAAGCTTCCATGCTCCTTCCGCTTTAAGGAATACCATGCCATGGCAATGCACACCGCAACGGCAATTGAAAAGCCGATCTTTACGAATTTCATATATGCGCTTTTATCTGCGATTACTGCAATGATACCGATTACTGTTGTGATCGCGGCACAGGCGATCAGCCCTTTTGCACAGAGAATATTGGAGCTCTTTTCGATTTCCTCAAAGATACCCTTCGTACCTCTGTTTATTTTCATTTCACCGTATTCCATTCAAAAAATCCTTTCAGCTCGTTCAGCTCTTCATTGGCCGTCATACAGGCTCGCTTCTTTTCAATTATTCTGATGTTCATTCGATCAATGCCCGCGATGACAGATTCTGAATACCCAAAACCTGTCTTATTTTCCTGGGAGAACATCAGATTTTCCCTTGCATCTATCTTTCATATGATGCAAAATGCAGTGCGGATAATGTGATTTTCAAGCAAATGGATTATACCACAGCGTTTGTTGAATTTCAATGTTTGACCATGCCATGACAGCGGCAGCCACACTGGTAAAGGAGCAGTCAAGCTTTACGAATTCCTTATATAGGCGTATATCTGTGATTACTGAAATAATACTGATTTCTGTTGTAATTATCTCATTTCGAACAACTATCAACAAAGCAAAACCTCGGAAGCTGCCAAGCTCCCGAGGTGTATGTACTTAATTACTCGTTATCAGGCGGTGTTTTATTGCACCTTACAATTCTTTATCACAGCGGGAAATATCATTATATATGTTGTTTTCCCTGTGACAAATGGCCATCCAATAGTGTCCACCAATAGCCAAAGAGCCGACGATAGTAATTGCTTTTTACAGAGATTTCCCTGCAATTGCGAATTCGTCGGCTCGTCTCTCTTTTTATCCATTTCTGGCAGTTGCTGTTTTTGGGATACTTGATATATTTCCCGGAATGCAAAAGATTGCTCCCGTGAAATCCCCAATCAATATATCCCCGATGTGGAGCATAACCGCCGTAGTTGATGATTTTCAGAAGGCTATTGTTTTTGCGAACCTTTTCAATTCGTCGACCCCGCCTGCGTTCCTTCATCTGCTGCCGAAGCTCTGCCTCATCATTCACTATGATCTCGGCGATATTCCTGCTTAATTCGATTTCTGTCATATGCCTTCCTGCTTTCCACAATCCGCGAAATCGGTGATACTCCATTCCATGAGCCGCGCTTTGCAGCATAGAACTCCCGCTGTGCGGCTTTGCTTTGCTTTTTCAGTGGGATCATCTTCATACTTAAGCACCGTTCCTTTCATTTTCTCCATTTGACTCATTATCTGCCATATCTATCGGATTCTCTCTACTTCAAAAATAGTGCTTGCTTTTTATGGCACTATCTGCTATTTTGTAATATCACTCTTCAAGGAGGCGATTATTATGCGCATAAAGGTCTTTCCCGTGATTGATCCGACCGCCACGGGAAACAACATCCGACGACTCCGATTGGAACGCGGTCTGACGGTTCGAGACTTGCAGGTTTATTTTGGCTTTGAGGAGCCCAGGGCAATCTATAAATGGCAGCGAGGTGAAACTCTGCCCAGCGTAGATAATCTATATGCTCTTGGCAATCTCTTTGAGGTTCCCATGGAGCAAATTCTGGTTCCCTCAGCAGTAAAACTACATTCAAGCATTGAGCAGCAGGTTGAGCCCTGCTGCTCAAATCATTTCCCGGCTATTTTGGATACGGCAAGAGTCCAATGCAACTTCAACCATTTGAGCCGCACATTGACGCTTTTGCAAAACAAGTTTTTGCGTCAAGGTCAATGTTCGACGGAGAATCAGAATTTGATTTCAATAATCTCGTAATCAGCGAGCTAGGCCAAAGCCCTAAAAATGGAGATGTGATCATGGCTTGAGGTGTTGGCACGTTGCGATAATACGATCTATAGATAGCTTGTTGGACGGATAGAAAATCGATGGGCAATTTATTCTTTCTATCTTGAGGCCCGTAGGGGTGGGCTGTTCCAATATCATCTAAGTAGATGTTGCTTGTGCAGCCTTATAGTTCATCTGCACCTGAACCGGTATCCGTATTCTCTTATCTTGCCGCACCCAAAATAGCCGGGAGAAATTAAGTTTATTTCTTATCGATTCCGGAAAAGGCTTCAAATGCCTCCGCAAAGCTGGCATTCACATCAAAGGGGGCCTCATACTCCACTTTGGAAGTAACCAAACAAAGATCAAGTTTTGCAGATGTTTCGTCTGCACACTTGTTTAGCTTGCTAAGTTCAGTGCGAATAACATTGCGGTCGTAATTGATCGTCGTGACTCGCTTAACATCACAGCGGTAGGAGATCTGATTACCTTCCGCATTAAAGCGATATCCTGTTCCGCCATTGGAAATTGTCTGTTCAGAGCAACGCAAATCGTTCATGTGCTTAAATGTGCGAGCTACACTCTGACGGGCTGCATTCAAGCTCACTTCGCTGTCCATATCAATGTCCAGAGCATCCTTCGCATTGCGGATAGCAGCAAACAACGACTTCTTTTCATCAAGAAGATAAATCAGGAATTTTGCAATATCCGTAATCTGCTCGCCATACTCGGTATCGGGAATTGCCACAATTGTCTCATCTTCGGCTTCGGGCATCATCTTGTGCCGGAGATAGGTGTTTTCCACCTTTGTAATATTATTCTCTCGATCAAGAACATCCTGTGCCTCGTCCATAAAAGACTGAAGCTTATTCTGGTAGCGGAATGCTTCTTTCAAATTCATATACATTACACTCCTTTGTCGTTTTGTTTCTGATGAAAGTATACTGCCTCACTATTTCATTGTCATTGAACCATTAGTTCACTCTGTTTCCAGCGGCTTCCCCATAAAAGTCTTATACAAGGACGCACGAAGGGTTTCTGTGCATATATCGATGATATTCAACATTTGCGCTTCTCTGTTCGTCTTAAACCAGCGTTTCTTGAGCTCCGCAACGTCGTTCCAATAAACCGATTCGTCAGTGTCCCCCGAAGCAGCCCAGTCATAGGAGTGGAGCAAGCAAAGCACATCAAAAACCAATGCAGAGATTTCCAAATCCTCTAACGGGTTGAGCCGAACTGCTTTGCTTTGATTATTCTCATGTTCTTCCGAAGTAAGGTCATGGCTGATTTTATCTTACATTGTTTACATTATTAAAACAGACAGAGCGATGCCAAACGGCGTCGCTCTGTCTGTTATTCAAAAACTGAAAATAAGTGTTTGTCAATCCGTCACGCACGGAACTCCGTTCAGAATATCCGTCAGCGCCCGCCCGTCCGCATCCGGAAGCGAAACGCGAAGAAGCTCCGCATAGGTCGGTGCGCCGTCCGTCAGATTCGCCTGCTCCAGCACAGCACCTTTTATGAAATCAGGACCGCAGCCGAGCAGCAACGGGCGCGGGCCTTTGTCCGGATGGAATCCGTGGGACGCCTTGTGGACGCCGTCTGTTTCCATCGGCAGGGGCTGTACATAGCTACCCTGCCAGCCGTTCGCAAATTTGGAATAGCCGTCCGTCTCCAACATGAATGTGAATGGGCCGTCCAGATGTTCCTGCTCTTTGATCTGCTCTCTTGTATAGACCTCAGAGAAGCCCCATACGCCCTCTGCGCACATTTTCCGAAGCAGTTCGGCAACCTGCGCCTGAAGCGCAGCATCTGTCGGATCCTTCAGCACCACGTATGCGCTGAGTCCCGCAGAATAGCACCACGCCTTCCAATCTGCGACGCTTCCGTCATCGTTCAGCGTCACAAGACCCTCTTTTACAAAAACCGTATTCGGCTTTACAAGTCGGGTGATATTGAGCTGCCCGTGGTCAGCGGTCACAACAAAGTTCGTCTGCTCAAAAACGCCGGCATCCCTGGTCGCCTCGATCAGCATACCGAGCAGCTGATCGCATTGCAGCAGGCCGAGCGTAACGTCTTTTGAAAATACGCCGGTACTATGGCGGTACGCATCGATATTGCCCGTATGAAGCATGAGCAGATCCGGCTGATAGCGGCGGATGATCCCGCAGGCGCAGCGGCAGTTAAAATAAGAACTGTCAGGATTCCTGCGGGGTACGCGCTGCCATAGGATCGGCGCAACGATCTCCCGAAAAACCTCCTCGGATGTGCCGGAATCGCGGTAAGCCTGTGCAAAGGTTTCCCACGTGTATGGCTTTTCCGGCCACACCTCATCCACCAGCCAGTCAATATTAGGATGGTTCCCCGTCACCGGCCAGCCGACTGCCGCCGTGGTCATTCCGACCTCCTTGCAGGCATCGAAAATATCCTTTCCCCTGGCTGCGGACTTGTAAAACTGCCACGGAAGCTCCTCTTGCCCCACGCGCTCCACAGTATTATTGAGGATGCCATGGTGTTCCGGATACAGTCCGGTTGCCATGGTCGTATGGCACGGATACGTCAGCGTAGGATAAATGCTCCGTACGCGGTTCACTCTGGCGCCGTTTTCCAGCATCCATCTGAAATTCGGAAGATTCTTCAGTGTTTCCAAATCTTCATAGACCATGGCGTCCATGGAAATGACAATCAGTTTCTTATTCATATCCCGTTGCTCTTCCCTCTCACAGCATTCCTGCGTCTATGACGAACTGCGTAAATGCCAGGATCGCACTCATGATTCCCTCCTCATCCAGGCGGAAATCGTTACAATGCGCAAGCGTATTGCAGCCGAGTGCATCGTTCCCCGTGCCGAAACGGAAAATGATGCCGGGCTTTTTCTGCGTAAACCACGCAAAATCCTCTGTACTGCGGCGCGGCTGCACATGGATCAGCTTCTCCGGCATGATTTTTTCCATGCTTTCAACGAATTTCTGCATAGCCGCTTCATCATTGTGCAGCGCCGGTGCGCTCATCCGCCAGTCGATTTCCACCCGGCCGCCGTATTCCCTTGCAATCCGCTCGCAGCAGGCGATGCAGCGCGTACGGATGCGCTCGCGCATGGCGCCGTCGTAATAGCGGTGGGAAATCTTCAGATCGCATCGATCGGCGATGACATTATGCGCTGTGCCGCCATGGAAATAGCCAACCGAGAACACGTAGAACTTTCCGTCAGCCTCTTCCTTTGCGATTTTCTTCATTTCGATGACTGCATCACTCGCCATGGCGATGGCGTCAATCCCCTGCTCCGGCAGCGTAGCATGAGCGGTTTTCCCGAAAAACGTCATGGAAATCGGATCGCAGGCAGACATATAGTCGCCGGCGCACCAGCCGATGGTTCCCACGGGCTGTGCATTATCGCAGTGCGTGCAGATTACGAGATCCGCATCGTCCACAGCACCGTTTTCCACCATCATCTTCGCCCCGCTCTGCTCGCATTCCTCGCTGGGCTGGAACAGAAGCTTTACGCAGCAGGGCAGCTGTTTTTCGATTCTTTTGAGAATCCGTGCCACAGCCAGCAGCGTTGCCGTGTGGGAATCGTGGCCGCAGGCGTGCATTCTGCCCGGAATTTCGGAGGCATAGGGCAGTCCTGTCTTTTCTTCCACCGGCAGCGCGTCCATATCCGCGCGGATCGCAATCACTTTTCCGCTGCTTTCCCGGTTCAGCCAGCCGACGACGCTCCCCTTTCCGTATTCTTCCGTGTAGGGAATACCGATGCCGCTAAGCTCGTGTTCAACGATAGAAACCGTATTGTCAAGATCAAAGCCCAGCTCCGGATGACGGTGAATTTCTCTGCGCAGAGAAACCGCATAGGAAAAATCGTCCCTTGTAACAAGTTCTTTTGCCGTCATTTTACTTCATCCTCCGCGAAAATTTCCAAAACTTTTTTCGTGATCGCTTCTGCCATCGCTGCGTGGCCTGCCTCGTCCAAATGGATGCCGTCTGTCGGCGGCGCCATGGCAATTTTGGATGCATCCAGATAATACACGCCGAAATCCTCCGCTGCCTTCTGAAAAGCCGCAGAAAAGGCCTTCGAGGTTTCGTATTTCATTCTTCCATTTTCCCGCAGATCTGCATAGGCCGGATTCAGCGCGCTCGGCGCAATCAGCAGAATACTGGTCTTTCCCCGGAAAATCGGTTCCTCGTCTCCGCTGGTATAGTTGTGATTCGCGCAGACAAGATGCCGCAGAATTGCGCGGATGCCGCGTCCGGCATCTTCCGGATCGATATA
>JAZQOW010000024.1:0-5078 GCA_045628065.1 Faecousia sp.
TTACGGGAAACCTTAACTCGGTGCCCAATTTTCACGTAGTCCAGCGCCGTGTCACGGTTCTGCATAAGCCATCACCTCCAATCTTACAAAAATTCTATTATCATTGTAGTCAAAAACGACATTTTTCGCCATGAACCAATGGCAGGATATTCCTGTTGTCAACACGAATACAGGAAAATATTTTTCCTGTCCATGAATTGAATTTCGGTGATGGAAGTTTTTTTCGCAAATAAAACAAGCCCAAGGGCATCTGCGGATAGCAAACACCCTTGGGCTGAATGTATAGTTGCTGTTTACGTCGTCGTTTTTTTCTCTGCAAAGTGGAATGACTGCGTCATAATTGTTTACCTCGTTTTTTGTTAATATAATTAGATGTTTTCGTTTTCCAGCGCATCAATCGGATTATCTTTCCTGATCTTACCTGTGGCATAGAGCATCGTAGCAAATACAACAATGAACACGCTGCCAACTGCGATTGCAATACTGTACCAGGGAATATAAAACTGCATTTCAAATGCGGCACCTGTAATTCGGAAGATGAGGTAAGTTAGAACGAACGAGGCCGGAAGTCCCCACAGCAAACTTCTTAAGCCATAGATCACGCATTCATAATTCATCATCTTCTTGTACCTCATTTAGACGCTTGTCAATGAGTGAACCATCATGAATATGTCTCTTTTACGATCAGATTCTCTCCCAGCCAATACCTGGAATGAAGACCCATCTCTTAAAGCTATTTTCGTAAATATCAAGGAATCTTGCTACCAAGATATATCTTTGCAGCTGTTCCTCGGTTTCTTGAAATTGCCGCCCTCCCCTGTCCGCAAAATGCCGGCGTAACATGGCCAAAACCGGGCTAACCTGACCGCAAACCGGCATACTCTGGCCATCTGCCGGCTCAAATTGTCCGAATCGCCGACATATCCTGACCGCTCTCTCCACCGTTGTGCTATACTATCCCCAGAACGGGTATCGCTCCCGGGAAAACCAATGCGATAAACCGAAACGATGGGACAGGCCGGTCTTCATGGTGGCGGACAGCGTATGATTAGTATCCTGCATTACACGGAATACCTCCACGGCGGCGTCCGCTTCATCACATCGGCTGAATCCGTTGGATGCCCCGTTTGCGGCGAAAGACTGTTTGTCCACGGCACCTGCCGCAGAAAATGCATCACCACGGATGGAGAAGTCGTTCTTGGACTGCGGGTGATGGAATGCCGGAGCTGTCATCGCACCCACCGGGAACTGCCCTGCGGGGTTGTCCCGTACAAGCGTTATTGCGCGGAGATCATTGCCGACTGCCGGGGAGAGGTCTGCCCCGATTCCGTCGGCGAGATCTCTGCGTTTTTGCGCCTGAAGGTATGGCTGCGCTGGTTTCTGGAATATGCTGAAAATGTCACAGCCTCTCTTTCCGCATCATACGGCGCCGATATGACCGTTCCCGGCAGTCTTACTCCGGCTGAACAGCTGACGGCTTTTGTCCGGATCACCGTAAACAGCGGTTTCTGGCAACAGCACCGTTCGGCGTTGCGGACACACGCGATTTCCGGTATGCTGTAGACATCTCATCGGAAAGAAGGAAATGTCTATGGCAGAAATGAAAGATCAGAAGCTGGCGGCAGAGGAAGCGGAAGAACGCATGAAGCTGATCGCGCCTCTGCTTGCTCCGGGACTGTCGCGGGAAGAGCTGGCAGAGCGGAAACGAACGATCTGTGAAGAGAACCGCCTGTCAGAACGTACTCTTCGGCGGTATCTGCAGCAGTATCGGGAAGGAGGTTTCGAGGGTCTGAAACCTCAGGGGCACGGGTCCGACGATAAATTCAAAATCCCGCCCGACCTGCTGGAGGAAGCGATCCGCCTCCGACGGGAACAGCCGAACCGAAGTCTTCCCACCATCATCCAGATTCTGGAGCTGGAGGGAGCCGTACCGGAAGGCTTCCTGAAACGGAGTACCCTGCAGGACGCTTTTGCAAGAGCCGGTTATACGGCTTCCATGATGAAGATGTATCAGAGTGACGGATATGCGTCCCAGCGGTTTCAGAGGAAGCACCGTCATGACCTGTGGCAGGGAGACATCAAGTACGGTCCCATTCTGAAGATTGACGGGAAGCCGGTGCAGACTTACTTCTCCTGCCTCATTGATGACTGTACCCGATACATCCTCCATGGAGAATTCTACGGCAATATCCAGCAGAGTATCGTGGAAGATACGCTTCACCGTGCCGTCCAGAAATACGGCGTTCCGCGCCGATTGTACTTTGACAACGGGAGCCAATACCGCACGCACTGGATGACCCGCGCCTGCGGACTGCTGGGAATCCGTCTTCTGTATGCCAGGCCAAGAAATCCTCAGGGCAAAGGCAAGCAGGAGCGGTTCAATCTGACACTCGAGGCGTTTCTGGATGAGATCGCTCTGCATCAGCCGGAGTCCATCGAGGAACTGAATCACAAGTTTCAGGTATGGCTCAGCGAGTGCTACCATACGAAGGAGCACAGTGCTCTGGGAACCACGCCGGAAATTGCATTTAAGAGCGATTCCATGCCGTGCCGGTTCCCGGAAACCGCCGTGATGGCCAGGGCTTTCCTGCACTGTGAACCCAGAAAGGCCGACAAAAGCGGATGCATCAGCTTTCAGGGACAGAAATACGACCTTGGCATCCGGTATGCCGGCCGTCAGGTGGACGTGGTCTACGACCCTATGGATACGGACACCCTCACGATTGAAGCGAAGGGAGACCATCCGTTTCCGGTACAAAAGCTGCACGTCGGCGAACATGTGGCTCCCAGACCCGAAAAGATCGAAGCAGCCACGATTCCCACAGATCATTCCCGCCTGCTCGACGCGGCAGAAAAGAAATTTGAGGAACGCCGGCGTGAGCAGCAGTTTGGGATCTCCTACAGCGCCCTGATGGAGACGAAGGAGGAAGAGAGCCATGTATGAATCTTTCTTCTCTCTGACGGCTACGCCGTTTGTAAGGAATATCCCAGTGGATATGCTGTACCGCGACCGTATGACGGATGAGATCCACGACAGACTCCTGTACGCGGCGCAGCATCAGTGGTTCGGGCTTCTGGTAGGAGACTCCGGATGCGGAAAGACAACCGCTCTCCGCCGTCTGGCGTCTTCACTGGATGAGAACCGGTATTCCGTCCTGTATCTGGCGGATTCCAAAATGACGCCGAGAACCTTTTACAACGGACTTCTGGAACAGTTAGGCTGTGAAGGCAGATTCTATCGGGGAGACGCCCGAAAGCTTCTGCATAAGCAGATCGAGATCATGCGGGGCGTACAGGCGCGCAGTCTTGTGGTCATTGTTGACGAAAGCCATCTGCTGTCCCGTGAGATGCTGGAAGAGATCCGATTCCTGCTGAACTACAAAATGGATTCGGAGAATCCGCTTGCGCTGATCCTGTCCGGACAGTCGGAACTGTGGGACAAGCTGCAGACGCAGGCATACCGGGCCGTCCGTCACAGAGTTGATGTAGAGTGTTTTCTGCCCACATACGATTACGCCCAGACAAAGGCTTATGTGGAAAAGCAGCTTGAATACGCCGGACGAACCACGCCTCTGTTTACGGACGAGGCGCTGCGGTGCGTCTATGATTTTTCGTCTGGCCTGCCGAGGCTGATCAATCGGGCGTGCACCCAGGCGCTGGGTTATGCGTATCAAAACGGGAACAGGATCGTGGATGACCACATCGTAAAGATCGTGCTGACCACGGAACTGAATACAGTGGCATAGGGCTTTTACTCATGAGGAGGATAGAGCAATGTGGCGGCACAACTCGAGCGCCTCATGAGGTTTTGCCGGGAGCGATACTGCGGTATCGCTCTTTTTTCGGTCAGCTTGTTTCGGCGGTCATGCTATCCGGCGGTCACGGACAACATAGGCCGGATTTTTGCGGCCATTTTACGTCGGCGGGGACATTCTGCTGGCATCTGATAAATCAAGGACATATAAATATGATAGTTATGCTTGTTAAGTCTCTCTATATGGTGCTGCTCATGGTACATATCGTAGGCCACATCTATGACATCGGCAAATTCGTCTTCAAAATAGGCAAAAGCTTTTTCCGCATTAATAAAAATTGGCTGTCCGTATTTGTTTCCGCCTATTTTCCACTGCTCATACTGTTCAAATTCTTGAATTGATGCTTCTCCGGTATATTCACCAACGACCTTATCGCTCGATGCATAGAACCCGCCAATAAAAGTAAAGTACAAAAGCAATAGAATCAACGCCAAACCCGTAAGAACCGAGAGCAGGATAACTTTTTCCTTCTTGGTTAGCTTTCTTCGCTCGATGGCCTTGCTTTTTCCGTTTTTTGCTCTTTTTCGCATTACAAAGAACACAATAACGCACGAAAATACGCTGATTGCTATGCAAAAAGCAATCATGCGTGCGAACACAATCTTTGTTGGAATATCTCCAAAATGATACCAACTCATAGCATTAAAGAACAACAGCGTTGCAATTATTGAAATTAGTATCGCTACTATGTATGGTGTTGTCTTTCTCATTTCTGTCTCCTTTCAAATCAGAATTTGTCAGTTACTTCTGTATTACTACAGCCAATGCAACATACCTATCCCAATTATAATAGCAATTACAATAACAATTCCACACAGTCTGTATTTCCATTGTCTGCGGGCGAACATCCTATTAATCCGGTCATTCTTGATTGGTTTTACGACAGCATATTCCACGATATACTTATCACTAATTCCACCGATGCCCGTCATGATTTTTTCTTTGTTCATTCTATCACTCCTTTCTGCTCAAGAGAGAAGATAAATTGCGTTTCACTCCTTTCAATTAGGTCTCACTTATATACTAAAGAAAGAGAAGCGAGTGTTACATGAAATGAGAAAGTTTGTTTTATAATGATTTGAACCATTTTTTATAACTTGCAAAGCCAATGAGGGCCCCGATAACATTAAGTAAGATATCTTCAACGTCGAAGCTGCCCAACATAGCAAATATCTGGATAGTCTCAACAAGAACAAGGACAAAAAGTGTCAATACGAAAAACGGCTTGAATAACCGAAGTTTGTTGAAGAGAGCCGGCAGTAA
>JAZQOW010000025.1:0-23026 GCA_045628065.1 Faecousia sp.
TGGTGGGAGAATATCATCAGCGCGTTACATATGATGTATATGGAACGCAGACCAAGAAGTTGCGGAGTGTGAAACAGATGGACACCAACGTAAAACGAGGGGATATTTTCTATGCAGATCTCAGCCCGGTGGTGGGCAGTGAACAGGGAGGAACCCGCCCGGTGTTAATCATTCAGAACGATACCGGCAATCGCCATTCTCCCACGGTCATCGCTGCCGCCATCACCAGCCAGACCGGGAAAGCCCGATTGCCTACGCATATTACGCTGGCCGGTCATGACGTGGGCTTAAGCAAGGATTCCATTGTGCTTTTAGAGCAGGTTCGAACCATCGACAAGCGGCGTCTGCGCGAACATATGGGTCATGTGGACGAGGCGCTGATGAATCAGGTGGATAATGCGATCGCCGTCAGCTTTGGTCTGAACGGATGACACGCAGATATATTGAAACCATTATAAATGCTTGAATTTTTAAACTGTGAACAAAAAGGGGGCGAAACGCCCCCTTTTTCCTGACTTCGCTGCGCGGATCATAATATTCAGACAAGTATTATAACGGTGACGGAAGGTTTGATGTTCTTCTTAACCGTACGGCTACGGCAGTGCAGTCATCGTCCGGGTCAGGACGACCTGCGAATACAGCGGCGGTAATATCTTTGGGGTGGAGGCTTCTGCACGATTCGAGCCGCTGGCGCGTTTCTTTCCCGCTCAGACCGTCGCTCATGAGAAGCAGTGTGCTTCCATGCTCCATAGAGAAGTGAAGGACCTCCATATCGCTGCCTTCTCCCGTTCCGGGGGGCAGGGTCGTACCGCCAAGTGATCTTGCGCCATTGGCTCGCTTGAGGTAGGATGGGGCAGCGCCCCATTTATAAAGCGTGGCATTGCCTGAGGTTCGATCGACAGACAGCAGATCAATGGTGGAAAAGCATCCATTGTCCCGCAGAAGATAGATGTCATTCAGAGAGCGCAGAGCAGGCTCAGGTTCCATACCGGAGATCAGCAGAAGGCGCAGGAGCGCGGAGGCATTTTCGCTCTCCCTTGCCGCCGCACTGCCGGTTCCCATGCCGTCGCAGAGCAGAACATAGTAGCTTCCGCCGAAGCCTGCAAATGCCGCACCTCGGTCACCGGAGGCCATGCTGCCGTGTCTTCCGGTAGCCTGAACAGAAAGCTCTACACAATAGTTTTCTATCGTACCCGGGGCGTATAGCTGATCGGATAAATGCGTGAGAAAGCTGCTCATAAGGGTGTATTGTTCGCAGGAAGCAAGCCTTGCGTCATTGAGCCGCCGGGTAAAGCGCCTGCGTGCGATAGAGTCGGCCAGTGCATCATTGATTCCGGTCAGGAAGGCTTCCGGGTGAAGGCAATGGGTACGAAAGCTTGCAGGAAGCTGCTGCATTTCAACATCTTTATCGAAGGAAAGAAGCTCACAGTGCTCTTGAAGGATTTCTGCGGCAGCCGTACAGCTCTTGCTTTTTGCACAGCTTCGGCAAACCTGTATATCGACACTGTCAAGGATCAGAGCAAGCTCTGTTTTTGGGTCTGCTGCGGGGATCCTAAGCATTTTTGCGGCCTGCTCCATGGCCTGTGCTGCCTGAGACAGCTCTTTTTGAACCGGGGGAATAGGCTTGTGTTCCTGCTCGGGAGCCGGCAGATATTTCTCCGGCTGCAAAAATACGGCAAGCAGTGCGCCAATGGAAGCATAGAGCGGGAAGTAAAGCATTTGCAGGCGATAGCCGGCGATAAGAAAAATACTGCATCCCAGGGCACAGCGTAAGAGGGGAGGCCTGCCTTTCAGCAGACGTGAGGTGCAGGCAGCCAGAGAAAACACAGCGCCGAGGGCAGCATAATTCGGAACAAGCAATGCAAGGGCGCTGCTCAGCATGCACGCCGGAAAGAATGCCTGCGGTGCCGCGCTGATCCAGGCCAGCACACAGATGGCGGCGCTTCCTCCCGGCAGGGATATTCGGTGCGTTCCCAGAAGCAAGAGGAAAGCAAGCCCCAGTTTTGCAAGTCTTTGCCCTTCAGCCGCCTGCTGAAATACAAAAACGCTGCCGCTTGCAAGAAAGGCCTGTATGCTCCATTGTAAAATGGCCTGAGGGCGAAAGCCCTCTGCGATTACGGAGAGACCGCAAATGGCAATGCTTCCGACGATATAAATGATCCGTGTGATCCCGCGCTGCCTTCCTTTTGGAAACATGATACGAATGCAGAGTGTCAGCGCCAGAATGGAATAATTACCTAACGAAGCGCCAAATCCCCAAAACAGCCCATATCCTGCGATAGCACCGATGAAACAGGGAAAAAGTAATCCGGCAGGACAGACTGTGAGAGGAGCGATCCCAAGAGGAACGGCGCCAAAGCCGGAGGAAACACCGCACAGAAAAAAACTGAGTGCAAAAAAGCCAAGCTGATTTTTTCCGGGCTTAATAGAATACAGTGTTCGAAAAAAGGCCTTCCAATAGGCAGCAGGACGAGCATTGGCGGTTGAATTCACAGTGCAGCATCTCCCTGATGTTTTTCCCATCTTATCATGATAAAAACAGTGTTTTTGTCGGAAAGACGTCACAGTTGCAAGGAGAAAGAAAATCATGTATAATGGCTGAAAAGTAGTATGTGTCTTCATTTGGGAGGATTCTTATGGGACAGGAAATTGAATACAAGCTCCGTGCCGAAAATGAAGCGGCGTTATTTTCCGTATATGAGCGGCTCAAATCCACCGGCAGTGTCTCCGAAGAACGCCGAATCTCTATGCATACCCGGTATCTGGATACACCGGAGCGTTTTCTGCGTGCAAACCGCGTGACACTTCGTATCCGGCAGGAAAATGATGCGCAGGTGATCACGGTAAAGACACCGGGGATAAACCATGTCCGCGGGGAATGGAACCTGAAAAGAGTATGCGATACACCTTTTCCGCAGCGGGAGGAGATTTGTGCACTCGTTAACGAAGGTGCTCCGAAGCTTTTATTGATGCTTCCCTCATTTTTTGTGACTTGTGAGGCTGTTTTTATCAGGACCTGCTGTATGCTGACGCTTCCTGAAGGCACTCGTATTGAGCTTGCGGCAGATGTTGGTGAGCTTGCCGGGAAAACGGAGCGGCAGAGCCTTTGCGAATTGGAGCTTGAGCTCTATGGCGGAAGCCCGGAGCAGCTTGCCCGCCTCGCTTCCATGACCGGCCTGCCGGAGGAGCTAAAAAGCAAGCAATTTCGCGCGCTCCATTTGAAATAACCATTATTTGCTCATCTAAAAAAACGAAGAATATGCCTGAAAACTGAAAATTCGCTGTACAACTCAATAATAATGTTGTATACTTACCATTAGGGTTTGATCATTTGATTTTCTCCTGTACGAATGGATCTCTCATTTTTCCGGAAGGGAGTGTTGAACGTGAACAAAAAGTATTATGATTCTGTGGATATCCTGAAGCTTATCCTGATGGCCTGTATGATTCTCTCCGGCTATATCATTCAGGGTCGGGTCGGTTACTACGTTTCCTATTTAGTATGCTTTGCCGGGGGTGCCTTCTTTACGCTCTACGGTTATTTTGTTCTCTATGGCATTGAAGAAGATGATTCCCGCCTGAAGCTATCCATTCGCCGCCTGCTGATTGCTTTCGTTATATGTGCGCTGGTGTATTTTATGCTGGTTGCGCTGGAAATGGGCTTTGAGAAAAAAGAGATCAGTGCATTATTCACCAGACGCTTCATTTTCAATTTTCTGGTTTTGAATTATTGGGTTCCTTCCATAGGCTTCAATATCTTCTATCTCCATGCTGCACTCTATGCGGCAGTGATTTGCTATATTGCAAACAAACTGCATCTGATGCGGTATTCGTTTCCTGTCATGATCTTCCTCTTCCTCTTTGCAACGGTCTTCGGAGAGGGCGCAAAGCTGATTCGCTTCAATTTTTTGGGTTACACCTTCATTCCCGGTACCTTCCTGACCCGCGCTTTGCCTTATATGCTTCTGGGGCGGGTTCTGCACAGTTATAAAGCCAGCCGTGAGATCAGCGGCTTCACGAACTGGGTTTGGATAGCCGTTTTTGTAGTAGGTACTCTGCTGGCCTTCCTGGAGATCATCGGCCTGTCCGTTTATGATAAAGCAGTCTATCTGAATCATCTGATAGGATTTATCCCAATGACTGCGGCGGTATGTATGCTTGCTCTGCGTTCTAAGCGTACTTTCGCTGTTGCCAAATATTGCAGGGATATCTACTCGGTCATGTTTTATATCTATACCGTAATTGGCGAGATCGTTTATGCGCTTATTGTATTGAAATATCAGCAATATATGGCGCTCATCCCTTATCTTGGTTTTATTACGCTCGGTATTAGCTTCCTTTGCGGTGTAATTTACACCGGAATCAAACATGCATCAAAACCTTCTTCCGGCAGAAAGGGAAAAACAAATGCGGCTAAAGTATGAATTTGAAGTTATGGATATGGGTGATGAATTTGTCGCGGTGCCGGTAGGCGAGCGGGCAAATGAGCTGCATGGCATGCTTCGGCTCAATGCCGATGCAGCGGAAATGCTTGAACTCATCCGCACAAAGGATACGCCGGAGGAAGTGCTTGAGACGCTTTCCTCCAGATATCCGCAGGAGAATAAGGATGACCTCGGAAAGGCGCTTTGCGATTATCTCAATGAGCTGCTTCGTGTGGGAATCCTGGAATCGTAAAATATGATCGTTTTTAAAATAAAAATTGCCGGTGTCGTTATCGAGATTTCCAACCTCTATCCCTATACAAAGAAATTCTGTGCCGGCTATGAAACCGATGAAACGCCTGATTTTTACGTTTCCACCAATCAGGAGCATATCGAAATCGAACGCACGCTGGCCGAGCAGGAGGCGATCCTTGAGGGGATTTCTCCGACTGCTTTTTCTGATGAATATCTGGAATCCATTGCTGTGTACCGACAGATCGCCATCAAAATGACTGCCTACGATGCGGCTGTTTTTCATGGTGCAGCGGTGGCAGTGGATGGGCAGACATATCTCTTTACCGCTTTATCCGGTGTCGGCAAGACCACGCATATGCGCCTCTGGCTCCGAAAATTCGCGGATCGTGCCATCGTCGTCAATGGCGATAAGCCAATCCTCCGATTCGACGGGCAGCGCATTCTGGTCTGCGGTACCCCGTGGAGCGGAAAGGAGCGGCTGAATACCAATATCTGCCTTCCGCTGAAGGCTGTTTGCATTCTGGAGCGGGATCAGGAAAACCATATTGAACCGATTACGCTCTCGGATGCTATGCCAACACTTTTCCAGCAAATCTACAGACCCAACGCAAGAGAGGATGTGCGGCAAACCATGCTGATGGTTCGCCGTATCGGGCAGTATACAAATCTATATCGGCTTGGCTGCAATATGCAAGCGGAAGCGGCTGACGTAGCCTATTCAGGAATGAACCCATGACTACATTTGAACAGGAACTCAAGGAACACGGCAGCATCATCTATACGAATAAAGGCGTCAGCATGCTCCCGCTCCTCCGTCAGGACAGGGACATCATGTGCATTGAGAAACGCACAGACTGCCGCTGCAAAAAATATGACGCTGTTCTGTTTAAGCGGGACAACGGTCAGTATATCCTCCATCGCATCACAAAGGTTCTGGATGGTGGCTATTTTATCATTGGCGATAACTGCTTTTCCGGCGAATATGTCAGGGAAGAGCAGGTATTGGGCATTTTGAAAAGCATCCGTCGGGATCATAAAACGATTCATGTGACGGATTTTAGTTATCATTGCTATGTTCATATCTGGCGCCCGCTTAGAATGGCTTATCTTCGTACCAGAAGGTTTTATTATCGAGCGGGTAGTTTTGTTAAAAGAAAGGTTTTGAGGATAAAATAACGTGGAAGATCATACCAAATATACAGGGTTCAATAAACTGCTGAAAAGCGATTTCGTGCAGACGATCATAGATAAGCTGTCAGACGGAACCTTTTCGGAGTTTATTGATGATTGGAAATGGATTTTCTCCTTTTCCAAGCGCTATCGATGGATCGTCATTTTTTATACCTTCTTAGGCTTTTTCAGCTCTACGCTCTCCCTCGGTTCTGCTTATGTTTCCAGAATCTTAATCAATATCATCACAGAACGGCAAACGGAAAAGCTCTGGCTGCTGATCGTTATCATGCTCTCTACAACGGTGGTTTCCATCGCGTTCAGTTCTGTGATGAGCCGTGTCTCTGCAAAAATATCCATCTATGTCAATAATGATATTCAGGCGGAAATATTTGATAAGATCATTGATGCCAAGTGGACAGAGCTAAATAAATATGAGAACGGCGATTTGCTTAATCGCTTTAATTCTGACGTTTCAACCATCGCATCCAATGCAATCAACTGGATCCCTGATTTGCTGATCAATATTTATACCTTCGCACTTACCTTCGTTGTCTTGCTTCGTATGGATGCGACAATGGCCTGGATCGCCATTTTGTCCGCACCGTTCCTGATGCTCATGTCCCACTACATTTTGAAAAAGCTGAAGGAATACCGCAAGCGCGTTCTCGAAATGAATTCAAAAATGACCTCCTTTGAAACGGAGACATTCTATAATTTCGATTCCATTAAGTCTTTCGGCGTCAGCAAGCATTATTCCAACCTTCTTCGCGGCTGGCAGAAGAAATATAAGCAATATAATCTGGATTACAATATGTTTGAAATCAAAACCAGAATCATGATGACCGGTGTTTCAACGATCGTTTCCTGGGTTGGCTTTGGTTACTGTCTGCTTCGGCTCTGGGGCGGTCAGATTCTCTACGGCGATATGACCTTCTTCCTCACGCAGCGCAGCTCGCTCAGCGCGAAGTTCAACGCATTGATTTCTACCGTTCCCGGTATGCTTAATTCTGCGATTTCTGCCCACCGTATCCGCGAACTGGTCGATCTGCCGAAGGAGGATCATAATCCCGATGCTTTGAAGTCCGTTCAGCAGGATGCAGACAAGGGCATTACGGTTTCTATCAGCGATGTGACCTTTGCTTATGTGGAAGGCAGCAATGTTTATGAAAATGCAAGCTTTGTAGCGCATCCTAACGAAATTGTAGCCGTTCTGGGTGAATCCGGCGGCGGCAAGACGACGATGTTCCGTCTGATTCTCGGCCTGATCCATCCTGATTCCGGCAAGATTGAACTGAAAACGGCGGATGGACGAGCCGAGGAGATGTGCACGGATTTGCGCGAGCTGATTTCCTATGTGCCGCAGGGGAACAGTATGATCCTCGGCACCATTGCAGAGAATATGCGCATGGTCAAAGCTGATGCAACAGATGAAGAAATCATCGATTGCCTCAAAATGGCCTGTGCATGGGATTTTGTCAAAGCCATTCCGGAGGGGATCAACGCCCATATCGGCGAGCGCGGCAAGGGTGTCTCCGAAGGACAGGCACAACGCCTTTCCATTGCCAGAGCAATGCTTCGTGATGCCCCCATCCTTCTTCTGGATGAGGCTACCAGCGCTCTGGATGAGGAAACAGAGGAACGCGTGCTAAATAATATAGTTCAGCAGTGTCCCAATAAAACCGTGATCGTTGCTACACACAGACCCTCTGTGCTGAGTAGATGCCAGCGCATCTACCGTCTTAATGCAGAAGGCATCAGTGTGGTAGATATCAAGACCGCTCGGGAGCTTGTAATGGAATAAAGCTGTGCTTTGTTTCTTGTTTCAAATAATTTAATTTAAAATATCAGAACGATGCCTATTCTCTCTTGACTTTTGTGCAAAAAAGGAGTATTCTAGGTAAAGGAGAGAAAGAATCCTTTTTCCCTGATAATCACTTTATTGGAGGAGTTCTCATGAATGCAATTATTAAAGTAATTAAATTCAACAATGATGTCATTGCAACCAGTGTAGGACCCGTTGAACCCCCTGAATATTGTGAAAACTTTGGTACTTATCACTTCCTCATTCATGAGGGCTATCCCAGTGAGCTGTATCCCGGGAAAACCGAGTATCCTGCCGACCGCTATATTTATGTTTCTCCCGGTCAGATGAGGGATATTTCCAACGTCTACATTGTTGGTAATTATGTCGTCGGCGCAAGCTACTGGTATAATCCCACGACGCGCCGCTATTACCTTTGTGATCCCCAGAACCACGGACTTTGATTTTTCGATGCTTTTAAGAAAACGCCACATCATCTGCATGGATGATGTGGCGTTAACTATTTTTGGTCAGATCATTTTCTGTCCTTTTTTTCTTCATCTGCTTCCATATCCAGAACAACACGGAACTGGGTTTCATAAAGATTGCGGTAGATGCCGTCAAGCTCGAGCAGCTCCTCGTGCGTGCCCTGTTCGGCAATAACGCCTTTATTCAGAACCATAATTCGATCGGCCTTGAGAATGGTAGAGAGTCTGTGGGCGATGACGATGCTCGTTCTGCCCTCCATCAGAACCTCCAGTGCATCCTGAATGGAGTTTTCCGAAATTGAGTCAAGCGCAGATGTAGCCTCATCCAGAATCAGAATCTTCGGGTTTTTCAGGATGACGCGTGCAATGGACAGGCGCTGTTTTTCGCCGCCGGATAACTTCAAGCCGCGGTTGCCGACCTGTGTGTTGTAGCCGTCCGGCTGGTTTATGATGAAATCGTGGATGTTTGCGGTTTTGCAGGCTGCTTCCAGCTCTTCCTGTGTTGCGTTTGCCTTGGCATACAGCAGATTCTCACGGATGGTGCCGTTAAAGAGATAGCTGTCCTGCGTGACAACGCCGATATTATGCCGCAGATAGCTCAGGTCAAAGCGCCGTACATCGACACCGGCAATGGTGACGCTGCCGGCGAGTACATCATATAAGCGGGGGATCAGGTTAATGATCGTGGATTTACCGGAGCCTGAGGGGCCGACAATGGCATACATTTTTCCGCCGGGAACCGTAAAGTCGATATCTGTAAGCAGAGGCTTTGCCGGATCGTAGGAGAAGGCCACATGCTCAAATCTGATATCCTTCTGCGCCATTTCAGGCTTTCTGGGGAAGGGGGGCGTGATGATGGGATTGTGCATATCGAAGTAGTCGAAGATACGGGTAAAGAGTGCAAGGGAACGTGTAAAGTCTACCTCGATATCCAGAAGAGACTGCACCGGGCGGTAAAGTCGGTTGATCAGCGCAACGGTTGCGGTGATGGTACCGACGGTAAGGGTAGGATCACCCCGGGAGATAATCAGGAAGCCGCCTGCAAAATAGATGAGCAGCGGGCCGACCTGCGTAAACATACCCATAATGACACGGAACCATTTGCCGCTTCTTTGCTCCTTCATGGCAAGCTTGGTTACTTCCTCATTGACAGCAACAAAACGGTTGTATTCCTTCTTTTCTCTAGCAAAGAGCTTGACAAGCATGGAGCCGGAGACGGACAGGGTTTCATTGACCAGCTGGTTCATCTCATCTGCCTTAGCCTGACTCTCTGAAAGAAGCTTCCAGCGGGTGCGGCCGACACTCTTGGTCGGCAGGATCAGCAGGGGAATGACCACGATGCCTACTAAGGCGAGCTTCCAGCTCATGGAGAACAGGGCTACGAGGGTAGTAGCCACCGTTGCAATATTGCTTACGACACTCGAAAGTGTGGAGGAGATCACGGTGCTCACACCATTGATATCGCTGTTCATGCGGGTGATGATGTCGCCCTGCTTTTCGGACGTGAAGAAGGAATGGGGCATGTGCTGCAGGTGGTCATACATCTGATTCTTCATATCGAAGATAATGCGCTGGGAGATCCATGCATTGATGTAGCTTTCCAGCACGCCCACGACCTGAGATACGGTCAGCGTGATGAAGGCCATCAGCAGGAGCTGAATCAGCAGCTTCATGTTGCTGCCAATCAGTGCTTCATCCACAATACGACCCGTAATGATGGAAGGGAGCAGGCCGACAACGGCAGACAGGAGAATGGTAACAAAGACCAGCAGGAACTGGAGCCAATAAGGCTTCAGATAAGAGAGAATGCGCAAAAGCAGCTCTTTGGTGACCTTTGGCATGTTTTCTTTTTCTTCATCAGTGAGGAAGCCGCGAGGGCCCAGGCGGTTGCTTCCGGGAGGCATAGTGTCACGTCCTTTCAGGGAAATACAAGTTCCACTGGAATAGTGTAGCTTTTTTCCGGCGCGCCGTCAACCGTTTTTCGTCTGGTTTTGACAGCTTTTTTCTTGCCCTTTCCGGGAAATGATGCTATAATCGCTGTAGACCAATAAAGAAACGAGGCGATCTTATGAAACGGTTGATTTCTGTTATCCTGATTCTCACCATGCTCCTTTCCTTGTGTGCATGTTCGATTCAGCCTGCGGCATCTGATGCTCAGAATAAAAACATCAGCACACTCGAACTGGATGAAACGCCGAAGGAAGAGCCTGTAGCGGAACCGTCAGAGGAAGTACCCGAAGCCGGTGATACGGAGTACTACGAGAGCTATGAAGACTTTCTGGACGATTATGCCGGTGCCGGAATTGACGAAGACAAGGTAGAGCCTGAAATAAAGCTTGAGGATGTTGCCCCGGAGGATTCTCCCCTCCAGGATTGGGAGTCGATCGAGGCGCAGATTCAGCAGGCAATTGCATCCGGCGATATGTCCAGCGTCCACATCACGCTCGATGAGGGCGGAACCTTCACCTCCAAGGATGACGTTGCACTGTACATTCAAACCTACAACCACCTGCCAGAAAACTTTATCACAAAGAAGGAAGCCCAGGCGCTTGGCTGGCCCGGCGGAGATCTCAGCGAATATGCCCCCGGCAAATGCATCGGCGGCGACCGCTTCGGCAACTACGAGGGTTTGCTTCCTAAGATGAAAGGCCGCACCTATTTTGAGTGCGATATTGACACCCTCGGCGCAAAAAGCCGCGGCGCGAAGCGCATTATCTACTCCAATGACGGCCTGATCTACTACACCGAAGACCACTATGAATCTTTTGAATTACTGTATGGAGAGCCCTGAAATGAAACATGTGATTTTGAAATGCGCAGAGCTGAATGATCTTGCGCAGCTGCACAAGGAACTGAAAGAGCTTCTGCATTTTCCGCCCTATTACGGCGAGAACTTTGATGCGCTCTACGATTGCCTCACCGAAATCGGAGAGCCGATTCGCTTTGAGGTACGCGACCTGAAAGCCAGCAAGCTTGGCCCTGCGGCAAAAGTACTTCGGCAGGTGCTTCTCGATGCAGACGAGAGTAATCCCAACTTTGATGTGGTGTTTACCAGAACGAAATAAATCTAAAGCTGCCTTTTAGACCTTTTGGCATAGAATGGAATCGTTGTGCCATTTCTCCAAATTCGGTTATGATTTAGTAGGCATTTAATAAGAAAAATCGACAAGGATCGCTCCTTGTCGATTTTTGTGTTTGTTATCTGTTTTTCTTCGCTTCGCGGAACATAAGTTTTCGCGCTACGTTGATACCTATTTTATACGGAAGTGGGCGGAGGGCAGCATCTGCCTCTTTCAGCATTTTTCGGATGGGCAGCTGCTGCGGACAATGCTTTTCGCATTTTCTGCACTCGATACATTGCGAAGGGAACGCACTCTCTTTCGTTAATCCCACCGTTTGGGCGTATTCAAACCGCCCTTGCGATTTCGATTCGATAAACATCATGTTGTAACACCGAAACGCGCCGGGAATATCTACCCCTTTCGGGCAGGGCATACAATATCGGCAGCCGGTACAACCGACTTTTTCGTTTTCGCTGATTTTTTGCGTCACCCCGCGGATCGTGGCAAAATCCGCTTCGGTAAACGCACCGGCGGTCGCCTCGGATGCGGTGCGGCAGTTTTCTATTACCCTATCCAGCGAATTCATTCCCGATAACACGACCGTTACCTCCGGCTGGTTATATAACCAACGGAAGCCCCATTCTGCCGGGGTCCAATCGCGCACGCTCTGTTTCATGATCGCTTTAGCGGAGTCAGGAAGCATCCCCACCAATTTGCCGCCGCGAAGCGGTTCCATAATCACTACAGGCACACCCTTTTCCGCTGCCGCCAACAGCCCAGCTTTGCCGGCTTGGGAATGCTCGTCGAAATAGTTATACTGGATTTGGCAGATATCCCAATCGTAATCGGCGAGAGTTTTCAAGAAACCGTCGGTGTTGCCGTGATATGAAAACCCGATGTTTTTGATTTGTCCGCTTTTCTTTTTTTCTTCGATCCAATCGAGGATGCCGACAGCCTTCAGCTTTTCCCACATCGCCACATCGGTCAGGTGGTGCATCAGATAATAGTCGATATATGAGGTGCGCAGGCGGGAGAGCTCCTCGTTGAAGTATTTATCCAACGCGGCGCGGCTTCCCACAAGATATTGCGGCAGTTTTGTGGCAATTTTGACTTTTTCGCGGATGCCGTTGCGTTCAAAAATCTCACCGATAGTCGCTTCGCTGCCGCCGTAAATATAGGCGGTGTCGAAATAGTTGACGCCGCTTTTATACGCTCCCATGATCTCCTGCTCGGCTTTCTCTAAGTCAATGGCGCTGCCTTTTTTCGTAAAGCGCATACACCCGAAGCCTAGAATCGAGAGCTTGTTTCCGTTTTTATCCTTCCGATATTGCATACTCTGTGTCTCCTGTCTATATACGTTTGTTTTAGAATATCATATTTTTCAGATAAACGCAAGAAAAACCGGCAGGAGCTGCTCTAAGCGGATGTAGGTGTTACATTGCTGCGTCTCAGACCGCGTTTGTTCTTTTTTGTTGTTATTCTTCGTATTACGACTCAATTTCTTCAAAAAAATCATTTTTTGCTTTTTGAAAAGTCCACGATCATATAATTAGCCATTGTTCATGGGCACTTCTCCGGGATTTCAAAAAACTGTCGCATTTAAAACTGCAAATACTTAGCTTTAAATTTAACCTGGTTTCGCAGCTGCAAAGCCTGTAAGCGAAAATCACTGCGTTTATACGATTGACATAATCACTATAACAATAGCAGCTGCCAGAGAAGCGATGGCAGGCAGTCTGTTCAAGAGGAAATTGCGCCCCATATACTTTTTGCCTATTTTGAAAAACTTGTTGATGATCGCAGTTGCTGCTGCCCCGGCAACGATATCATCACCGCTGCCGCTGGATCTTCTTGCTGCACTGTTGTAAAAGTTCACGCCGGCGCCGGTTTCTTCTATTTCCAACATACAGCCGACAAACCATCGTTCTTCCTCACTTAAAGGTCTGTCCATGTGGAGATTCAGCTTTCTTGATTGAAGCCCGACCATTACTCTTCCGATTGCAAAAACGATGAGGCCGACAATGCACATGACAAATGGGATCATGAGCACTTTTATCAGCTCGGTACCGTCTTTTCTAATCGCGGAAATAATAAGAGCGATGGCAATAAACAAAGCGCCGAGACAGATATCAACACCCCACCGAGCAATAGTAAAACTGCTTTTCAATTTGCTTTTTACAGATTCTTCCATGTCTTTTCTCCTTTTTTATAGACTGCTCCAACAGTGGTTGAAAAGCTATCTTCTATTTCCATTCATCCTCCCATACTTGTATGCAATCAGATGGTTCAGGGTATACTACAATGCTTAAAGAGCCTGAACTGATCGGATGCACAAAAGCTGCCCGGAAATCGAACAGGAGTCGATTTCCGGGCGTTATTTATGTTTGCGTTAGGATCAGACCGGTACGATCCAGCCCTTGGTGTCTTCAATCTTGCCCCACTGGATGCCGGTGAGGGTGTCATAGAGCTTCTGGGTGAGCGGGCCGATTTTGCCGTCGGAGATGTAGGCAGTTTCGTCCTTCCAGCGCAGCTCCTTGACGGGGGAGACGACAGCGGCAGTGCCGGTGCCGAAGACTTCCTCCAGCTTGCCTTCGCGGGCGGCAGCCATGACATCAGCAATGTCCAGCTTGCCTTCGATGACCTCGTAGCCCCAGTCTTTGCACAGCTCGATGATGGAGCGGCGGGTGATGCCGGGAAGCACGGTGCCGGTAGTAGCAGCAGTGTAGATCTTGCCGTCGATCTTGAACATGATGTTCATGGAGCCGACTTCTTCTACATATCTCTTTTCAATGCCGTCCAGCCACAGAACCTGTGCATAGCCCTGTTCCTCGGCCAGCTCGCCGGCCTTGATAGAGGCAGCATAGTTGCCGCCGCACTTGGTAAAGCCGGTCAGACCGGGGGCAGCACGGATGTATTCGTCTTCAACATAGATACGGACGGGGTTGATGCCCTCGGCATAGTAAGCGCCGGAGGGAGCGGTGATGACGCAGAAGGTATAGTGCTTGGAAGCATGGACACCCAGACCTACATCGGTTGCAATGATGAAGGGGCGGATGTACAGGGAGGTGCCATCCAGATGGGGAACCCACTGCTGATCCACTTCTACCAGCTGACGCACGGCTTCTACAAACAGGCCGGTGTCGATGGGGGGAATGCACAGACGGTCAGCAGACATGTTCATACGCTCTGCATTGCAGTCCGGGCGGAAGAGCTGAATCTTACCCTCAGCGGTGCGGTAGGCCTTCATGCCCTCGAAAATTTCCTGTGCATAGTGGAATACCACGCAGGCGGGATCAAGGCTGAAATTCTGATAGGGAACAATGCGGGGGTCGTGCCAGCCGATTCCTGCGGTGTAGTCCATCAGGAACATATGGTCGGAGAACTGCTTGGCAAAGCCGAGCTTGCTTTCATCGGCGGGCAGAGGCTTCGGGTTGGTGGTGCGGGTGATAGAAATTTGGTATGCCATGATGTTTACTCCTTATACATTAATCCGGCCACAGGTCGGCTTATCAGCAATAATCCATGCCAGCCTGCAGAGCCTTCATGTTGGCGTCAAAGAGGTTGGCCTTACGAGCGGGGATGACCTTGTGCAGGGCGGCGGGCAGAGAGTCGGCGGCGATGCAGCCGGTCTTTGCGATGATGGCACCGAGCAGGATCATATTGGCGAGGGTGGGAATGCCCATATCCATAGCCATCTGGGTGGCGGGAACATAGTAGGTTTCCACATCGTCGCGCTCGACCTTCTTTGCGATCAGAGAGGAGTCAACGAAAATCTTGCCGCCGGGAACAACAGCAGATTCATATTTTTCCAGAGAGGGGTTGTTCATGACCATCAGGATATCCGGGTTCTGCACAATGGGGGAGCCCACGGGGATGTCACTGAGGATGACGTTGCAGTTGGCAGTGCCGCCGCGCATTTCAGGACCGTAGGAGGGGAGCCAGCTCAGTTCTCTTCCTTCGATCAGTCCGGCATAGGCCAGCACCTTGCCGGAGAACAGAAGACCCTGTCCGCCAAAACCGGCGATGACGATTTGATTCTCAGCCATGCTTAACCCTCCTTGTCTTTATACACGCCCAACGGATATTGGGGAATCATCTTTTCGTCGATCCATTCCAGTGCCTTCTTCGGCGTCAGACCCCAGTTGGTGGGGCAGCTGGAAAGCACTTCAACGAGGGAGAAGCCCTTGCCGTCCAGCTGATTCTGGAATGCCTTCTTAATGGCCTTCTTGGCGCGGTTGACGTTCTTCACATTGTTGACCGTGACGCGCTCAAGATAGGCGGGGCCGTCGAGAGAGCTCAGAAGCTCGCACACACGGATGGGATAGCCCTGCGTTGCGGGATCGCGGCCATAGGGAGAGGTCTGCGTGACCTGACCGATCAGGGAGGTGGGAGCCATCTGGCCGCCGGTCATGCCGTAAATGGCATTATTGATAAAGATAACGGTGATGTTTTCGCCTCTGGCAGCGGCATGGACAGTCTCGCACATACCGATGGAAGCAAGGTCGCCGTCGCCCTGATAAGTAAAGACCACATGATCGGGCATGGAGCGCTTGACACCGGTTGCAACGGCGGGTGCTCTGCCGTGGGCAGCTTCGATCATATCGCAGGTGAAATAGTTATAGGCAAGCACGGAGCAGCCGACAGGGGCGACACCAATGGTCTTGCCCTCAATGCCCAGCTCATCAATGCATTCTGCAACCAGACGGTGAACGATACCGTGGGTGCAGCCGGGGCAGTAGTGGAATACGGCATCAGTTAATGCCTTGGGTTTTTCAAAAACGACCATTATGCCTGACCTCCTTCTTCATTTGCTTTTTTAATGGCTTCCAGAACCTCATCCGGGGTCTGGATCATGCCGCCGACGCGGTAGCAGAGGCCAACGGGCTTGGAGCAGCGAATGGCCAGCTCAACGTCTTCTTTCATCTGACCCATGTTCAGCTCAACACACAGGAAGCTCTTGACCTTTTCTGCGGCTGCCTGGAAGGCTTTCTTCGGGAACGGCCACAGCGTGATGGGGCGGAGCATACCGACCTTGATGCCCTGCTTGCGGGCTTCTACGATGGCATTGCGGGAGACTCTGGAGGTAATGCCGGTGGAGACAACGCAGATATCTGCATCTTCCATCATGAATTCTTCCCACAGAGGTTCATTTTCTTCGATCTCTGCATAGCGCTGATAGCGCTCGATGTTGGTCTTCTCCAGTTCATCGGGGGAGAGATAGAGAGAATTGACAATATTGTGGGTGCGCTCGCAGTTGGTGCCGGTAGCGGCCCAGCTCTTGGGAGCAGCGTCGAGCTCGATGGGATCGGGCAGAGCGACCGGCTCCATCATCTGGCCCATGGTGCCGTCAGCCAGAAGCATTGCGGGCATGCGGTACTTCTCGGCCATAGCAAAAGCCTTGAAGGTCATGTCGGCCATTTCCTGTACGCTGGCAGGAGCAAGAACCAGAACATGGAAGTCACCGTGGCCGGGGCCGCGGGTGGCCAGGAAGTAATCGGACTGGGACGGCTGAATGCCGCCGAGGCCGGGGCCGCCGCGCTGCACATTGACGATCACTGCGGGCAGATCAGCGCCTGCCAGATAGGAGATACCCTCGCACTTCAGCGCGATTCCGGGGCTGGAGGAGGAGGTCATGACACGCTTGCCGGTAGAGGCAACGCCATAGACCATATTGATCGCAGCAATTTCACTTTCTGCCTGAAGGAAGGTGCCGCCGATTTTGGGCATCTTCTTGGACATATATGCGGCAACCTCAGTTTGGGGTGTGATAGGATAGCCAAAGTAGTGGCGGCAGCCGGCCAGAATTGCGGCTTCCGCAATGGCTTCATTGCCTTTCATCAGAACTTTTTCCTGCATATTCTGCTCCTTTCTTATCGCTCCACTGTGATAACACAGTCGGGGCACATTGTCGCGCAGAACGCGCAGCCAACACAGGCTTCGGGGTCGGTCAGCTCTACAGGCGCATGGCCTTTCTGGTTTAGACGTGTCTTGGACAGCATCAGCAGCTGCTTAGGACAGGCATCCACGCAAAGGCTGCAGCCCTTGCAAAGCTCTTCTTTAAACGTTAGTTTCGCCATTGGGCACCTCCATATTGATTTGGTAATATAGTTTCTGGAGGGAGAGCGGAAATAGGTTTTCAACGCGCCCCTTCAGGCTTTGATAAAGGGATTCATTTACACAGGTCATCTTAATGGGAAGCCCTGTGAGCTGGGATATTTCCTCGGCATAGCGCACGCTGGACAGAACATCCTCTTCCGCGGTCAGCTGGCCGAGATTGGTATTGTTGACGATGGCGGTAAAGGGGAGATGGCAGGCTGCTTCAATTTCCTGCATGACCTCAATTGTATCCGCTGCTGTCCGGGTTAAGGGTCGGGAGCGGTTCACCACAAATAGCATTTCGTAGTTGTTTTCTTCCAGAATCGCGGGGGTATATCTTCCCAGCGCCAGTGCGCCGCGGTCATCGCCGCCGATATCCAGAACACCATACTGGTCGGGATTCGCCACCAGAGCATAAATCTCCTTGGGCATGGCAGGCACGTCCAGATTGGAATTGGCAAACTCTGAGCAGATCAGGGCAATGCCCTCTGCGCGAAGCGCCTGCTCGCTGTCCTTGGTACGGAAGTAGGG
Organism: Faecousia sp.; assembly: GCA_045628065.1. Lineage (GTDB taxonomy): Bacteria > Bacillota > Clostridia > Oscillospirales > Oscillospiraceae > SVMC01. Next base: position 17,831 of record JAZQOW010000025.1, read on the forward strand.
ATTGACGATATCCAGGTCGGCAATGGTTACGGGAAGACTCTTGCGGTTTAACCATCTTGCATAGTTCAGTGCAATGTTGGTTTTGCCGCTGCCGTAATGACCGGCAAAGAGCGTGAGTCGTTTGTAGTTCATGATAGCCTCTTACAGAGCAGAGCGGATGATCTTGCCGCTGGTCGTCTTGGGAAGAGATTCGCGGAAGACCACGATACGCGGGTATTTGTAGGGTGCGGTGTGGCTCTTGACGTAGCTCTGAATTTCCTTTTTGAGTTCTTCCGTTCCTTCCTTGCCGGGTACCAGAACGATGCTGGCCTTGACCACCTGACCGCGAACCTCATCCGGGGCAGCGGAGTCGCCGCATTCGAGAACATAGGGCAGCTCCATGATGGTGCTTTCGATCTCAAACGGCCCGATACGGTAGCCGGAGGACTTGATGACATCGTCCGCACGGCCGACATACCAGTAGAAGCCATCCTCATCGCGCCAGGCAAGGTCGCCGGTATGATAGAAGCCGTCGCGCCAGGTTTCAGCGGTCTTTTCGGGGCTGCGGTAGTATTCATAGGCAAGACCGCAGGGGATGCCGTTGCTGATATTCAGGCAGATTTCGCCGGTGCCGCCTGCGGGAACCTCCTGTCCGTCGGGATCGAGCAGATGCACATCATAGAGGGGGACAGGTTTGCCCATAGAGCCGATCTTGTGATTCCCGCCCACCAGATTGCCGATGATCAGTGTGGATTCGGACTGACCGAAGCCTTCCATGATCTGCAGGCCGGTCGCCTTTTCGAACTGGCGGTAGACCTCGGGGTTCATGGCTTCGCCTGCGATGCTGGCATGGCGAACAGAGCTGAAATCGTATTTGCTCAGGTCGTGCTTGATGTGCATACGGTACATGGTAGGAGGAGCACAGAAGGTCGTGATACCGTACTTCTCGAACATGGGAAGGATGTTATCGGGATTGAATCGGTCAAAGTCATAGACAAAAATGGCGCCTTCGCACAGCCACTGGCCGTAAATCTTACCCCAGGAGGATTTTGCCCAGCCGGTGTCGGAAATGGTCAGGTGCAGGCCGTTGGGGTCAACGCGATGCCAGTATTTTGCGGTAATGAAATGACCGAGGGGATATTTATAGTTATGTGCTGCGATCTTCGGATAGCCGGAGGTACCGCAGGTGAAGAACATCAGCATGGGATCGCTGCCGCAGGGGGAATTCTCTCTTCTGCGGAAGCGGCGGGAGAACAGGCCGTATTCTTCGTTGAAATCGTGCCAGCCCTCTCTGGAACCACCGACAAGAATCTTGGTCAGCTTCATGCCGGATTCCATCTCGGCCAGCTCAACCTGCCGTGCGCAATCTCCGTCAGCAGTACAGAGAATGGCACTGACACCGGCGGCTTCAAAGCGGTAGCTGAAATCGTGCTGCACCAGCTGGTTGGTGGCGGGAATGCCGATCGCACCGATCTTATGCAGACCCAGCACGGAGAACCAGTACTGATAGTGGCGCTTAAGCACAAGCATGACGCGGTCGCCGCGCTTGATGCCGAGAGAGGTAAAGTAGTTGGCTGCCTGAGAGGAGGCATCCTTGATATCCTTAAAGGTAAAGCGGCGTTCGGTAAAATCTTCAGAAATATGGAGCATGGCCAGCTTATCCGGTTCACGGCGGGCAATAGCATCCACAACGTCGAAGGCGAAGTTGAACTTCTCCTCATTCTTGAAGGCGATGGCGGTGCACAGACCGTTTTCATCTTCCGTCGGGGTGATGAAATTATTGTAGATCCGTTCGGATTCGTCGATAGGCTTCTCCTGCTTTTCGGCAACAGCGGTTTCCACTGCGGCAGAGGAAGCTTCGCCTTCCTGGGGACGCAGGACGATGGCATAGAAGGTGCAGTCCTCGCCGCCTGCGGCAACCATACCGTGAGGGATGCTGCTGTCGTAGTAAATGGTATCACCGGCATGCAGAATCTCGGTGTGTTCGCCGATCTGAACCTTCATGGAGCCCTGAATAATGATATCCAGCTCCTGCCCAAAGTGGGAGGTCAGCTCAATGTCGGAATGGAAGGCCTTGTCGCTGTACTTATTATGGACAAACAGGGGGTCAGCAATACGATTCTGGAAATCGGAAGCAAGAGAATAGTAAACCATCTCGTGCGCCTGCTCGATCTTCTGTCCCTTCCCGGCGCGGGTAAGGGTATAGGAATGAAGCTTGGGACTCTGGCCTTCGATCAGGTCGGTAACATCTACACCGAAGGCGAGAGCACAGCGATACAGGAAAGCGAAGTTCAGATCGCTTTTGCCGTTTTCGCAAAGGACATATTCCTCTTCGGTGATGCCTGTGCGCTGAGCCATTTCCAAAGTGCTGAAGCCGGTAATCTCACGAAGGTCGCGGATTCGACCGGCCATCTCCTGAATTCTGAAATCCAGACCGGTTAAGGATTTTTGCGTCATTTTTATTTCTCCTCCAGATATGAGACAGGTAAAACAAAAACAGCCCGTCTCAAAGATAGATTCCTTGAGACGAGCTGCAACATTGCATACCCGCGGTACCACTCAAATTGCACATACCTCACGGTAAGTACCACTTATCGGGTTCGAACAAACCCTAAGCACTCACGCAGCTGACGCGGGAGAGGTCTACTTGCTTTCGCTTTCTTCTCTCCGGCTCGGGAGCTACAAATTCCAAACTCCCAATACCGACTCGCACCAAATGCCGGCTCTCTGAAATGAGACTGTAAGGAACCCTCTCCGTCTTTGCCATTAATAGAATCATATCACGACTATTTGAAATTGTCAACCATAAATTATAACTGATTTCGCATGATCTTTCCGCTGATGGTTTTCGGCAGTTCGCTTCTGAAGACCACGATACGGGGGTATTTGTAAGGAGCAGTGTGGTGCTTGACGTAATTCTGAATCTCTTTTTTAAGTTCTTCTGTTCCTTCCGTGCCGGGAACGAGCACGATGCTGGCCTTGATGACCTGACCGCGAACTTCATCCGGGGCAGCGGAGACGCCGCATTCGAGAACGTAGGGCAGCTCCATGATGGTGCTTTCGATCTCGAACGGCCCGATACGGTAGCCGGAGGACTTGATGACATCATCAGCGCGGCCAACATACCAGTAGTAGCCGTCTTCATCTCGCCATGCCAGATCGCCGGTGTGGTAAAGGCCATCGTGCCATGCCTGCTTGGTTTTCTCTTCGTCTCTGTAATAACCAAGGAACATACCGTGGGGCGCAGAATTCTCGGTGTGGATAACGATTTCGCCGTTTACGCCGTCAGCAACCGGCTTGCCATCGGTATCGACCAGATCAATGCCGTAGCCGGGGACAGGCTTGCCCATGGCGCCGGGCTTGATGGGCATACCAAGCAGATTGGCAATACCAAGGGTCATTTCGGTCTGACCAAAGCCCTCGGCAACCTCAAGACCGGTTGCCTTGCGGAACTGGTTGAAGACCTCAGCGTTGAGTGCTTCGCCTGCGGTGGTTGCATGTTCAATGGAGCTCAGATCGAAGCGAGACAGATCCTGCTTGATCAGCATGCGGTACATCGTGGGAGGAGCGCAGAAGGTAGTGATTTTGTATTTGGCGAACATCGGCAGAATCTTTTCTGCATCGAATCGGTCAAAGTCGTAGGTGAAAACAGCACCTTCACACAGCCACTGGCCGTAGAGCTTGCCCCAGTGTGCCTTGCCCCAGCCGGTTTCGGAGATGGTGAAGTGCAGACCCGTGCGGCTGACGGCGTGCCAGTACTTGGCGGTGACAAAATGACCAAGGGCATATTTGTAGCTGTGCATTGCGATCTTGGGATAACCGGTGGTGCCGGAGGTGAAGAACATGAGCATGGGATCGTCGCCGCACGGAGAATTTTCTCTTCTGCGGAAGCGTCGGGAGAAGAGGGGATATTCTTCATCAAAGTTGTGCCAGCCCTCTCTCGCTGCGCCAACGATGATCTTTGTCAGCTCCATCTTGCTGACAGCCTCTGCAAGCTCAGCCTGATGGGCGGTATCGCCGTCTGCGGTGCAGACAATGGCGCTCACGCCGGCTGCCTGGAAGCGATAGGTGAAATCGTGCTCTACGAGCTGGTTGGTTGCGGGGATGGCGATCGCACCGATCTTATGCAGCGCCAGGATGGAGAACCAGAACTGATAGTGGCGCTTGAGCACCAGCATGACGCGGTCTCCGCGCTTTATGCCAAGGGAAGTGAAGTAGTTGGCTACCTGAGAAGAGGCGTCCTTCATATCTTTAAAGGTGAAGCGGCGCTCATTGAAGTAATTGTCCACATGGAGCATGGCAAGCTTATCAGGCTCGCGTCTTGCAATGCCGTCCACGATATCGAAAGCGAAGTTGAAGCTGTCGGTGTCAGTAAACTGAACATTCTGAAGATTGCCGTTTTCGTCTTCCTGAGGCTTGATGAACTTCTCGCACAGGTACGGCGGCTCAGGAAGCTTGGCCTTCTGAGGCGTGGGAACAATCAGCTTATCGGTTTCATCGCTTGCCATGATCATGGCAAGGAAGACGCAGGGCTCGCCGTCGATGGCAATCATGCCGTGGGGCGTGGAGGAGTTATAGAAGATGCTGTCGCCCTCGTGGAGGACTTCCACATGGTCGCCAACCTTGACGCGCAGGGAACCCTTGATGACAAGGTCGAATTCCTGACCGGCGTGGGTGGTGGTGTGGATGGGCTGGTGCTGAAGCTCCTCGGAATACTCGTAGGTGACCCAGTAGGGGGTAGCCAGCTTCTGGCGGAACATGGCAGCCATGGACTGAATGGTAATGCCATCCTCACTGGCAGTCACAGGACCCTGCGCTCTTCTGGTTACATTGTAGCTCGAAAGCTTGGCACTGTGGCCTTCCAGAAGGTCGGTAAGCTCAACGCCGAAAACCTTGGCGCACTTGTGCAGGAAGGTAAAGGGCAGATCGACCTTACCCATCTCATATTCCAGGTATTCCGCTTCGGAAACGCCGGTTTTCTGAGCCATTTCGCTGGTGGAGTAGTTTTCGATTTCACGCATCTCACGGATACGAAGCGCGATTTCCAGCAGTTGATTGTTCATGTTTTCTGTACGCATATACCGTTCCTTTCTACAAAAAAAGCTCGTCTCAAGAATCTTCTTGAGACGAGCTGTAATTAACATACCCGCGGTACCACTCAAATTGCGATATCAATCGCCCCTCAGGGTCTGACAACCCGTATGCTCTAACGCGGCA
>JAZQOW010000026.1:0-2794 GCA_045628065.1 Faecousia sp.
GGCGCTTGCCGGCGTATCTTCTGCAACCGTATCTTATGTGCTGAACGGGAAGTGCTCCATTTCCGATGAAACAAAGAGCCGCGTCTTGGAGGCGATCGAAAAATTAGACTATGTGCCGAACCTGGCTGCGCGCGGCCTGAGTATGCGCGATTCCAAACTGATTGGTGTCGTGGTACCGCAGACAGAGCCGGGCGAGCGGCTGATGTTCCAGAACAGCTTCTACAGTGAGGTTTTGGGCAGCATTGAATATTATGCACGGCAGAAGGGCTATCATATCCTCATTTCGGCAACGGATGCTAATGAGAGCTACCTGACCCTTGCCAAGCAGCGTAATCTGGACGGTATCATCGTTATTGGTATGTATCCCGATGATTTCTATCACCAGATGAAGAAAACGCAGATTCCCATTGTGCTGATCGACAGCTATTGCGACGATCACTATTATCACAATGTCCGCATCGATGATGCCTATGGCAGCTATCTGGCTACGAAGCATGTGCTGGAAAACGGCCATAGAGAGGTGGCGTTCTTTGCCGGTCAGATTAAGGAAAACGGTGTTATGAAAAAGCGCCTGCAGGGTTACCGGCAGGCACTGGATGAATATGGTGTTGCGTATCAGGAAGATCACGTGTTCGAAGGACAGATCGATTATCAAAGCGGTGTTGACCTGACGAAAAAACTGTTGGACAGCAAGCTGCCGGTTACGGCGGTGGTAGCGGCAGCGGATATCCTGGCCATTGGTGCGATGAAGGGCTTCTATGAGGCAGGGAAGAAGATTCCCGAGGATTATTCCATTATCGGCTTCGATGATCTGGAAATCTCTCAGTATATGGCACCGGGTCTGACCACGGTCAAACAGCAGATTTCCCGCAAAGGACAGAAGGCGGTGGAGCTTCTTCTGAAGCACATCGAGAATCCCGAACTGTCCAAGCAAGAAGAAGTGCTTCCACTGGAGCTGATCAAGCGCGAATCCGTTCGTAAGATTGATTGATTCCAGAGAAAGAAAAACGGCTTGCACTCCTCGTCAAAGCAAGTGCAAGCCGGAAGCAAAAGCCCCAGACACGGGTTCTTTCGCTATAATATTTCATTGTAACCGAAAAGAGCCCAAAAATCAACATTTTTTAGGAGGAGCCAAAGATGAAAAAAAGCAAACTTTTTTCGCTGATTTCTTGCTTGTTGGTTGCTGTGATGCTCTTTACGGCTTGCGGCGCACAGAACGGCGGTAACGGCGGAAACGAATCCGAAGAAGTAACGATCAAGTATTGTAACTTCAATTCGTCCGGCGGCAATGAGGAGACTCTGCAGAAGATGTACGAGGCATTCCATGAAGAGTATCCCAACATTACTGTCGAGATCGAAACCATTGGTTACGATGACTATTTCACCCAGATGCAGACTCGCGTGGCCGGTGACACTGCTCCCGACTGCTATGAGCTGAACATTGAGAACTTTGCAGCTTACGCCAACAAGGGTCAGCTGGCAGAGATCTCCGGCGTGGACGTCAGCGGTCTGAACGAAACTGCACTGAACGCATTCAACGTCAAGGGCGTGCAGTACGGTCTGCCCGAGAGCTTTTCCAACGTCGTTCTGATCTACAACAAGGATCTGTTCGACAAGGCCGGCGTTGCTTATCCCACTGCTGATTGGACTCAGGCTGACCTGCAGAAGGCAGCTGAAGCCATCCGCGCTCTGGGCGATGACATCTTCGGCATTTGGCAGCCCATTACTTACAATGAATTCTTCAAGGTCGTTGCACAGTACGGCGGTAGCCTGCTGAACGAGGACAAGACTGAGTTCACTATCAGCTCCGAGGCCAACATCAAGGCCGCACAGTCTCTGGTCGATCGCGTGCTGGTCAGCAACGTGCAGCCCAACACCGTCCAGCAGGGCGGCATGGGTGACTGGGATATGTTCATGAGCGGCAAGCTGGGCATGATCCCCACCGGTATCTGGGCATTCCAGACCTTCACCGAAGGTTGTGACTTTAATTGGGACATCGCTGTGGAGCCGGGCGACACTCAGAAGGCCACCCACTTCTTCTCCAACTGCGTGGTTATGAATCCCAAGACCGAGCATCCTCAGGAAACCGCTACTTGGCTGGCATGGCTGACCTCCAGCACCAAGTCTGCTGACATCCGTCTGGCAGCTGGCTGGGATCTGCCCGCTTTGGCTGATATGGACGCTCTGTCCAGCTACCTGAGCATCACTCCTCCCGAAAATCGTGAGGCAGTGTTTGAAAGCCTGAATTATCTGGTTATGCCTCCTGTCATCGAGGATTACGCTCTGATGAGCGACATCATCGGTCAGTATCTGGAGAAGGCAGCCAGCGGTGATATGTCTGTTACTGACGCCCTCAACGCCGCACAGGCTGATTGCGTTGCACAGATTAAGCTGGGTTAATTGATTCCAAAAATAAAGGGCGCCAACAGGCGCCCTTTATTTTCTCTATCGCGAGCCACATGACACATTGAAAGAGGTGTTGCAAACCAATGAGAAGAAAAGACAGGCAGGCAGATCTGCTGCGCGCGAATAATGGACTGATTAAGGCATCTCCGTTCCTTGTGCCGGGCTTGATAGGTTTTGCTATTATTTATCTGGCACCTATGGTCATCTCCATATTCATCAGTCTTACCGACTGGAACGGCCTGGACAGCCTTTTTGCTCCGGGTTTTATGAAAGAACACTTTATCGGCATACAAAACTATGCCGACATTCTGCACAGCCCGGAATTCTGGTCGGTGCTGGGCAACACGCTGACATATATCGTGCTCTACATTCCGCTGATGCTGGCGGT
>JAZQOW010000027.1:0-2490 GCA_045628065.1 Faecousia sp.
CATTGTCATGATGGCGCTCTATTTTGTTGTCATGCTGCGCTACAGTGTGCTTCTCACCGTCATCGGCCTTGCTTCTCTGGCTCTCAATGCCCTTGTATCGAGATACATATCGAAAAAGCGCATAAACATCACCCGCGTGTCCATGCGTGACAGCGCCAAGCTTGCGGCCTCCACCGTTGCCGGCATCGAGATGATTGAAACCATCAAGGCCTCCGGCGCGGAAAGCGGTTATTTCAAAAAATGGTCGGGCTATCAGGCAAGCGTAAACACTCAGCAGGTTAAATTTCTTAAGCTGAACCAGTACCTCGGCATGATTCCGCAGTTTGTTTCAGCACTGGCCAATAACGTTGTTTTGTTTCTGGGCGTATGGCTGACCATGCAGGGCAAATTCACCGTGGGTATGGTTATGGCATTTCAGGGCTTTTTGGCATCCTTCATGTCCCCTGCCATGACCCTGGTGTCCGCAGGTCAGACGTTGCAGGAAATGCGCACCCAGATGGAGCGCGTTGACGACGTTATGGAATATCCGGATGATGACGTTTTCAGTGAAAGCAGCTCCTCTGAAGAGCTTAACAAACTCTCCGGAAGAATTGAGCTTAAGAACGTTGTTTTCGGCTATTCTCCCCTTGCCGAACCGCTGATTCGTGACTTCAGCATGGCCGTTGCTCCGGGCAAGAGTGTTGCCATTGTGGGCGCCTCCGGCTGCGGGAAGTCAACTATGTCCAAGCTTATTTCCGGACTTTATCACCCCTGGAGCGGTGAGATTCTGTTTGACGGAAAGCCCATGAAGCAGATTCCGAAAAACGTTTTCCGCGGCTCGGTTGCCGTTGTGGACCAGGAAATCATCCTTTTTGAGGACACAATCGCCAACAATATCAAAATGTGGGACGAGAGCATTGAGGACTTTGAAGTAATTCTCGCTGCCCACGACGCACAGATTCATGAGGACATAATGCAGCGCCCGAAGGGGTATCAGCACAAGCTGATTGAAGGCGGAAAGGATTTTTCCGGCGGGCAGAGGCAGCGCATTGAGATTGCAAGAGCACTTGCCCAGGACCCCACGGTCATCATCCTTGACGAGGCCACCAGTGCGCTGGATGCAAGGACGGAGCATGAGGTTGTCAAGGCGATACAAAACAGAGGCATTACCTGCATCGTTATCGCCCACAGACTTTCCACCATTCGCTCCTGCGATGAGATTATCGTAATGGAGCATGGTGAAATCAGAAACCGCGGAACCCACAGCGAGCTTATGGAGAGCAGCAGCATCTACCGTGAGCTTGTCAGCGCGGAATAAGGAGGTGTCGGCAGATGAGTTGGTTTGAAGAACAGCTGCGCTATCGCGAGCAGTCTGATAACGCGGATTTTGCGGACGCCATCGATTCCATTGCGAATGCGGTCATGGGAGCCCGCCTTCGGGAGGCTCTCAGTCAGGACGAGATTGCCGGCTCCGCCATTGAGGAAATTCTCAAGTATTATCACTGCAAGATACCGTCAGACGAACTTCCTTCACAGGTAAAAACTTTAGATGAACAAATTGAGTACCGTATGCGCCCCTTCGGCATAAAAAGCCGAACCGTCACGCTTGACCGGGGCTGGTATCGTCATGCGGTGGGTGCAATGCTGGGCACTCTGAGGGAGGACGGCTCCGCCGTTGCCCTGATTCCCGGAAAGCTGTCGGGCTACACGCTGATAAACATCAGAACAGGAAAGCAGATCAGGCTGAACAGAAAATCCGAGCTGCTTCTTGATAAGGAGGCCGTGTGCTTTTATGAGCCGCTTCCGCTGAAGGCGCTGGGTATGGGTGACCTGATGAAGTTCATGCTGCAGCAGCTGAGTCTGTCAGACATCGTTCTGTATCTGGTCCTTATGGGGGCTTCGGCTGCGTTGGGACTTCTCTCCCCCATGTTCACCAAGTGGCTTTTCGGCAACGTGCTGGAATCCGGCAGTCTGCAGCTTCTGATAGCTCTTGCCGTATTCATGGTTTGCTTTACCATAAGCAATCTGTGCTTCGGCGCATTTCAGGGGCTTATTAATTCCCGCATCGGAATTAAACAGAGCATTGCCGTGCAGGCGGCGGTGATGAACAGGATTATGAGTCTGCCGCCGTCATTTTTCAGGCAGTATTCCTCCGGTGAACTGTCACAACGCGCATCCTACGTGCAGTCGCTGTGCTCCACACTGTGGAGCACCATCGGAACCACGGGACTTGCATCCCTGTTTTCGCTGATATATATTGGGCAGATTTTCGTTTTCGCTCCCGCCTTGGTTGTACCCGCACTTGCCATCACGGCGGCAACGGTTATTCTGTCACTTGCAACAACCTTTGCGCAGATGAAAATCACACGGGAAAAGATGGATATCTCCGCAAAAACAAGCGGTCTTACCTATGCCACCATTACGGGTATTCAGAAGATAAAATTAGCAGGTGCTGAAAAGCGAATGTTTTCCCGCTGGGCAAGGCATTATGCTAAAGAAGCGCAGCTTATG
>JAZQOW010000028.1:0-19498 GCA_045628065.1 Faecousia sp.
GGTTGATGCGGTAGATCGCGGGATCACGCATGTTGAAGTTGCCGGAGGCAAGGTCGATCTTTGCACGCAGTGTCATCGCACCGTTGGGGAATTCACCCGCCTTCATGCGGCGGAACAGATCAAGGCTTTCCTCGATCGGACGGTCACGGTAGGGAGATACCGCAGGAACGCCCACATCGCCGCGGTTGGCCTTAAATTCCTCCGGGGTCATCTGGCAAACATAGGCCAGTCCCTTGGAAATCAGCTCTCTGGCAAGCTCATAGTCCTTTTCAAAATAATCGGAGCCATAGTAGAAGCGGTCGCCCCAGTCGAAGCCCAGCCAGTGGATATCATCCTGAATGGCTTCCACATACTCAGTATCTTCTTTGGCAGGATTGGTATCATCCATACGCAGATTCGTAATGCCATTGAAGCGCTCTGCGGTGCCAAAGTCAATGCAAAGAGCTTTGCAGTGACCGATGTGCAGATAGCCGTTGGGCTCCGGCGGGAAACGGGTATGCACCTGCATGCCCTCATACTGGCCGCCGGGAGCCAGATCTTCCGCGATAAAAGATTCAATAAAGTTTCTCGGTTCCAGATTCTCTGCCATAATAGCCTCCCGGAAATAGGATAGTATAGGATAGTGTAGAAATTCAAATCACGTCTCATGCGTGAAAAATTTTTGCAGCATATATTATAACCGATTTCGTCAAATCCTGCAACCGGTTCAGCAGGTTTTTCTCAGATTCTCCTGCAAAAAATCAGCTTAGCCCATCCTTGCGGAAGCGCTCCATAATGCGGCAAATCAGCGCCGTTCTTCCAAACGGGGTCATAAAGTAGAAGCCATCCACATAAGGCGCGATTCTTGCGCCGATCTGTACGGAGATTTCCTCCGCAAGCTCCTCGCCGCGGGCACGGTCTGCGCCCTCATAAAGCCGAATCACCCGCTCATCCACCAGAATACCGGAAACCTCGCTGTTGATAAAGAGGGCATTGCGATAACTGACAATAGGAAAAATACCGCCGACAATTTTCGCGTCCAATGTCTGCCGGGCAAGCTTCAGGTTCTCAAAAGCCTGCGGTGTGAGCACCGGCTGGGTAAACAAAGCGGTGACGCCCTTTTCCACCTTCTCCTTTGCAAGGCGAAGCTGCACATTGAAATTATGGGCGTTGAGATTCAGAGCGCCGTAGGTCTTGAAGCCGGGCGGAAGCACCGATTCCTTCAGCGCAGAAATGTAGCCTGCCAGCAGGCGGGAATTAAAATTATATACGCTCTTGACCTCGTCACGATTGGCTGTGGGGATGGGATCGCCGGTAACCACCAGCACGTTATCCACGCCCTCCGCGCTCAGTCCCAGAAGAAGCCCCTTGGTCGCGTTCAGATTCCGATCCCGGCAGGTCATATGGGGCAGCGTCTCCATTTGCAGCTCCCGGTGAAGCTTACAGGCCAAAAGGCTGGAGTCCATTCTGGCACGGGCAACCGGACAGTCGGCAATGGTCAGGATGGATGCACCGTTCTCCTTCAGCTCCCGGGCACCTGCCATAAATCCCTGCAAATTGATGTGATCCGGCGGATCAAGCTCCACAGCAAAGGGGCGGCGATTCTCATCTGCAAGCGCCTCCCAGAAGGGGCTTTCCTGCCGCACCTCCTCGCGCTGCATCGAAGGTGCCGCACTGATCCGCTGAATATGGCGCAGCTTTCGGATGACAAGCGCAGTCGCGGCAATATGCTCCGGGGTTGTGCCGCAGCAGCCGCCCAGAATCCTGACGCCTCTTGCTGCCAGCAGCTCCATCTGCTGTGCATAATAATCAGGGTCTGTATTATAAATGGTATGGCCGCCCACAACAGAGGGATAGCCTGCATTCGGAAGCACAGAAAGCGTCAGTCCATCCCATTGCAGCGTATCCACCATCTGCACCATATGACGGGCACTGGATACGCAGTTGAGGCCGGTCGCATCAATATTGGGGTCACTGCCTGCACGCTGCAAAAGCCCCTGCACACGTTCACCGGCACAGGTGAACCCATCGGGCTGGGCAGCAAAGCTGACAATGATATAGGCCGTAGGGCACTTTTCCTTAATATATGCCGCTGTCTCATGCAGCGCCCTGTCATGGGCGTTTGTTTCGAAAATAAAATTGGTTACGCCGCCCTGTAAAAAGCGGTCAACAACATAAGCGTATTCGCACACCAGATCATCCTGATCGGTGGCATCGATCGGCCCGATATCGGCAAAAATCCAGGATTTCCCCGCCGCCTTCCTTGCAAGTGCAATACCGGCATCAATGATCAGGGCGCATTCCTCTCCCGGATAATTCATCCGGTTCGCGCCAAAGGTATTGGTTTTTATGGCGTGGCAGCCGGCTCTGGCATAAGCACGGTGGATATCTTCGATCTCTCCGGGCGCATGGAGATTGGCCAGCTCACATTGCCGCGCCTGACGGCGGTTTCTGGAACCATAATAGGTACCCATAGCACCGTCAAATAAAAGGATATGATCCTTAAGATATTCTCTGAGTTCCATCAGCCCAGCACCTCCCGCGCAATATCCGCACTGCATTTTGCATCCTTTGCGTAATAGTCTGCACCAATGCGCATGGCATAGTCCGCAGTCAGCACTGCACCGCCAACCATGATCCGACAGGGATGACCGCTCTCATGCAGGGCGGCAATGGTCTTCTCCATGCTGCCCACTGTTGTGGTCATCAGAGCAGACAGGCCGATCAAGGGAACATTTTCCCGAATGGCCGTTTCCACGATCAGCTCCGGGGCAACATCGCGCCCCAGATCCAACACGGTGTATCCATAGTTTTCCAAAACAACCTTCACAATATTCTTTCCGATATCGTGAATATCACCTTGCACTGTAGCAAGCAGAATCTTTCCTCTGCTGACCGTGCTTTGACCCGTTGCCGCCAGCTGGCTGCGGATGACCTCAAAGCCTTCGCAGGCCGCACCGGCTGCACGAATCAGCTGGGGCAGGAAAATCTCCTGCCGCTCATACTGGACGCCGACACCGTCGAGCGCAGGAATCAGAAGCTGGTTGACCACATCCAGCGGCTCCATGGTCTCCAATGCCTTAGCCGTCAGCTCAGCTGTCTGTGAGGGGAATCCGCGTAAAATCGCATCTGCAAGGGTCAGCGCACTCTCTTTGACCTCCTCGGTCTTTACGCCGGAGAATCTTTGAATATAGGCTTCGCACCCGGCATCCTCACAGGAGATGGCGCGGTAGGCTGAAATGGCATCCATAATGGCGCTTTGGTTGGGGTTCACAATAGCAAAGCGCAGACCTGCATAAAGCACCTGCGTCAGGAAGCTGACCGTGATATGGTGCCGTTCAGGAAGTCCAAAGGAAATATTGCTCACGCCCAGCACGGTATTTAAGCCCATTTCGCGGCTGACATATTCTACCGCCCGAAGGGTCTGGACCGCCTGCTCGGGCTGCGCTGAAATGGTCAGGGTCAGGCAGTCGATCAGCACATCTTCTTTGGGAATACCATAGGAAAGCGCTGCATCCAGAATTCTTTTGGCAATCGCAATTCTTCCCTCCGCATCCTCGGGAATACCATTGGAATCCATGCAAAGACCGACAACGGCAGCGCCGTATTTTTTGCAAAGCGGTAAAATTCGCTCCAGTACCTCGGGATTTCCGTTGACAGAATTGACGATTGCCTTTCCGTTGGCAGCACGAAGTCCTGCTTCGATGGCCTTCGGGTCGGAGGAATCGATCATCAGCGGCAGGTCGCAGACGCTCTGTACGCCCTTGACCACGCGGGTCATGACCGCCTTTTCATCAAGGCCGGGTACGCCGACATTAATATCCAATAATTCTGCACCGGCATCCTGCTGCTCGACAGCCTGCCGGAGTATATAATCCATGTCCCCTTCCCGCAAGGCCTGCTGGAAGCGTTTTTTTCCGGTGGGATTGATCCGCTCGCCAATCACATGACTGTTTCCATACCGGACAGCCTCTCGCTGGGAGCAGACACCCCGAAGCTCCGCTTTCGGGCGCTCCGCAGGAGCTTGCCCCGCAAGCTGTTCCTTCAGCGCGCGAATAAAGTCAGGCGTTGTACCGCAGCAGCCACCCAGATATTCTACGCCAAGGGAAAGCGCTTCCCGAAGCTCTTCAGCAAATTCCGCAGGGGCAACATGATATTCCCCGGTAGCCGGATCGGGCAAGCCTGCATTAGGCTTTAAAATCAGAGGACGGTCAGTCCATTGCCGAAGCTCTTCGATCATCGGCAGAAGCTGCTTAGGGCCAAGGCTGCAATTAACGCCCATGGCATCTACGCCAAGGCCGTTCAGCGTCAGCGCCATGGAGGCCACACTGACACCGAGGAAGGTGCGCTTGGAGGCTTCAAAGGTCATGGTAACCCAAACAGGCAGAGAAGTATTCTCCTTTGCTGCCAGAACCGCGGCTTTCACCTCATATAAATCACTCTGGGTCTCAATGACCACAAGGTCGGCGCCGGACTTCTCTCCGGCAACCATGATTTCCTTGTAAATATCGTAGGCTTCTTCAAAGGTCAAGGTGCCCATCGGCTCCAGAAGCTGACCAATGGGGCCGCAGTCCAGAGCCACCAGCGTTCCGCTACCCTCTGCTGCCGCTCTGGCCGCCTGAACCGCCGCCTCAATAACGATGGAAACATCCGCCTTCCCGGCGAGCTTGCACCGGTTGGCGCCAAAGGTATTGGTATAAATCACCTGAGAGCCTGCATCCACATATTGCTTATGAACCGCCGTGATGATTTCCGGTGCGGTCAGGTTCCACAGCTCCGGCAGCATACCAACGGGCAGTCCGGCAGCTTGCAGCATGGTGCCCATGCCGCCGTCAAGAATCAGAATGTCTCTTTTCACAAATTCCAGCCTCCCTTCGATGGGTACAGTGATCTTTCAGATTGCAAAGCGCACAGGAAGAAGCTCTGCCCGTCATCGGCGCCTCACGAATGCCCATAATGGCGGTGACAGATTTTTGGGGAAGCATCAGGCCGCTCTCCGTCAGGCTGACGCCAATACGCCGAAATATATCCAAAGCATCAAACAGTTTTTTCTGGTAGCTCAGAGGCAAATCGCCATAGCCGGGACTGAAACGCTGGGTCAGATACAGG
Organism: Faecousia sp.; assembly: GCA_045628065.1. Taxonomy (GTDB): domain Bacteria; phylum Bacillota; class Clostridia; order Oscillospirales; family Oscillospiraceae; genus SVMC01. Next base: position 5,089 of record JAZQOW010000028.1, read on the forward strand.
GGTGAAATCTCTTTCGCCAAATCATCACAGAAATTATCACAGATATTTTCAATTGCCGCATCCGCGCACGCATCAAAAATCAGCGCATCCGCTATATCTGTCAGCTGCATCTGCCGGGAAAGGCGCTCAACCTCCAAGCCAAGGGTCGCAGCAAAAAGGACAAGCTCTTTTCCATCCTGCAAAAGCCGCCGGAGATCCTCACCCTCGACATACTGTGCCTCTATTGGCATTCTCTTCCAGACCAACCGGGGTCTTGCCGCTTCCATAAGGAGGCTGCTCTGCTTTGCAACAGAGGCACGAAGTGCCGCATCTCCTTCTCCGCGAACGCCAAGATAGCGGAGCACTTCCCTCCCCGGGATTTGTGTCAATCTTGCTTCCATGCTCTCGCCCTCCCCCGAAATAATGTGGGAATCATTATACACTAAATAATAAAAAAACTCAATGGCAACAACAAAAAACCGGATCCCTCGATCCGGTTTTTGTGTTTATTGAAATTCGTTTCCTTCTGCATCCAGCACGCAAAGGCGGGCAACGGAGGAATAGTCCGGGGCAAAATCAGGGAGCTCCTGCACTATGGCAGCGGTAATCACCGAGGGATTCAGAGAAGGATTCTGTGCGCAGACAATGCAGGTCATGACAAGGGTATTGGCATCCTTTTCTTCTAAGGAAACCTCTTTCATCATTTCCAGAATATTCTGCATCACGATCGCACCGCTCTTGGTTTTCTTCTCCATGAGAAGCTCGTCCCTTTGGAACAGGGCACGAATCGCATCGGTGCAGCCTACGGGAATGCCCTTGTCATATTCCATGGTGATGGCAACCCGAAGATGGGACAATTCTTTGACCTTCCTTCCACCCTCATAGACGCAATGGAGCACGATGCCCTCGGGAAGTACGACGTTCAGGCGCTCGCAAAGCATCGTTTCGTCCTGCCCATCCTCAAGCTCAAAATCCATGATCTCACAGCAGCTCGAAACACCGACCGACAGCGGCAGTGCCAGAGACAGGCAGGGATGGGGAGTAAAGCCCTGAGAGTGCTTGAGCAGAAGTCCTGCTCTGCGGAAGCTGCGCTGCAGCACGCGCATCAGGTCAAGATGGGAAATCCAGATGGCATTCCCCTTCTTTTCAAAAACAGCTCTATGCATCGCAGCCCACCTCCCCGCAAAGCTCGTTTGCACCGCAGGCGCTGCAGGCGGTGCGGCAGTCGGGCGTAATCTCGGAGCGGTAAGCTCTCTCCCGCTCACGCCAGAAGAAATCCCGGTCAACACCGACAGAAATGGTTTGCCACGGGAAAATTTCATCCTTCCCATAGCCCCGGGTGGTATAGAATGCAGGATCAATACCCAGCTTTTCAAAGGCATCGAGCCAAATCTGATAGTTAAAATAATCGTCCCAGCCGTCAAGTCGGCCGCCGTGGAGAACCACTTCCTCCAAAAGTGCACAAAGCCGCCGGTCGCCTCTGGCAAGAACCGCTTCGAGCTGGCTCAGGTCGGGCGCGTGCCAGTTATATTCGACACTCTTAGCCGTCATATAAGATTTAAGAAGCCTCTGCTTTCTCGTGTACTCCTCCGGCGCATCCTGCTTTTCCCACTGGAAGGGGGTAAAGGGCTTGGGCACAAAATAGGCTGTGGAAACATGCACACGCAGGCCGCGCTTTTTGTTGGAGGCATGCTTTTGCCAGGTCTTAATGACCTTGTACACCAGATCGGCAATGCCCATTACATCATCATCGGTCTCCGTCGGAAGGCCGAGCATAAAATAGAGCTTGACATTATTCCAGCCGCCGGAGAAAGCGATCGCGCAGGTGGTCAGGATCTCTTCCTCGGTGACATTTTTGTTAATCGCATCGCGCAGGCGCTGGGTTCCGGCCTCCGGGGCAAAGGTCAGGCCGCTTTTTCTGACCTTTTGCAGCTTGAGCATCAATTCGCGCGAAAAATTATCCGCGCGCAGAGACGGGACAGAAAGATTGATCTTTCTGGGCATAGTATAATCCAGCAGTCCATCCATCAAAGGCTCCAGCTCCCGATAGTCGGAGGTGGAGAGGCTGGACATGGTGATCTCATGATTTCCGGAATCCATCAGAGCGGCTTTTGCCTGCTCGCACAGCACCTTTGCACTGCGCTTTCGAACCGGGCGGTAGCAGAAGCCCGCCTGACAGAAGCGGCAGCCGCGGATGCAGCCGCGCATGACCTCCAGATTGGTGCGGTCATGGACAATTTCGGTGGAGGGGACGATGGTCTTTGCCGGATAATAGGCATGATCCATATCGGTAATAATTCGCTTGGTAACCACCTCAGGAGCGCCGTAAAGCGGCGTAATGGCTGCAATGGTACCATCCGCATTGTAGGTATGCTCATAGAAAGAAGGGACATAGACGCCGGGAATCCGGCTGACCTGAAGCAGGAATTCGTGCTTGCTCCAGCCCTCGCGCTTCGCTTTGCGGTAAAGCTCCAGAATCTCTACCGTAATCTCCTCTCCTTCGCCCAGAGAGAAGAAGTCGATAAAATCGGAGAGCGGTTCGGGATTATATGCGCAGGTGCCGCCTGCAAAAACGATATTCTCCAATCCTTCACGCTCCGCGCAGTGCAGAGGCACGCCAGAGAGCAGGAGCATATTGAGAATATTGGTGTAGCTCATTTCATAGCCGATGGAGAAGGCAATCATATCAAAATCCTTCACCGGATCATGGCTTTCCAGCGCAAAGAGCGGGATATCGTTTTCCCGCATGGCCTGCTCCATATCACCCCAGGGTGCAAAAACACGCTCGCACCACACACCGGGAAGCTCATTCATCACGCCATAGAGGATCCGCATGCCCAGATTGGACATACCCAGCTCATAGGTGTCCGGGAAGCAAAATGCCACCCTGAGCTCCACCTCCGACTTATCTTTTATTATACTATTGTACTCTCCCCCAACATAACGCGCAGGCTTCTGCACGGTGGGGAGGATTCTATTCAGCTTATCGGTCATAGGAAACCTCTCGCATACAAATTCAGATACTTTTCCTATTATACCGAGATTTTCTTTCCTGCGCAATATGAAAAAGCAAAAAAACAAAAAACAGAAGCGATGCTCTCCCCGGAACGAAAAGCGCCATCCAAAGGCCAAGCCCTCCAAGAGTCAGAAGTCCCACGACCCCGGACAGAATGTCCACAAGATGCAGCGGAAGCCAAAGTGACAGCAGCGCACGAAGCGCCGCGCCGCCATCGAGCGGCTCAACAGGGAGCAGATTATAAAGCCCAAGCAACAGACTGATGAGCGCTGCCGGCGGGAAGACCTTCCGCAATGCCCAGAAGCAAAAAAGATTCACCGCCGGCCCTGAAAGGGCACAGATCGCCTCCTGCAAATGTCCCATAGTCCCGGTCCTGATCACAGCGCCAAAGGCGCCGAGGCTGACCCGATCAACCCGCACCCCGCAGATGCAGAGCGCCGACAAATGCCCCAACTCATGAAGCGCGGAAAAAATAAAAAAAAGCAGAACGATGCCGGAAGGAAAAAAATAATACAGGCCGCAGGCAAAGAGCACAAAGCCGGGACGAAGCTCAAGCCGTCTCAACCGTCAGCTCCCGGCAAAAGGCTTCCCAAGCTGCCGCTGGCCTCTCCCCTTCCTCCAGCGCCTGCTCCATAGAAAAAAACGCCTGCATCACTCGCTCGCTGCCATCCCCCACGATCCAGCGCCGAAGCTCCTGCCCTCTGTCCGGCGCTGCGCTCTTAAAAAGCACCACCGCCACGCTCAGCACCAGCGCCAGCGCCAACCGCACACGAAGGGATAGCCCTCTCACACGTTCTTTCTTCTCCCATTCCGCCGTCTCCGGTACCTGCTCCGTCAGCCAAACCTGTTCCTCATCCATTCATCTCACCTCAGGCAAGCATATGAACGGATTTTCAGAATAAAACCTTGACAAATCCCACCTCTTTCGCTATAATAAGCAAGCTAACGGGATGTGGCGAAGTTTGGTATCGCGCTTGGTTCGGGACCAAGAGGCCCCGGGTTCGAATCCCGGCATTCCGACCACATAAACAGAGTGAAGCATTTTGCTTCACTCTGTTTTTTTATTTTCAAAAAAGTATTGTTTTTGATTGTCAACGTATGGTACTTGCATATGAAACCACGCGGTATTATAATCATATTGAGCTGCACAGATAGAAAGGAGCAACTCCATGAACGAAATTACCATCACGGCCGGGGATTTGCGCGCATGTAACCCGATCTCCCTGCCGGATAAGGCGAAAGACTTTTCACGCTATAACTTCTGGACCTATACCCGTCTGCAAACGGCAGAACTCATTCTTGCCTCAGGTTGTTTCAGGCTCAGCAACCTGAAAGGCATGAACGATCAGGAAGAGGCCGCATACCATGCGAAGGATCAGGCGCGGGTCTTTGCCCTGTGCTTCTGCAACAGCAATACAGAAAAGATTCCCATGTGGTATCTCTATTCCGGCCTGTCCGGGAAGGGTGCCGCCCTTGGCTTTACTGCCGCCAAGATGATGAAATGGCTATCATCCATTAAGGAAGTCTACGCCGTAAAAAACGGGCAAACAAAAGCTGACGGTGAAAAGCTGATCGTTGGAAAAAATGTGCAGCTGCAATATGGGTGGGTCTACTATCAGAAGCCGCGGGAGCCGAAAAATATTTCTTATCGCAACAAGTGGTATGTGATAGATGATCCGGCAGCATTCCGGAAGGATAATTTCTTTATCAAGTCCTACCCCTGGGAGTATGAGCGGGAGTTCCGCATTGTCTTTATTGCCGAAAAAAATACAAGCTACGATGCACTTTTCGTGGACATACCGGACGATATCCGCGATACCCTCAAGGTCATGCTTGCCCCGGAGCTTCAGGAAAAACAGTTTCATAAAATGAAAAAAGGTCTGAAGCACATCGGCCGCACCCACCAGCCCATTTACAGCAACCTCTCCATACGCATGAACCTCTTTGAACGAAACCTCGACAACCTCCTCGACTGCCTCAAAGAGGAGCTGGCGCAGTCTGATTCGAAGGTCAAAGCAAAAGACATATGCAGCGTCCTGCAGTATGCAGGACAGTGCCCAAAGCCATGATAGACAAATCAAGTCCCGATCCTGTCACAATAAGACAGTATCGGGACTTTTTTTGATTACAAAATGATAGCGACATTAGATAAATAGATTCCTCTTATTTCTAACTCTTGCAGAATACGAATACGATCTTATAGCATCCTCTCATTTTCCGCTCTGAAATCGTCAATCATTTCAATATTCTGCTATCTGCGGATGATCTTTTTGCAAAGTGCATACGTACAAGCCTTGTCGAATAAAGCTATATGGGAGGTGTTGCCATGATTTTGGATGGAATCTGGCTGCTATATACCGCGATGCTCTACTCCCTGCGGCTCGGCCTGCCGGCAGGGTCTTTTCCCAAGCCGTTGAGCGCAAAGCAGGAGAAGGAATATCTCGCTCTGGCGGCGCAGGGAAACCTGGAAGCCAGAAACATTCTCATTGAACGGAATTTACGTCTCGTTGCCCATATTATGAAAAAATACTATGCCCAGGGGGCAGATCAGGAGGATCTGATTTCCATCGGTACCATTGGCCTGATCAAAGGAATCTCCACCTTCAATCCTGAGAAAGGTGCCCGCCTTGCTACCTATGCCGCGCGCTGCATTGAGAACGAGATCCTCATGCATTTCAGAAGCCAACGAAAAAGTGCGCAGGACATTTCCCTGTCAGACGACATTGACGGCGGGCGGGATGGCGGCACCCTGTCGCTGATGGATGTGCTCTGCGATGAGACCGATTTATTAGAGGAGCTGAGCTGTCAGGAGCAGTATCAGCAAATGTATACCTACCTCCATAAATGCCTGACCGCACAGGAGCGCACGGTGCTTGAGCTGCGTTATGGGCTCGGCGGAGGCACCCCCCTCCCCCAACGGGATGTTGCGCAGAGATGCGGTATCAGCCGCTCCTATGTATCGGAGCGCGGCTATGATAAGCACACAGAAATTGTGCAGTTATTTTTAGACAATTTCCCTTGTAATTCTTTTCGATCCATGATAGAATTAATATATCTTGGTGTATTGTGTCTACTCCACCCACAATAGGTACGATGCACAAAAAAAGGAGGAACATCCCATCCCGCTTGACTTGCGGTGCGGCAGCGTGGAGACCTGCCGTAAACTGACGGTTCATTTTTCCGTCAGGAGGTGCGTGCATGCGGAGGCACACGCATTAAAGTCGTTAATATGGCAGAAGTCATTCTCAAGAACATTAAGAAAATCTATCCCAACTACGAAACCAAGAAGAAAAAGAAGAAGGGTGACGGTCCCGAAGAGAAGAAGATCAACCTTCAGATCACCGATCAGGGTGTTGTTGCCGTTCAGTCCTTCAGCCTCGATATTGGCGATAAGGAATTCATCGTTCTGGTCGGCCCCTGCGGCTGCGGCAAGTCTACCACCCTTCGTATGGTTGCAGGTCTGGAAGACATCACCGAAGGCGAACTGTACATCGACGGCAATCTCGTGAACGATTCCGCCCCCAAGGATCGCGATATCGCCATGGTTTTCCAGAACTATGCTCTGTACCCCCACATGACCGTATTCGACAACATGGCCTTCTCCCTGAAGCTGAAGAAGCTGCCCAAGGATGAAATTGAAGCCCGTGTACGCGAAGCTGCTGAAATTCTGGATATCACCCAGTACCTCGACCGTAAGCCCAAGGCTCTGTCCGGCGGTCAGCGTCAGCGTGTCGCCATCGGCCGCGCCATCGTGCGTAACCCCAAGGTCTTCCTGATGGACGAGCCTCTGTCCAACCTGGACGCCAAGCTGCGTAACCAGATGCGTGCTGAGATCATCAAGCTCCGCGAAAAAGTCGATACCACCTTCATCTATGTTACCCATGACCAGACCGAGGCTATGACTCTGGGCGATCGCATCGTTATCATGCGCGACGGTTTCATCCAGCAGATCGGCACCCCGCAGGAGGTTTTCAATCATCCCGCCAACCTGTTCGTTGCAGGCTTCATCGGCTCTCCCCAGATGAACTTCTTCCCCAATAGCAAGCTCATCAAGGAGCAGAACAAGTATTATGCCGTAGTTATGGGCAAGAAATACGAGCTCCCCGCAGACCGTCAAGCCATCCTTCGTGAGCAGAATGTGCAGGAGCGTGATATCGTTGTCGGTGTCCGTCCCGTACATATCTCCATCGGCCAGCAGGGCATTGATGCCAAGGTTGATGTTTCCGAAATGATGGGCAGCGAGCTGCACCTGCATATGAATGCCAATGGAACTGATGTCGTTGCAGTTGTCCAGACCGCAGATCTCGATATGAACTCCATTGCAAACCATGCCGCAATCAGCTTCTCCTTCCGTCCTGAGCTGATGCATCTGTTTGACAAAGAAACCGAAACCAATCTCTTCTAATTGATTTGTATCAAAAGCCTCCCATTTTGGGAGGCTTTTTTTACGCTTTGAAATCGTCTGCGATTCATTTCGCCAAGGGAATTTCTATCCCGCTCCATTCGAGCGCGCGCATAGGAAGCCGCTTCGCCTTCATAGGATAGGATGTCAGGAGGTATGCGTATGAACAAAATAATCTGCACAGTAACCGGGAATGACGCTGATTTGGAAGAACGTGTGGCGCGTGCATTCCGGGTCTATCTGCAAAGCATGGAGGCGACGGGAAATGGAGCTATCCCAATGCAGGGCGGCGCTGTACATCCGCCTGTCGCGGGAGGATGAGGGGGACGGCCCCTCCCAGAGCGTGAGCAACCAGCGTGCGCTTTTGGAGGATTATGCGAAAAAGCGCGAGATCATCGTCCATGACCTCTACATTGACGATGGCTACAGCGGCACCGGGTTTGAGCGTCCCGGGTTTTTGCGAATGCTGCGGGATATCGAGGCAAAGCAGGTCGATCTGGTCATCACCAAGGATTTATCCCGACTGGGGCGCGACTACATTCTCACAGGGCATTACATGGAGCGCTATTTCCCGGAGCATGGGGTACGCTACATCTCCCTGCTCGATGGAATCGACACCGGGATCGAATCGAGTGCCAATGAGATCACCCCCTTTCGTGCCATCATGAACGATATGTATGCCAAGGATATCTCAAAAAAAATTACCTCTGTCAAGCGGGAGAAGCAGCGGCGGGGGCTGTTTATTGGGGGCAAGGCGATATTCGGCTATCAAAAGCACCCGACGGAGAAAAACAGAATCGTCATTGACGAAGGTGCTGCACCCATTGTCAGGCGGATTTTTGCCATGGCGCTGTCCGGAGAGAGCTGCCGGGGCATCGCGGCACAGCTCAACCGGGAGCAGATTCCTACACCCAGTGTATATGCCGCTCTGACCCCGGGAAGACTTGGGCCATATGCCGGGCTATGGAGCAGCGAGCGCATTTCTGAGCTGCTGCAAAATGAGACGTACATCGGCTCCACCGTACAGGGGCGGATCAAAAAGCTGAGCTACAAGAGCAAAAAACGAATACGGCAGCCGAAAGAAGACTGGATTGTGGTGGAAAACACCCACGAGGCCATCATTGACCGGGAAACATTTCAGGCAGTCCAGAAACTGATTGCCGGACGGCGGCGAACGCGAAGCCGGACCCATGAGCACCTGCTAAAGGGTCTGATCTTCTGCCATGCCTGCGGTACTCCCCTATCCGTGATCTGCCGCAAAAATGCTGCCGGAGAGGATGTTCTATATTATGTATGCCGCACCTACCAGCGCTTTCCCAAGGCTGGGATCTGTACCAGCCATTGCATCGGGGAAAAACGGGTACGGGAGGCCGTGCTGGACACCATATTGGCGCGCTGTGCACCTTACCTGACAGAGGACTTCCTCCTCCCTATTGCAGAAGCTTATGCCATGGAGGAAAGAAAGCGCCCCCTCTCTGCACAGGAAGCACAGCAAAAGGAGCTGGATGTTCTGAAGCACCGTCTGGATCAAATGTACTTAGACAAGGTGGACGGCATTCTCTCCCCCGAGGATTACAGCCGCTTATCTGCGCCCATCAGGCAGCGAAAAGCAATGCTGCAAAGCGTTCAATGCGAAGATCCTGCCGCCCCTCCCACCCCGGAGGAGACGAAAACATGGGTGAGAGAGTTTTTAGCTCAGCTCCGCGAGGATCGGGCTTTTCTATCGGCCGTCCTCACCCGGGTCGAGCTGGCGCAGGAAAACGGCAGGATGCAAGTCCATATCATTCTGTAGCCCTGCTTTCATTTAAGCCGCTCCGATGTATCGCGCATTGAGAAAAAAGCCCTATCCAAAATGCGTGAGGCGTTTGCACGGGATGAAGGATAAGCAGCTGCTAAAGAAAAGGGGCTGTGTCACAAAACTGTGACTCAGCCCTTTTATTCTTCAAATCATGCGGAACGGAAATGCCGATATCAGCCGGAATTCAATCAGATTGGTTCCGTACAGGAAATCAGCATCAGGCATCTCAGAATTCGCCTTTGGACAACAAGACCTTCAGCTTTTCTGCGGCGATCTGTGTATCTTCGGCAGAGCCAAAGGTAGAGAAGCGGAAATAGCCGTTGCCGCATTCGCCGAATCCCTCGCCGGGGGTTCCGACCACCTGAATTTCACGCAGAAGATAATCGAAGAACTCCCAGCCGCTCATGTTGCCGGGGCACTTCATCCAGATATACGGCGCATTTTTGCCGCCGGTGTACCAGATGTTCAGCTCATCCAGAACAGCGGATAAGACCTTTGCGTTTTTCTTATAGGCAGCAATCGTCTCATGAATCTGCCGTTTTCCTTCGGGGGTAAAGACAGCTGCGCCGCCTTTCTGAATGATATAAGAAACGCCGTTTGTCTTCGTTGTGCGGTTTCTTACCCACATACTGTTGATGTTCATGCCATCGCAGACCAGCTCCTTGGGAACCACGGTATAGCCGAGTCTGGTACCCGTAAAGCCCGCCGTTTTGGAAAGAGAACAAATCTCAATCGCGCAGGTTCTCGCACCTTCGATCTCAAAAATGCTGTGCGGAAGCTCTTCATCCTCGATAAAAGCCTCATAGGCAGCGTCAAACAGGATGACCGCGCCATGAGCATTGGCAAAATCCACCCATTTCTTTAACTGCTGTCTGGAGAATACCGCACCGGTAGGATTATTCGGCGAGCAGAGGTAAATCAGGTCTGCGTGCAGGCCCTCATAGGGTTCGGGCAAAAATCCGTTATCCTTGCCGGAAGGCAGATGAATGATTTCCCTTCCCGCCATGACATTCGCATCCACATAGGCGGGATAAGCGGGCTCCATAATCAGAGCCGTGCTGCTGCGATCGAACAAATCCAGAATATCGCCCAGCTCGTCACTTGCACCGCTTGAAACAAAGACTTCCTCCAAAGAAAGCTTCACGCCGCGCTGCTCGTAATCATTTCTGATGGTTTCTCTCAGGAAATCAGCGCCGCATTCGGGCATATAGCCATGGAAGTTCTCCTTCACGGATTGATCTTCAACCGCTTCATGCAATGCAGCAATGACAGCAGGGCAAAGAGGAAGCGACACATCACCGATTCCCAGGCGATAAATGTGCTGCCCCGGGTGCTCGGAGAGATAGGCGCCGACTTTTTGGCTGATGTTGAAGAACAGATAGGAATCCTTCAGGTTCTGATAATTTTTATTCGGCTTCAGCATAGTTCTACCTCCCCTTCGCAAATGGTCTCTGCTGCACCGGTCATGATGACCGTATTGTCCTGATTTACCTGAATGGTCAGGGTACCGCCATCCAGATGCACATGAATCGGCACGCCGGCCTTGCAATAGCCTTTTTTGACGGCTGCTGCAACGGATGCGCAGGCGCCGGTACCGCAAGCCATGGTGATTCCGCTTCCGCGCTCCCACACGCGCATTCTCAGATTCTCACGGTCAATGACCTCTACAAACTCCACATTCACGCCATCCGGGAAAGCAGGCGCGTGCTCGATCATGGGGCCGATGCCTGCTACAGGCGCTTTCTCTGCATCCTCCACAAAGAGGACAGCATGCGGATTGCCGACAGAAACCGGGATCATTGTATATTCCTGGTCGCTGATTTTCATTGAAATTTCATTGTCCGCGACTGCTTTGCCCATGTCAACGGTCACATTTTTGACTTTTCCGCCCCGAACATCAAGGTCCAGCTCCTTAATGCCAGAAAGGGTCGAGATTTTCAGATTCTTCTTGTCGGTATAGCCCTTATCATAGACATATTTTCCGACACAGCGAATCCCGTTGCCGCACATCTTTGCTTCGCTTCCGTCCGCATTGAAGATGCGCATTTGGAAATCCGCCGTTGAAGAAGGCGAAATAAAAATCATACCGTCGGAACCGACACCAAAATGTCGGTCAGAAAGCTTTATAGACAGATTCGCAACATCGGAAGGGACAACGCCGTAAACATATAAATAGTCATTTCCGAGCCCGTGCATTTTTGTAAAGTGCATATGTTCACCTCTTATTCTGAATCGATGGTCGCAATACCAAGTGTGATTTCTTCGAGCACATCCAGAAGCATTCTTACAGTATCCAGAGACGTCAGCATGGCCACGTTATTCTGCGCCGCGCACCGGCGAATGGCAACGCCATCACCGTAATGATTGCCGGAGAGAATTGCGCGGGTATTGATCACATAGCTGACATAGCCTGCCCTGATCGAATCGAGAACCTCGCTGCTTCCTTCTGTGGGCTTATGCAAAATCTTTGTGCGGATGCCATTGGCCTTCAGCACCTCTCCTGTCAGAGAGGTTGCCTCAATATTGAAGCCCATATCAAAAAATCTTCGCACAAGGGGGATCGTTTCATCCTTATCCTCGTCCGCGACACTGACGATCACGGTTCCGTAGTTCTTTAGCTCCAGTCCGGACGCGATAAAGGCTTTATATACTGCGCGGTGCAGCTTCCGATCATAGCCGATGGCTTCGCCGGTGGATTTCATCTCAGGAGACAAATAGGAATCCATGCCGTTTAGCTTGGAGAAGGAGAACGCGGGAACCTTAGCATAATAGCGCTTCTTCTCCTGTGGATATACCTCGGTAATGCCCTGACTGCGCAGGCTTACGCCGAGAATGACCCGTGTAGCAATATCGGCAAGGCTATAGCCGGTTGCCTTGGATAAGAACGGAACGGTACGGGACGATCTGGGATTTACCTCAATGATGAACACATTCTCCTGCTCATCAACAATGAACTGAATGTTGAAAAGTCCAACGATTCCGATATGAATTCCCAGCTTTTCCGTATAGTCCAGGATGGTATCTTTCACTTTCTGTGAAAGGCTGTAGGCAGGATAAATGCTGATCGAGTCGCCCGAATGCACGCCGGTTCTCTCAACGAGCTCCATGATGCCCGGGACAAAGACCTGCGTGCCATCGCAGACCGCGTCAACCTCTACTTCCTTGCCCCTGATATATTTGTCAACCAATACCGGCTTATCCTCATCGATTTCAACCGCTGTCTTCAAATATTCCCGAAGGGCATTTTCCTTTGCAACGATCTGCATGGCTCTTCCGCCGAGAACAAAGCTGGGGCGCACAAGGACGGGATAGCCGATCTCCTCTGCGGCCCTGACGCCTGCCTCAATGGAAGTTACCGCCTGTCCCTTCGGTTGGGGAATATGCAGCTCCTTCAGCAGCTTCTCGAAGGCATCCCGGTTCTCGGCTCGCTCAATTGCGTCACAGCCTGTGCCAACAATGCGCACACCACGCTTCTCCAGAGGCTCTGCAAGATTGATTGCCGTCTGACCGCCGAGGGTAGCTATGACACCATCCGGGTGCTCAAGCTCGATGATGTTCATCACATCCTCCACACAAAGCGGTTCAAAGTAGAGCTTATCTGAGCAGGTGTAATCTGTTGAAACTGTCTCAGGGTTATTGTTGATGATGATCGCTTCATAGCCTGCCTCGCGGATCGTCTGAACGGCGTGGACGGTGGAATAGTCAAACTCCACGCCCTGTCCGATACGAATGGGGCCGGAACCGAGCACGACGATCTTCTTTCTGTCCGAAACGACAGATTCATTCTCTTCCTCGTAGGTGGAATAAAAATAAGGAATGTAGCTGTCAAACTCCGAAGCGCAGGTATCGATCATTTTATAAGTCGGGAAAATATTGGCATTTTTCCGGATGGAAAAAACTTCATCCTCCGACATTTCCCACAATTCTGCGATTTCTTTATCAGAAAAACCGAATTTTTTTGCAGAAAGCAGCACCGAAGCAGAGCCCCTGCATTCGGAGAGCTCACGCTCTTTTTCTGTGATATTGCGTAATTTCCGCAGGAAGAAACGGTCGATGGCCGTCGCTTCATGGATCGGCTCAATAGAGCAGCCGCGGCGGAGAAGTTCCGCAATGGCATAAATTCTATCGTCGGTTCCCAGGCGGATATACTCAAACAGCTGAGCTTCCTGCATATCATCAAATACGCGATGATGCAGATGATAAAGGCCGATTTCCAGAGAACGGACGGCTTTGAGCAGGCTCTCCTCAAAGGTTCTGCCGACGCTCATGACTTCGCCTGTGGCCTTCATCTGCGTAGACAGGGAATGGTCCGCATCGGTAAATTTATCAAACGGGAAGCGCGGCATTTTGGTGACTACATAATCCAGCGCCGGTTCAAAGGAGGCCGGCGTATTGGCGATCTGAATCTCATCCAGCGTCATACCGATGCCGATTTTTGCGGAAACGCGGGCAATCGGGTAGCCGCTTGCCTTGGAAGCCAAGGCAGAGGAGCGCGATACGCGGGGGTTGACCTCAATCAGATAGTATTGGAAGGAGTTCGGATCCAGCGCAAACTGCACATTGCAGCCGCCCTCGATCTTGAGGGCACGGATGATTTTCAGGGCGCTGTCACGGAGCATATGATACTCCTTGTTGGTCAGCGTCTGAGACGGGCAAGCCACGATCGAGTCGCCGGTGTGAATTCCCACCGGGTCAAGATTTTCCATATTGCAGACGGTGATTGCCGTATCATTCGCGTCGCGGATGACCTCATATTCAATTTCCTTGTAGCCCTTAATGCTCTTCTCGATCAGCACCTGATGCACCGGTGAGAGCGAAAGGGCATTTTTTAACAGCGGCAGAAGCTCATTCTGATCATCTGCAAATCCACCGCCGGTACCGCCAAGCGTGAAGGCAGGACGAAGAACGACCGGATAGCCGATTTTTTCGGCAACGGCGATGCCCTCTTCCATAGACATTGCAATATCGGATGCCAGCACCGGCTCGCCAAGGTTTTCGCAAAGCTCCTTGAATAACTCACGATCCTCCGCGCAGGCAATGCTTTCGCTTTTTGTGCCAAGCAGCTCCACGCGGCATTCTGCCAACACGCCCTTTTTTTCCAGCTGCACGGCGAGATTCAGACCAGTCTGCCCGCCGATGCCGGGCAGGATCGCATCCGGGCGTTCATGACGGACAACCTTCGCAAGGTATTCCAGCGTCAGCGGCTCCATATACA
>JAZQOW010000029.1:0-7024 GCA_045628065.1 Faecousia sp.
TTGAGGGCAAATGAGCCGCGCCGAATTTCAGACTCTGGTCGGGCTACGCCCTCCCTCCGTCTGAAATTCGTATTGCCCTCGTCCTTGCAAACGTGTAAACCATGTTATTGCACAATGTGTAAACCATGTTACTCTTGACACACAGTTCGCCCCTACGGGGGTACCTGCCACCGAACAGCATAGCCTTGCCTTAAGTTGATGATATTGCCTCCTGACCTAAGGGGTGGATTGCAATCAAGTTGCGTGTTCATACAAACTGGCATGGTTATGCAGCACTTTGCTGAACATAGGCAATCATAGCCCGTGCCGCCTCCAGCCGCACAAGCGGCGCAAAACCGATATAAAACCGTGCGCCGCCATTGTTGATCGGTTCTTTGATCTCAGGCTCGTCCGTAATCTGGGCGATCAGGCCTCGCGCCTGGTTCTTCATAGATTTTCATTGTTTCCCTCCTGAAAATAAATGGCCAGATAAGACATTGCGTCTTATCTGGCCATAGTTCTATGTCCAACCGGGAACCCTGAAGGGCACCTTGCAAGGTGATAAATCACCGTCCGGCTATTAAAACTATATCACCTCAAAGTCATCCGTTCAAGATGATTCTTCTCGAATCTTGCTATATACGCAACCGTAATGACAATTGCAAATACGGTTGCAAGCGGCGTTGCAAAGCCGACCTGAAAAAGGCTCACGCCCTCAATTCTGCTCATCATATAGGATACGGGAATTCTTACAAGGAATGTACTTAATATGCCCTGCAGCGCTACAAATCCAGTCTTGCCGTTTCCGTTTAAATATCCCATCATACAAAAATTAAACCCGACAATCACGCAGTCTATTGAATATGACTTCAAATAATCAGCCGCAGCATAACAGACCTCCATATCCTTGGCGAAGAAATGCGCCAGCCACGCACCGTTGGTAAAGCTGATGGCAAACATACATAATCCAATCAGGGTGGTCACGCCCATGCCGTAATACATCCCCTTTTTCGCTCTGTCCTGTAAGCCTGCGCCAACATTCTGCGCAGAAAAGGCCGACACAGCAGACATCATAGCGCCGGGCACGATGAACATCAGGCCGCAGAGCTTCTCCGCGACGCCCACGCCGGCCGATGCAATGAGTCCGAACCCGTTTAATATGGCGAGGATGACCATAAAAGAAACGCCTGTCAGCAATTCCTGTGCGGCAATGGGAAGACCGTATTTTAATATCAGCGAGATCTCCTTTTTCGCGGGCTTCAGGAACTCCGGCTGCGTTTCAAAACCGAACCCTGTCCTGCGGATCATCAAAAAGGCGCTGACAACACTAATGCCCTGTGCAGCTACGGTTGCCATCGCAGCACCTGCGCTTCCCAGTGAAAAACCACCTACAAGAATTAAATCTCCTATAATATTGCAGCCGCAGGAAATAGCCATTAAGACGAGGGGGGTCTTCGAATCGCCGATTCCTCTGAAAATTCCGCTCAGGACATTGAACAGCACAATGAAAATAACGCCTGTGCCGCATATTTTTATATAATCTACTGTCTGCGCAAATGCTTCTTTCGGGGCATTCATCACGGTTGAGATGGGGGATGCCAATGCCACAACCAAAAGGGTCAATCCAGCCCCGATTCCTGCAAACAGTACCCCTGCCGATCCAATTGCACGGCTTGCTTTCTTATAATCTTTCATTCCGATACAATTGCCTAAAAGAACCGTACATCCCATTGTCAGTCCAATGACGATCCCTGTGATCGTATGCATGGTCATACTTCCCGTAGACACGGCAGAAACCGCACTCGCCTCCGCGAAGCGTCCGACGATCATAAGGTCGACCGTGCCGTATAATGCCTGAAGAAGATTCGCACCAAGAATCGGCAGCGCAAAGAATAGTAATCTCCTCAAGACAGAGCCTTCTGTTAATGCGTGTTTGTGCATGATCCCTTCCCTCCACAAAAAACTGGATAAGATAGTGGGCGTCTCAGCCTACCATCTTATCCAGCTCACTATTTCATGCGAATAGCTCACCCTCCGATGAACATAATTACTTATATCACATATAGCCGGAGAAGTCAAGAATACAGGTTCTTGTCTGCGATGATCCATAAAACCAGATTTCCTGCTCTTGTTCTAATTTGCTATACTGGCATTGCTCAGAAAATGCAGAAGCTCATCCTGTTTGCCTTCATGGAGGGTGACAGAATTCGAACCGGCGGCGTCGTGGAGCCAAATAACGCACAGAACTTTTTTCTGGCTTTTTATAAGTATTCCCGAGGGTATACCGTGCGTGTCTGCGGTCAGCTATGTGGTCAGACCTGCTTCCTATGCGTGCAAGGGTAGGGGAAGCGGGAATTTTAATTGCGACATGTTCAGAATTGCATCCTTAATGCAGCTGCAAGTTCAGCTTCTGTTGTTACTGTCACATCGGGATGGATGCCGGGGTCATCAGGATGCGCATTGCGGTTGAGCCACATCGTATTCCATCCGCATTGGATTGCGGGGGCAATGTCATTCTCCAGAGAGTCCCCGATAAAGAGAAGCTCGTTGGGCGCGGTATTGCAGCGCTGCTCGGCAATATGAAAGATACCAACATCGGGTTTGTCGATGCCAACATCCCCGGAGACGATCATCCAGTTCCGATCCATAAACCGCTCCAGACCAAGACAACGAATTTTGTTCCACTGATTTTTCGACGGACCGTTTGTAATGATTCCCAGACCGTCGGCATGCTCGGCACAGCAGCGCAGCATGTCTTCCATTACGGGGCTGAGGGAGATACAGTCCTTTTTCAAACGGTAAAGCGCTTGAAATTCCAGCGCCTCCCCGGCCGTCATCTCGATGCCCACATCGGCAAATCCACGACGCCAGCGGTAGATGAACATTTCTTCCATGCTGATCTCACCACGCTGGGAGGGCAGGTAAACTTCATTGCCGCGGAACATGCAAGCCCGGTATGCTTTGCGCGGATCTGCGACCTTTCCACCGTAAAATTCTTCCGCTGCGGCAAGAAACGGCATGCCGCGGTCATATAAGGTATCGTCCAAATCAAAAAATACGATCATATTTCTGTCTCCCGGTAAAATTGCGATTGCTGAGCTTGCCCAATGTGTTTTAGGGCAAGCTGTTTTACTTGCTAAGAATAATTATGCATGTCGTGTTCAAGCTGAGGTATCAACACTTTTGTGATTGTAAGTACCACCCTGAATTTTTGGTTTTTCTTCATATGTATAAAGGTCTGTATTTCTAGCACCAATCATTTACCAGAAAGCTGCTGCGTAGGCGGAACATCACAGCGCAAAAATTGGAAATATCAAAAAGTTAGAAAAATCGCTGATTTCAAGAGAAATCGGCGATTTTTCTGGTCCGGGTTGCGGGACTTGAACCCACGGTCTCTTGGTCCCAAATTATCCACGGAATATTTTTTATCGTCCGAAATGTTACTTTTTCAATACGATTTTAGATGGAAACCATCACTTTTTCAAGCGAAAAAATACTATCATTCTTTATCGTTTTTTATGTTTGTTGACACTTTTGTTGACACTCAAAAGCCACCATACACCGAGCATGAGGGCTTTCTTTTTCGCTATGCCATGGAGCTGACCTTTTCCAGGCGGTCAAAGGCTGCCCGCATGGTTTCCAAATTTGCGCCGGAGTAAAAACGGAGCGTTGTTGCTGGGTCGCTATGTCCGAGGACTGCGGCAACATCGGCAGCGCCAACGCCTGCGGCAATTAGGCGAGTTGCGGCAGTGTGCCGGAGATCATGCGGAGATACATTCGGGAGGCTGTGCCGCTTTGTAAAGTGCTGCATCCAGCCTGTTACATTCTGCGGGTTATACGGTGCGTAAGGGTCGAACTCATCACCAAAGATGAACGCATGAGAGAGCAACACACCATGGTCTTGTGCTTGCTCTATCTGCCATGAGTGGAGGACAGCGGCAACGGGAGCAGGGAGCGGAATCACACGCCGGGAACCTTGTGTTTTCAGCTTGTCAAGGACTTCCACGCCGTTGCTGTTGTGGGTTACATTCCTCTGAATGCTGACCGTCTGCGCCTTGAAATTCACATCACGCCATTGCAGGCCGAGGCATTCACCGCGCCGGAGACCCAGCACAAGAAGAACGGTCATTATTGCCTGCCATCGGATAGGCTCTGTTTTCAAGGCATCGACAAACCGCTGTGCATCTTCTGCACCGAGGAAGTCAACGGGTTTTCTCTCCACGCTGGGAGCCTTGCAGCGGGCAATAGGATTGCGGTCAATCACGCCTTTTTGTTCTGCATAATTCAGGATGCTTGATAGTGTGCGGAAATGATGCTTGATCGTCTTGTCAGACAGATGGGAACCGTCTGGACGGACTTCACGCCGAAGCCCGGCAATAAAACGGTCAATATCCAGCGGGGAAATTTTGGAGATCAGCTTGTCACCCATGGCGGCAATGATGCGCCGGGAGCAGGCCTTGTAGAAGTCAACCGTGTTTTGCGAATGCTGCCCATCTTCAACGGCGAGAGGAAGCCAGCAGTTTTCAATGAACTCTGCGAGGCTGTCTTTATTGCGGGAGAGGCGGCCCGCTTTGAGATCGGCTTCCCATTGGTCTGCCGCCGTCTGCATGGCTTTCAGCGCCCTTTTCGGGGTAAGGCCATCGGGAGCCGGGACCGTTTTTGTCTCCCATTCTTGACGGCCTGCGGCATTTCTGCCGACACAGCAGCGCCACCGATAAGAAATAACTTTCCCGGACTTATCAACATTCGCTTTAATCGTTGCCATCGGTTTTGTTCTCCTTTGCAATTTTGACTATAGTCTTGCGAAACAGTCTTGTTGCTTTATCCGCAAAAAAAGCTATAGAATCGCCGCCAACGAGTTCAACAGAGCCGTTGTCTTGGTCGTATATATGCTCGCCGTCGCGCTTTATTGCAATATCGGCTTTTTCATGATTCGGGTATTGAATTCTTTTCCCGTCTCTGTCCACATATACAAGCCCATGCTGAATTGACGGAGCTTCATTGTAAGCATTATCCCAATAATCTGCAATTTCGCTCATTATCCTTACAGAATCCAGAATATACATAAAATCGCGTTTGGAAATCAGCTTGTTAAATATTTCCATGCGTTCTTCTGTTTTGTCTTTTGGCGGGAAATAGCTTTTAGGAATGTATGGTCGCGGGAATCCATTATGAAGAATTTCAATGTTTTGGTCAGTCAACCCTGTATACTCACCAATGTACGCGTTTCCCATTGTCTTGTAGTTGGGACAGCGCCCAAGGAGATAGTCAGTACTGACATCAAATAAATCAGCCAGCTTACAAAGGGTTTCCCCGTTTGGCATAACTCTCCCTTTCTCATAATCCCTATAAGTTGACGGGTCACTGTGACCGAGCTTTTCAGACACATCTTTTTGCGTAAGACCTTTAGCTTTTCGAGCTTCTAAGAATTGCGGCTTGTAATCAGGGGCTATAACGCCGTTTCGTGCCATGTCATATCCTCCAATCAGGGGCAAATTAGGGGCTTGAACCCCGCTTTGTCTTATGATAACATATAGCCAGTCAAAATACAAGATAAAAAACCAAGATTGGAGCTGATTTATTGTGTTAAAAGACAGACCGACTATCGAGTATTGCGGGGTAAAACTTCCCAACTTTGCAACAATCAACGAAACGGCGCGAGCTGGTATTATGCCTGAAACCGCGCTTCGTCGCTTGAGGGCTTGCGAAGAGCTGCCGGGAATCCTTGTCGGAACGCGGTTCTATGTCAATGTTGTCAAGTTGCTTGAAAAGCTGGACGCACAGAGCGCCACGCAGCCCATGCAGGCCTCCCGGGGGTAACGCATGGCATATTACAGAACCGTTTCAATCTCGTTCTGGAATGACAGCAAGGTTGCTGACGATTTTACGCCTGAGGACAAATATTTCTTCTTGTACTGCCTCACCAATCCGCACACCGATATTTCAGGCTGCTATGAAATCAGCATGAAACAGATCGCGCAGGAAACGGGGTACAATATCGACACCGTTTCACGCTTACTTGACCGCATGGAAAAAAACCATCATGTTGTCGAGTATGACAGGACAACGAAAGAATTACTTGTCAAACACTGGAGCCGCTATAATTGGGCTGAATCTTCAAAGGTGATGGTTGCCGTCAGGCGCAGAGTGCCGAATATCAAAAGTCAAAGGTTCCGCAAATACATTGAGGCGCTTTTGTCTGGTGAGGAAATCGAAGAAGATGCGCGGGAATCAGAATCAGCAGCAGAACCAGTACCAGTAACAGTACCAGTAACAGTAACAGATGTATCTATAGGGTATAAATACCCTATAGATGCAGTATCGGGCGCGAGCGCCGCGCCCGCTTCCAGTGGTGAACGAAAAAAGAGATTCACGCCGCCGACCATTGAGGAAGTTGCTCAATACTGTAATGAGCGCGGCAATTCTGTGGATGCTCAGCGTTTTGTTGACTTCTACGATTCAAACGGCTGGAAGGTCGGTAAGAATCCAATGAAGGACTGGAAAGCGGCAGTGAGAACGTGGGAAGGAAGATGCGAAAACCAGCCGTATCGGAGCGCAAACAATCAAAGAGGCACATCAAGCGCAGACTTATTCATTCAGATGGACAGGGAGGGTGTTTTCAGTGATTTGGAATGAGTTTAAACAAGCGTACGCGCTTTTGCAAATCTCATACCCGGATACATTCAGAGGGCTTTCACCTGAACTTGCGCAAGCACAGGCGCGTCTATGGTTCGACACGTTCAAAGGCGAGGATTGCGGGCTTTTCACGGCAGTTATCCGAAAACACATAGCCACGAGCACAAATAGGTTTCTGCCCACTATCGGCGAAATCACCGAAGCTGTCCGAAAGGCCAAAAAACCAGATGAAATCACCTTCGAAAAATGTTGGGGAGGCGTTTTGATTGCTATGAGAAACAGCACATACAACAGCCGCGAAGAATTTGACGGTCTTTCTCCCACGATGAAGCGGGCACTTGGGAGCGCTTCCCGGCTGCATGAATTAGCATTGATGGACAACAGTGCCCTTCAATATGCCCGCCACGAT
>JAZQOW010000030.1:0-12741 GCA_045628065.1 Faecousia sp.
ATCAACGAGGACTAATTCCTATTTAGCCTAACCCACAAGGGCCTGCCTCACCACGAGACAGGCCCTTTTGCACTTATCCTCCGTGCCCTGCATACCTTGATATTGAGGTGGTTTCATGGCATTGCTGTTAAGTGTTCTTCTGATTTTGTCTTTTTTGGCACTGGAGTGGTATTTTCGTGCTGCTCTGCTTACTCCGCTGCCGAAGGAAGTCCGTATGGTCTTTTCTCTTGATCGCCAAAGTGAGCCGATGCTGGAGAATGCTGTACGGTGTTTTCGTTTCCTGAAACAGCATCGGCTGATTCAGGGAATATTTATCATTGTTCAGAAAGAGGAGGATCCCGAGCTTCTTGCTTCGGCCTGTCTTCTGGAGAAGGATGATATCATCATAGAGAAATTATCGAAATGAGGTCTTGGTTCCATGGAGCAGGAAATGGAGCTGCTGCAAGGTGTGGTTTGTACCGTCTTGTTTCAAAATGAAGAAAATGGCTATTCTGTCGTAAAATTCAACAGCGATGAGGCAGGCCTTGTCACTGTAGTGGGAACCATCCCTCTGGTTCATGTCGGAGAGCGCCTTTTGGTTACGGGTCGGTGGCAGTCTCATGCCCAGTATGGCCGACAGTTTGCGGCTGAGTTTTTGGAACGGCTGATGCCTGAGACTGCACAGGAAATTCTGGTTTACCTTTCCTCCCGTTCTGTTAAAGGCATTGGCCCCAAATCAGCTGCAAGAATTGTACAGCGCTTTGGAGAGCAGACACTGGAAATCATGGAGCGTCAGCCTGAGAGATTGGCTGAGGTATCGGGTATCAGCCTGCAAAGAGCGCAAATGATCGCTAAATCCTTTGCTGCGCAGGTTGGTGTCCGCCGTCTGATTGAATTCCTCTCCGGCCATGGACTTCGGGCGCAGTATGCCATGCGACTTTACCGCCGCTTTGGAGAATATGCCATTGATGAGATTTCGGAGAATCCTTATATCCTGACATTGGCGGAATTCGGCGCCAGTTTTCAGGAGGCTGACACCTTTGCACTGGAGATCGGCTTAGACGGCGATGACGAACGCAGAGTTGAGGCGGGCGTTTTGTTTGAGCTTTCCTACAATCTGAGCAACGGGCATGTTTTTGCCCCCACGGAGAAGCTCGTTTTTGCCACAGCGCAGCTGCTCGGGTTGGATGTTGCGATCGTCCGTGAAGCGATTCCCCGCCTGCAGGAGCAGGAACGGCTGGTGCAGGCTATGCTTGGAGAATATGAAGTATGTTATCTTCCTGAGTACTATGAGGCCGAAATCTATATTGCCAGCTGTCTCTATGAAAAAGCACAGTACACTGAAAACCAATCCGTTGACCTGAATGCCTATATCCGCGAGATTGAAGCTTCGCTTGGGTTACACTACGCCCCTGAGCAGCAGAAGGCCATCCGGGATGCAGCGACCCATGAAATCATGCTTCTGACCGGCGGCCCCGGCACAGGTAAAACAACCACTTTGGCAGGTATTTTGCAGCTTTTTGACGAGCTTGGCAAGACGACTTTACTGACAGCACCGACCGGTCGAGCTGCAAAGCGCCTCTCTGAGCTTACCGGCCGTCCTGCTGCTACCATCCATCGGCTTCTGGAGGCGCAGATCAACCCGGATACAGGTCTCATGATGTTTGTCCATGATGAGGATGAGCCGTTGGATGCGGATGTTCTCGTTGTGGACGAGACTTCCATGGTGGATTTGCTTCTCATGCGCTCTCTTTTGTGCGCACTTCCGAAGCACTGCACCGTCATCATGGTTGGCGACCCGGATCAGCTGCCTTCGGTAGGGGCTGGAAATGTGTTTTCCGATCTGATTCGCAGCGGAGTCATTCCCACTGTCCGTCTGACAGAGATTTTCCGTCAGGCGCAGGAGAGCCTGATCGTTATGAATGCCCATGCAGTCAATCAGGGCAGACTTCCGGTTCTGAATGTCAGGGATCGTGATTTCTTTTTCCTGCGCAGGACAAGCGCGGAGTCCGCAGTTAAAACCATCTGTGAGCTTTGCAGCCAGCGTCTGCCGCAGAATATGGGAATCTCCGTCAATGATATTCAGGTGCTTTCTCCCACGCGAAAGGGGATCGCAGGAACGCAGAATCTGAATCTTGTGCTTCAGCAGGCGCTCAATCCCCCGGCATCCGGAAAAAAAGAAAAAAAATATGGCGAATTTTGCTTCCGAGAAGGTGATCGGGTGATGCAAATTCGCAATAATTATGATATAATATGGAAACGAGTAGATGGCGTAGGTGTCGGCACCGGGATTTTCAATGGCGATATCGGTGTCATTACCCACATTGACCATTCCGCAGAGTCGATGACCATTGTCTTTGATGACCGCGAGGCAGAGTATTCCTTCGATATGCTGCCGGAACTGGAATGTGCCTACGCAATGACCGTCCATAAAACGCAGGGCAGCGAATACCGCGCTGTGATTCTCAGCGCGATGCAGGGTTCGCCGTATCTGCTGACCCGAAGCATCCTTTATACTGCAATTACCAGAGCAAGAGAATTGCTGATTATTGTCGGCAGCGAGGAAATCATTGCCGCAATGACGCAAAATGACCGCCAAACCCGCCGCTATAGCGGCCTGAAGCGCCGCCTATGTCAGCTGTATGAGGGAGAACAGGCATGATTCGTTGGCTTCTGACACTGATGTTTCCTCCGAAATGCGTGTTTTGCTGCCGAATTTTGGAGAAAAACGAGACGGATATCTGCTCAGCTTGCAGAAAAGAACTCCCATATACGGAGAATTTTCTGAGAAGCATCCCTTTCAGCAAAAGAAGCATTGCCGTCTTCTACTATGAAGGCCATGTGCGTGAAGCGATTCTCCGCTATAAATTCCGAAGGAAAAGGCTATATGCCGCTCCGTTTGGAAGACTGTTGGCGATGAAGCTTTTGCAGGAAGAGCCGGAATATGATCTGATCACGCATGTTCCGGTCAGCCGTGCCCGGCGGCGCAAGAGAGGCTATGATCAGGCGTTCGAGCTTGCCAGGGCAACTGCAATAGAATTGGGGCGCGATGTTTCGCCGCTCCTTACAAAGATCCGAAATAATCCGGCCCAATCCGGCATTTCTGCGCCGGAGCATCGACGGGCCAATGTTCTTGGCGTATACCGCGTGACGGACCCTGAGCTGGTGCGCGGACAAAAAATACTAGTGATTGATGATGTGATGACCACCGGTGCAACACTCTCTGAGTGCTGCAAGACGCTGCTGGATGCCGGTGCGGCTCAGGTGAGCTGCGCGGTTCTGGCTGCTTCCCACCGGAACAAAATACAGCAGGTGAGATAATGTTATTTTTTTCAAGAGATTTGGGTGTTGATCTTGGCACTTCCAATGTGCTGATTTATCAGGAAGGGAAGGGCATTGTTCTGCGCGAGCCGTCTGTTGTGGCTGTGGATAAGCTCAACGGCAAGGTGCTGCAGGTCGGTTCTGCTGCTCGCAGTATGCTCGGCCGCACGCCGGGCAATGTGGTTGCCATGCGTCCTCTGCGCGAAGGCGTTATTTCCGATTATGAGATGGCGCAGAAAATGCTTTCGGAATTCTTCCGCAAGATCATGCACTATGCCATCGTAAAGCCCAGAGTCATTGTCTGTGTTCCCAGTGGTGTCAGCGGTGTAGAAGAGCGTGCAGTGATTCAGTCTGCCATGGAGGCCGGTGCCCGACGGGTTTATCTGATTGAGGAGCCTCTGGCAGCTGCACTGGGTGCCGGTATTGATATTTCCGGCCCTGATGGCCATATGATCGTTGACATTGGCGGCGGCACAACAGATATCGCTGTGCTTACCCTCAACGGTGTTGCCGTTTCGTCCTCCATCAAAACCGCAGGCGATACCTTTGATGAGTTGATTATCCGTTATATCCGCCGCAAGCATGGGGCGGTGATCGGTGTCAACACGGCTGAGGAAATCAAGATGAATGTCGGCTGTGTTATGGAGCGCCCGGAAAATCCGGAAATGCAGATTCGAGGCCGTGACCTCAAATCGGGTCTGTTCAAGGATGTGGTCATCCAGTCCTCTGAGCTTCTGGATATTCTTCGCAGACCGGCAAAGACCATTGCCGATGAAGTGCTTGCTGTTCTGGAGCAGGCAACACCGGAGCTCGTGGCCGATATCTCCCGCAATGGCATTGTGCTTGCAGGCGGCGGCTGCCAGATTTGGGGTATGGATCGCTTCCTTGAGGATCGTACCGAGATTCGCTGTACGATTGCCGATGATCCCGATTCCTGCGTGGCCTATGGCTGCGGCAAGAGCTTGGAATGGCTGAGCCATATGCAGGACGGCCCCATCAATATCGCACGCCGTAAGTTAATGAAAGAGTAATCTCCATCCCCATCCATCTGGATGGGGATGTTTTTTCAAAAAAATGCAGCCGCTGTCAGGCGGCTGCATTTTTTAGGGGGTTTTTAAGAAAAAGAAAAAGGAGGTAAAAAAGATGGGCTATGCCGGACCCTTCTTGCATTTTCATAATAAAATATCCCCATGAACTTTTTGTTAAGATTTAGGAAATAAAGAAAGAACAAATCGAAAATAAAACGTAAACATCACTCGTCCACAGGAAGATCAATATCGACAGAGGCTTCCATGATCAGCGGACGCAGGATGCCGCAGGTCTCGAATCTGGTGTCGCGGGAATCAGAGAGGAATACGACCTGGGTGGTAATGTTGTTTACGGTATCCTTCAGGGAGGAGAGAATTCTGTCCACATTTGCGCCGGATGCATCCGGAACGAAAATGCGGCCAAAGGCGCTGTCCACCGGGAAGGCGGTGTCTGTTGTGCAGAAAGAGATGGTCAGATTGCTTCCTGCGAAGGCGTTTTCCATTTCCCGTGCAGCAGAATCGATCAGCTCAGCACGGGTCATGTTGGAGGTGTAGACAATGCTGCCGCTGGCAGGGAAGGAGAAGCTGTTGAAGACCACTTCCTGAAAACCGAGAGAGGAAAGCTCCTTGCAGATTTGCTCCTGATAGGAGATGACGGTGGATTTTTCAGGATTCAGCCAATAGTTGCCTTCCTCGTCCGCCCAAAGGGTGCCGTCCTCCATTTCAAGAGCAAGCTCCCGGTTATTCTCGGCAAAGTAGGAGTCAGTAAAGGCCGGAATTCGGGCGATCATGGGGTAGCCGTTGCGCGTCAGATAGGAAATCAGCTCATCGACCGCATCGGTATTGGCCTTTTTCGTGTCGGCGATGGAGGTATTATAGTAAAAATTGCCTTTGGCATCCTTCACGTCGATCATGACCGTATTGGTGTTATCCAGCTTTTTGATATTTTCCAGAACCTGCATCGGTTCATTGCGGATCATATCAATGGTAATGTAAACGCCGGAGAGCTGCTTCAATTTACCGTCTGCGCTCTGCTCGTCGTTTTTAATTTCGATTTCCACATTGCTCAGGCCGCTGTTCGGCTTTTCGCCGGAGGTGTTGTCCTCGTTGACGGCAATATCCAGCGTGCTGCGTGAGAAATCAAGATGTGCACCGTCGGAAGTATAGACCACATAGCGCTGCAGGAAAATCAGAAAGAAAATCATGATTGCGGCCAGCACCAAAACGGTAATGCCCAATGCTTTCAGTGCCCGCTGCAGCCGCAGCTTGTGGCGATAGGATAGCTTCGGAATGGGAATGCGCCTCCTTTCGGGCAATCAGCCCTTTGTGGCAGTAATGCGGCACCAGTCATCCATGGTGTCGATGCTGAGAATCTGGAGTCCGGCGGCAGCGATGGCTGCCTTGACCTCATCGAGTCGGGAGTTCAGAATGCCGGAGCAGATGAAAAAACCTTCGGGCTTCAGGAAGTACGGGATCACGGGGGCAAGCGGAATAATCACATCTGCTACGATATTGGCAAGCACAATATCATACGGCGTGGCGGACAGCTCCTGCATACGCGAAGCATCTCCGATGACATCGCCGGTACATGCAGTGAACCTGTTGTCATACAGTTTATTTATTGCAGCATTTTCTCTGGCGATATCCTCTGCCTTGGGGTCGATATCCACGCCAATGGCAGATGCAGCGCCCAGAAGCAGGGCGGTAATAGAGAGAATACCGCTGCCGCTGCCCAGATCAATGACCCGCTCTCCGCCCTTGATCAAAGCCTCCAGCTCTTTCATGCACATCTGCGTGGAGGCATGCGCTCCGGTGCCGAAGATCATACCGGGATCCAGCCGTACCTCTACGCGGTTTTCCGGGTTCTCCGGCTCCAGCCACATGGGAACCACCAGAAGCCGCTTACCGATGGGAATGGGCTGATAATACTGCTTCCAGTTATTTTCCCAATCCTCGTCACGGACGTTTTCGCATTGCAGCGAAAGAGGGCCGGGGTTCAGGTCGGCGTACTGCTTTCTCATGTCATCGAGCGCGGAACGAAGGTAGCTGATCTGCTCAGGCGCCTGCGGACCGTCTTCCACATATAGGCGAATCTGGCTCAGTCCTGCCATGGAGGCGGAGAGTTCTTCGTCTACATAGTCCCAATACTGCCGGTTATTCTCCAGAAATTCATTGAAATCTGTTTCATCGTCAATAATAAAGCTGTCAAAGCCGAGCATGGTCAGGCTTGCTGCCACAAGGTCAATGACCTGCGGCGTGGTTTTAATGGTAAGCTCCAGCCACTGCATATTCATGCCTCCTCTCGATACGCTTATTAGTTTACATGAACTGGCGGTTAAACTCAAGGTTTTTTTTAATTCGGTCTTTTATTTTTCGCTGAGAGGTGTATAATATAACCTACCAAACCAGAAAAGGAAAGGAATTTCTGCCCATGGAACCGAGAATTCAACTGAGACCCGGTGTATATCTCCGCGCCATTCAGACAGAGAAGTTCAAGACCGGCTGCCTGAGCCTGAACTTTGTACGCCCTCTGACGCCCACGGAGGCGCCGCTGGCTGCGCTTCTGCCCAGTGTCCTGCTGCGGGGTACCGCGCATTATCCGGATATCCGCGCGATTTCCTCTTTTCTGGACGCGCACTATGGCGCATCGGTGGGGACACTTGTCCGGAAAAAGGGCGAGATTCTGACCACAGGCTTCTATGCCGATTTTCTGGAAGAGAAATTCCTTCCGGCAGGGGAGCAGGTTTTTGCACCTATGCTGGATTTCCTCGGAGAGCTGCTTTTCGCTCCCCGTATGGAAAATGGAAGCTTTTTGCCGGATGCCTTTGAAGGGGAAAAGCAGAACCTTCTGGATTCCATTGACTGGCGATTGAATGATAAACGCGCCTATGCGCAGGAGCAAATGCTTCGCGTGATGTGTGCAAATGAAGCCTATGGCATCCCGCGGCTTGGTGACCGGGTTGAAGCTGAAAAAATCACCCGGGAATCTCTTGCTGACTATTATCGTCACCTTCTCTCGCATTCCCGACTGGAGCTTTTCTATATGGGAAGACGTGCTCCGGAGGAGGTTGCAAAGGCGCTTAACCAAATGCTGGCACCTCTGCCGAGCGCCCTACCGGATGCAGCATTTACCTGCGTCAATGCAGATGTTGGCGAAGTACGTTATGTGTCGAAGACCATGGACATTACACAGGGAAAGCTCTGCATGGGCTTCCGCACGGGGCTTACCGGGGCCGATCCCGAATATCCGGCAATGATGCTCTTCGGCACCGTTTATGGCGGGGGAGCGACCAGTAAGCTTTTCATGAATGTCCGCGAAAAACGCTCTCTGTGCTATTATGTATCGGCATCTCTTGACAGGTTCAAGGGTCTGATGACGGTTTCCTCCGGCATTGAAGCGAAAAACTATGATATTGTGCAGGAAGAGATCCTTCGTCAGCTGGATGCCTGTGTGCAGGGGCAGATTACCGAAGAAGAGCTGGAATGTGCCCGCAGATCGCTTCTCAGTTCGCTGACTGCATTTCTGGATTCGCCGGGGCGTATTGACGAGTATATGCTTGGCTGTGCGCTTTCCGGCAGTGAAGTACCCATTGAAGATCTGATGGAGCGCCTGTCTCAGGTAACGCTCGAGCAGGTCGTTGCTGCGGCGAAGAGAGTTCGCCTGGATACTGTATACTTTTTGAAGGGAGCGTCGGAATGAATATTAAGCAATATCCCCGCTTGGGCGAAACCTGCTATGAGCAGCGCCTGCCCAATGGCCTGATGATCCGTGTGATTCCCAAAAGCGGCTTTTCCCGCAAGTATGCTTTCTTTGCAACCAACTATGGTTCGATCAATACAGCGTATACGCTCGATGGCCAGAGCTGCACCTCTCCCGATGGGGTTGCCCATTATCTGGAGCATAAGACCTTCGATATGCCGTGGGGCAACGCCATGCAGGTATTTGCCCAGCGCGGCGCCAGCCCGAATGCGTTTACCAGCTATTCCATGACGGCGTATTATTTCGATTGTACCGAGGCCTTTGATGATAACCTGCGCCTGCTTCTGGAATTTGTTTCTACACCCTACTACACGCAGGAGAGTGTGGAAAAAGAGCGGAGCATTATTGAACAGGAAATCCGAATGTATGAGGACAGTGCCGAATCCCGGGTCTTTGAGAATCTGTTTGCCTGCCTGTTCCGCCATCATCCCATTCGCGTGCCGATCGCCGGTACGGTGGAGAGTATTCAGGCAATCACGGCACAGACCTTGAATGACTGCCATAGAGCGTTCTATGATCCTTCCAACATGATGCTGTGCGTTGTGGGCGATGTGGAGCCTGAGAGCGTGATCCGCGCTGCCATTGAGCTGCTGCCTGCCCAGCCCGGCGGTGTCAGCGACCGTACCTACGGTGAGGCGGAGACCATGCGTCCGGCACAGCCGCGGATGGAGGTATCTATGGAGATTTCCATGCCCACCTTTGCCGTCGGCTTTAAATGCGAAAGCGCAGGGGAAGGGGAAAGCGCGATGCGGCAGGAATTTGTGGGTGATCTGGCAGCAGAGGTGCTCATGGGGGAATCCTCTGCGCTTTATCAGAAGCTCTATGAGACCGGTCTCATTGATTCTGATTTCTCCTGCGGCTTTGAAAGTGTTCCAAAGGCCGCCATGCTTACCGCTGCGGGTGACACCCGCGATCCCGATGCGGTTTGCGCTGCAATTCTTGCACAGGCAGAAATCATTCTTTCAAAGGGTGTGGATGAAGCGCTGTTCCAACGGCTGAAGAAGTCTGCACTTGGCCGCCGCCTGCGTGATCTGGATAGCTTTGAATCCATCTGCTATCGGCAGTGCGCCTATTATTTTGAGAATTGTGACTATTTTACCTTCCCGGAGGTCTATCAGGACATCAGCGTTGAAGACGTTTATGCTTTCCTGCGTGAGACCGTCAGAGAAGAGCGAATGGCGATATCGATTATTCATCCGAAAGGAGCATCGCTATGTTCTTAACAAATGTTTCATTTCCCGGCCTCGGGCTGGAAATGGAGATCGATCCTGTGGCGTTCTCCATTGGCGGGAAAGAAATCTACTGGTACGGCATTATTCTGGCGCTGGGCTATTTTCTGGCGGTCGTCTATGCGCTGCGTCGGGTCGGGGAGTTCGGCCTGACGGAAGACCATATTCTTGACGGCCTGCTGATCGTAACGCCGATCGCCATCATCTGCGCAAGAGCCTATTTCTGTATTTTTAACTGGGAGCTGTTTGCGGACAATCCCATCTCCTGCCTCTATATCTGGGAGGGTGGAATTGCGATTTACGGCAGCGTGATCGGTGCGGTGGTATCGACTATGATTTATACCCATGTCAAGAAGGTGCCGCTGCTGCCGGTGCTTGATCTGGTTGCACTGGGCTTTATGATCGGTCAGTTCATCGGCCGCTGGGGCAACTTTGTCAACTGTGAGGCACATGGCGGCGTGACCGATTCCTTCCTGCGCATGGGTATCGCCGATGTGCAGGGGAATGTTACATACTATCATCCCACCTTCCTTTATGAATCTGTCTGGAACTTTGTGGGCTTCGTTTTCCTGCATTTTTACAGCAAACACAGAAAGTATGACGGCCAGATTTTCACCATGTATGTGGCATGGTATGGGCTGGGACGCGCCATCATTGAAGGAATGCGCACCGATAGTCTGTATCTGTTCCATACCGGCATCCGTGTCAGTCAGCTTCTGGCGGCTGTTTCCTGCGTGATCGCCGCAGCGATCCTTGTCTGGCGCCTGGTGATCCGCAAGGCCGATCCTGCGAAGCTCCATGTCAATCAGCTTGCTGCAAGAAAGGCACAGGAGGATATTGCCCAGGAAATTCAAGAATCTGACATGGAAAATTAAGGAAAAATTTACAAATTTCCTGCGGATTCTACTATCATTTTTTATTAAGCTGTGCTATAATCCCATTAGAAACAACACCTGCCGCAATGCGGTAATATGGAAAGGAGTTTACGAGTATGGCATTTTCCGAAAACATTGAAGCCATTAAGGGCTACGCAGCCAATGCTGCACAGACGGCAGCAAAGAAAACGAAGATGCTGGCAACCATCGCTAAGGCCAACATTTCCATTCTTGCCGAAGAAGATAAGATCAAGAAGGCACAGATCGAATTGGGCAAGGTTTACTATAAGGATTTCATCCTCGATGAGGAGCCCGATCAGGCAGAGTATCTCCCCTGGTGCGAGAAGATTACCGAGTCCCTCAAGCTCATCGACGAGCTGAAGGCACAGATCGAGGCTGCCAAGCTCGACAGCAATGCAGCAGAGGACGAAGAAGAGAGTGCAAAGGAAGCCCCTGCCGAGGCCGTTGAGGAAATTGCTCCCGAGCTTCCCGAAATCGTTGTAGTTGAGGAAGTCCCCGCAGAGGAAGCTCCCGCTGAGGAAGTTCCCGAAGCTCCCGCTGAAGAGCCGGAAGCTCCTGTTGAGGAAGCTCCCGCAGAGGATGCTCCTGCTGAGGAAGCTCCCGAAGCATAATCTGCCTGCATCGTTTCATAAAGTATTTTTCCGGGCGTCCTCCGTATGGAAGACGCCCGGTTTTTTATTTTGTTTTGATAAACGCTTTTTTCAGCTCGGTCAAAGCAACGTATAGAAGAAATATGCCAAAGCCCTTTCTGAGTAGTCTGCTGTCCAGCCACATGGCTGCCACTGCGCCGAGAATGGCGAACAGGCAGCCCCATGGGATGGCGTGCATGGCAACAGTTTTGTCCAAAAGCCGATTTTTTCCGTGAAAGAACAGGGATGCGGCAGCGGTTGGGAGGAAATACAGAAGGTTGATTCCCTGCGCTGTGCGCTGCTCCAGACACAGCACCCCGGTCATCCAGACCATCAGCAGGCTGCCGCCGCCGACACCGAGTCCGGATAGTATGCCGCAGATCAATGCCGCGAAAAAGCTCAAAGCCACATCCGAATGCCTCCCCAAAGGAGGATCCCTCCGAATATTCCGTGCAGCACCCGCACGGGAACGCGATGAAGAAGCATCCCCCCAACGCAGCCGCCCAGAAAACCGCCAGCCAGGAGGGGCGCAGCACTTCGGATATCCACAGAACCTGAGCGCAGATAAATCAGCAGTGAGACCAGACAAAGCGGCAGCATGGTAAAAAGTGCCGTAGCAAAGCATTTGCGCTCATCCAGTGCACAGTTTTTTTGCAGCAACGGAACCAGCAGCATCCCGCCGCCGGCGCCGAACAGACCGTTTGCCAGCCCTGCGGCGCTGCCGGCAAAAGCGGAATGCCAGTTTTTCTTTTTCATTTTATCCCTCCCCGGGCAGTTTGACCCGGAGAGGATTTTTTATGCGTATCAAATAGAAAAGAAGGGAAATACTGTTATCAAAAAAACACGGAGGATCACAGATGCAGGGCAAGGTTGAAATCTGCGGGGTGAACACGGGGAAACTGAAAACGCTGAAAAACGATGAAATGATGGTGCTTTTGCAAAAAGCAAAAGAGGGAGATGAGGATGCAAGGCAGCAGCTGATCGAAGGAAATCTTCGGCTGGTGCTGTCCGTGATCCAAAAGTTTCTCGGAAGGGGAGAGAACCCGGACGACCTGTTTCAGGTGGGCTGTATCGGCCTGTTGAAGGCCATAAGGAATTTCGATCTTTCTCAGAATGTCCGATTCAGCACCTATGGGGTGCCGATGATCGCCGGGGAGATTCGGCGCTATCTTCGGGACTACAGCGCCATAAGGGTCAGCCGTTCGGTACGGGACACGGCATATCGGGTGCTGCAATGCAAGGAAGCCATTTTATCCGAAACCAACCGCGAGCCGACACTGGAGGAAATTGCAAAACGGCTGGAGCTTCCCTTAGAGGAGGTCAGCGGAGCCATGGATGCCATCGCCGCGCCGGTATCCCTCCATGAGCCGGTATATTCGGACGGTGGGGATCCGCTTACCGTGATGGATCAGGTATATGATACAAAAAACACCGATGAACACTGGATCGAGCATATCGCTCTAAAGGAAGCCATCTCCCGTCTGGGAGAACGCGAGCGGCATATTCTTGCGCTGCGCTTTTATGATGGCAGAACCCAGATGGAGGTTGCAAAATGCATCGGCATTTCTCAGGCGCAGGTTTCAAGGCTTGAAAAAAATGCGCTGTCCACAATAAAAAAGAATATCAGCTGCTGAATATCACCTGCCGTCTTAAAAAAGAGTATCAGCTGCTGATTATCACCTGCCATCCTTTGGGTCGGCAGGTAAGCGTGTCAAAAAGTCTTTTTGACACGCCGGCAAGATTTTCAAACTTTTAAAAAAGTTTGAAAATCTCTTTGATTGAACGCGAAGGGGGCTTTTTGCCCCCTTCACTCTTCCCCCGCTGCTCAATCGCGGAGGTACATTTTATAGTTTTTCGGCAGTCTGCGGCGGGAGGGAGTTTTCCCTGCCGCCTCTTTGT
>JAZQOW010000031.1:0-10660 GCA_045628065.1 Faecousia sp.
CCAGCGTTAGCCAGGTCAAGAGTCTTTTCGATGTACTGGCCCTGCATAACGCCAACCAGAGTGTTGTCGAAGGTTGCATAGTAGGTAACAGCATCGGAGCCCATGATCAGACGGTCATAAGCGATAACTGCAACGCCAGCTTCCTTGGCTTCTGCCAGAACAGTGCCGAGGGATTCGCTGTCGATAGCGGCGATGACCAGAACCTTAGCGCCATTGGAGATCATGTTCTGGATCTGGTTAACCTGCTGGGTGGGGTCGTTAGCAGCGAACTGCAGGTCGACTTCGTAGCCAGCTTCCTTCAGCATAGCTTCCATGTTGGCGCCATCCTGATTCCAACGCTGGAGGTCCTTGGTGGGCATGGAAACGCCAACCAGCATGGACTCGGTTTCAACGGGAGCGGGTTCTTCGGGAGCAGCTTCCTCAACGGGAGCGGTTTCCTCAGTGGGAGCGGGTTCTTCGGGAGCGGGTTCTTCGGCGGGAGCCTTTGCACCGCAAGCTACGAGTGCGAAGACCATGGCCAGTGCGAGCAGCAGAGCAATCAGTTTTTTCATTTTTGGTCTCATCCTTTCAAAAAAATAAATATATGCAGCACACGCTTTGCGTGGTACTACCTGCTATAGGGTTGCACATCCCCTGTGCTTAAGACAGCTAAATTTTAATGAATAGGCAAATAAATGTCAAGCGCTTCTTAAAAAAATATAAAGAAAATTAATAATTTGTTGATGCTGCACAGATGCCGAATCGCAATATTGTTCATTTCGTCAATGATTATTTTGTTGCATGACATAATTTTATGCTTGTTATTCCATTTCCTCAATCAAAGCAGCAAGATCGTCGCCATCGGTGTAGAGGTCACCGGTCTGCGCAATGACGATATTTTCCTCATGGACAGAGAAAGTATAGTTCGCCATTTCATTGAGCAGGGTATTTGTGAAGGACTCATGGCACATATCGTACTTCACCTGCTTGCGCCAGAAGATCTCATCGGTCTGCCCGACATAGAAAAACATATAGTCGCCGGATTCCTTATAATAGGTTCTGGTATCGCCAAGCTGACGGGGTTCACCGAAAACCCAGTCATCAAAGTAAGAAAATTCAACGGTGTTGGGAGCCACAGCATCCAGGTAGTCCTGCGCAAAGCCTTTCTCGCTCCACTTTTCGCCGAAGGACATAAATCCCTCCTCGCTCTTATCCTCCCAAGCTTCCCAATCGGCAAGCATTTCATCGAAAGCAGCATCAATGATCTCATAATTCTCATCGGTCTGCTCCTCGGGAAGGATCATCAGATAGCGCAGCTGCGCCATCTTGACATCATCTTTGAAAATACCGTTTTCAATATAGGTATCCTTGTTTTCATCGTAATATGCTTCAATTTCTTCGTCGGTATAATTAAAGCTATCCTGAATAGAGGCCGTGTATTCGCGCACAACGAACTGGTCATGGATATAACTGAGGTAAGATTCCAGCGTAGCGCCTTCACCGTAATTGCCGACCAGATATTCCTGTATAGTCTCAAAGCCCATGGCCTCTGCCGTGCCCTGAAGCTCCTCCTCTGCGTTGGCAAGGGTGTTCTGCGCTGTCTCGGACAGCGTAAAGCCCTGAGATGCAGCGATATCATTGATGACGGAATACTGCTTGAAGGCCATCAGCGCATCGCTGATGAAGTAATCCTGCCAGGTCAGTTCCTCAGAATAGTACTGCTGATCCAGCGGCGAATAGAGGTCAAAGTATTTCTGTGTATCACTCCCATGGTAATTCAGGAAGGAGGTGATGCTGGACCAGTAATAATAGTTGAAGCCGACATTGGTAAGGCTGTGATTGCCAAACTGGGCAACGATCCCATCCCATGCAACGGATGCCTGTTCGGTCTGCTCATCTTCTTCTGCTGCGGGCCGCGACTTCGCACCGCAGGCAGTCAGCAAAGCCAGACACAGCAACAGCGCAATGATCATTTGAAACAGATGTTGTGTTTTACGCATGAGACTCTCTCCTTGGAGCAGGCGCAAAGGCTTGCAGAATATAACACGTTATATTGTATCATTTTTACGCAGTTTTTCAAGCAGAATCCTGTTTCGTTCCGATGTTTCCGCGTTTTTACCATTTCTAATACATATATTTTGTGCAGTTCGTTTAAAAAACTTGTAAAATGGATTTTTCTGCCAGAAATCATTTTCGCGGAACATCGAAATATTTTTTAAGGGTTCCTTGAATTTTTCTGTAATGAGCGATAGAATAAAAACAATCCATAGCGAAATGGGGTGTATCCGTGGCAAAAATCACTGCAAGGGAATTGGCAAAGCGCTTGAATCTCTCCCCTTCCGCCGTATCTCTGGCGCTCAACGGTCGGGAAGGTGTCAGCGAGGAAACCCGCGCCAGGGTTCTCTCTGCGGCACGCACGCTTGGCTACCAGCCTCCGCGGCTTCGAATGCCCGAAGCAGCCTCCGAATGCTTCAATATTTGTATTATTTATTTCATTGACTTCCGGGTGAACCTTCTTCCGCATTCCACTCTGGCCTCCTATATCCTGCAGGGCATTGAGGCCACCGCAGAGCATCTGGGCTGCCGCACCGCCGTAGCCTATGTCAATGCAGACCGCCCCATCGCCCCTCAGGCGGCCTCCATTCTGGAGAATGCCGATGGGGTGATCATTCTGGGGACAGATATTGTAGAAGCAAACCTCCCGATTGCACGCACGCTTATAAAGCAGCTGTCTCAGGTGCCCATCGTGGTGGTAGATAATCTTCTGCTGTCAGATCAGGCCGATTGCGTCTGCAACGACAATGTCTCCGGTGCCCGTATGGCTATTGAACACCTGATCTCACAGGGCTGCCGCACCATCGGCTATCTGCGCTGTATGCCCCGGGTACAGGCTATCAAAATTCGGGAGGACAGCTTTAAAACAGCCATGGCACAGCACGGCCTCACCCTTGCGCCGATTGTAGATTTATTGCCTTTCAGCGGAAAGAGCTTCAGCCAATTTGAAGCATGGCTGCAAGCCAACCCCTCATTACCCGATGCCTTTGTCGCTGACCATGACGAACTGGCTATCGCCGCCATGCAGGCGCTGAACAGCCGCGGGATCTCCATTCCCAATCAGGTAGCCCTTGTCGGCTTTGACGACAGCGACGCCGGAAGGATGATGGTTCCTCCCCTCTCCTCTGTTCACACCTTCCGGCAATCCCTCGGCTCAGCAGCCATATCCTGCCTGCATCAGCGGCTGCGCTTCGGGTCAAATACCGCTGTTGCACGGCAAAACGGTCTTCTGTCTGTTTCCATATCCACCCAGCTAAAGATCAGAGACAGTTCTCTGCGAATGCCGCGCCAAAGGAACAAATAAACAATCCCTCCATTGCCGGATAAAGCAATGGAGGGATTTTGTGTTACTGTTTCTGTGCGTCCGCGTTCTTGTAGCGATTGAAGGATACCACCACGCGGCGGTTCGGCTCAGCGCCGGTAGAGAAGGTGGAAACATCCTCTACATCCTGCAGCGTTGCATGAATGACATGGCGCTCATAGGCGTTCATAGGCTCGAGCGTGATGTTGCGGCGGTAGCGCACGACCTTGCCGGCAACCTTTTTGGCCAGACGGCGCAGGGACTCCTCCCGCTTGGCGCGGTAGGACTCCGCATCGACATTAATGCGGGAGCGCTTGGTCGCATCACGGTTGATGGTATAATTGGTCAGATGCTGAATGGCATCGAGCGTATCGCCGCGGCGGCCGATGAGCATACCGAGGTTGTCGCCAACTAACTCAACATAATAGGTATCATCCGCCGTCTTAGAAGCATGAGGCACAGCCTCAGAGCCCATATGCTGAAGCAGACCCGCGATAAAGGTCTCAATGCGTTCTTCCATAGAGCCGGGCTCTGCGGGGGCATATTCCTTGGGTGCGGGCTTTTCCTGAAGCGGCTGGTCCTCGGGCTTGGGCTTCTGCTCCTGCTTGGGAGGCTTATTGCGGTTCTGATTCTTGCCGTTATTGCGGCGGCGGTCATTATTATTCCGAGACTGCTGCTGACGGGGCTGCTCTGTCTTCTCAGGCTGAACAGCGCTCTTCGGCTCGGTCTTCGGCTTGGGTGCATCATTCTTCGGTGCAGCGGGCTTCGGCAGATCGACGACCTTCGCCGGAGCGGGGGCAGGCTTTGCTTCCTTCTTGGGCTTGGAGCGGGAGGCGGAGGACAAAGCGGCAGAGGGAGTCTTAACCTCATCGGGCACTTCATAGGTCACCTTGACCTTGGCAGGAGAGGCGCCGATTCCAAGAAAACCAGTTTTTGCATTTTCGAGCACTTCCACGCTGACACTGTCACGATCCATCTGAAGAGCGTCCAGCGCCGCCTGAATGGCCAGATCAATGGTCTTACCGGTAGCGATATAGTTTCTTTCCATAGTTACTCCTTGCGTTATTCATCAGCCGCATCGCCGGTATTACGGCCATAGCGATTCGGCTCATAGGCGCGGCCCTTGCAGTAGGGGCGGTCAGGGATGCCGGACAGCGGAAGCTCCTCATCCACCGGCAGACCCAGGGCAGCGCGCTGCTTGGCAGCATATTCACGGGCAGCAGCATTTGCTTCTTCTTTTTGCTTTTGCTTCTGCTTTTTCTTGCTGGTATTCTCAACGATACCGTCAGGGTTTTCCGCACGGCGCTGCGCGCGAATGCGTTCCTTCTCGGCCTCGGCCATTGCCTGCTCCAGCGCAAGCTCCTGCCGACGGGCATCCTCTTCGTCATAATCCTTGCGGAAAAGAGAAGTAAGGACGGCATCCTGCAAGCCGGAGAGCACAGCCTGACAGATCCAGTAAATGGACATAGCGGCAGGCATGCTGTAGCCGATCCACAGGGAGAACAGCGGCATCATGTAGATCATGGTCTTTGCGGTCTGGTTGGCAGTCGCAGCAGCGGCAGCCTCCGTATCGCGCTCGCCCTTCTCATTGCTGACGATAGAGTTATTCAGCTTCTGGGTAACCAGAGAGACACCCAGCTGGCTGAGCGCAGAGAGCAGCGGCAGCAGGAACAGGCCAAGATTGGCCCAGTTATAGGCCTCAAAGGCCCAAATGCGGAAGCTGGGAATCAGACTGAGGTTTAAACCGAGGAAATTAAAATTGATGCCCTTGAGTGCAGTTTCGGAGATTTCGGGAATGGCTGCACGAATCTCATTGGCAAACTGGGGAATATAGCCGGTTGCGATCAGGGGATGATAGTAGATCTGCTTACCCAGATCAATGCCTGCATCCTGAACAAGCTTGACAATGATGTCAGACTGCTCCTGCGTCAGGTGAAGCATATAGATCATGGGCTGACGGATGACCATATAAAGGGGAATCAGGATAAAGATCGGAAGGAAGGACCACAGGCAGCCGCCGGTGGGAGATGCGCCCTCGGCTCGATACAGAGCCTGGGTAGCCTTCATATAGCCTTCCTTGTCATCGCCGTATTTGGCCTCGAGCTTCTTCAGCTGCGGCGCCAGGCGGGTCGTTTTCATCATGCCCTTCTTGCCCTTTGCGGCAGGATAGAGCAGAATGAGCTTCAGGATAAGCGAAAAGAGAATCAGAGCAACACCATAGTTGGCTGTCCAGTTATACAGCCATTCCAGGATGTAGCCAAACGGAACACGAATAATGTCCAGCAAGCTAAATGCTAAAACCATATTGTCTCCTTCGTTGTTCGCCGGTCAGGGCCGGCAATGATTGAATTGGTTCTTCTCAGGGTACGGGGTCGTAGTAGTCTCCCTTGGCAAAGGGATGGCACCTTAGAAACCGCCGAAGTGCCAGATAGCCGCCCTTGGCAGCGCCGTAGCGCGAGATGGCCTCATACGCATACTGACTGCAGGTAGGGCAGTAACGGCAGCGGGCAGGAAATGCCGGTGAGATATACTTCTGATAAAATCGGATCAGGGCAAGGAGCGGCCGCTTCATTGCTTTTTCTCCTTTGTAAGACCGACAGCCTCAGCCGCTCTGCAAAAGGAGGACTGAAGCTTGGAAAAGGGTACATCAATGCACCGGCTTCGGGCCACTATGACCACATCGAAGCCGGGACGCAGCAGATGTTCATTCAGACGATAGCACTCCCGAAGGCGGCGGCGGGCACGGTTGCGCACGACAGCGCAGCCCAGCTTTTTACTGACCGTAATGCCCACCCGATTTTCAGCCGATCCATTGCGGCGGCAATAGATCACAAGATAGCGGTTGGCTGAGCTCTGCCCTTTGGAATAAAGCCGCTGGAACACATGGTTCAGCTTCAGGGCTCTGGAAAACTCCAATCGTCTTCCTCCTCGCAAATGACATAAAACGATAGGGCGAATAGAGGGAATCTATTCACCCTAAAATATCTCAATTCGGCGGTGTGGGTACCGGGCATCAGGCGGACAGCTTTGCTCCTCCCTTGGCGCGGCGGCGAGCAAGCACTTTGCGGCCATTGGACGTAGCCATTCTCTTTCTGAAACCATGAACCTTGGATCTCTGGCGCTTCTTGGGCTGATAGGTACGCTTCATTTTGGTACACCTCCTGTAAAATTATGCTCAACAGCCGAAAATCGGCCGCAGCGAGTCTTAAAAATGCGCGATAAAAATGATCAAGTCACGCAAAAGGTATTATAGCGGATTTTTCCTTTTTGGTCAACTAATATTTTCCGTTTTTATTGATTTTTTTCGTTTTCCATACCCCCGTCCAGTCCTTGCAGGGAAAAATCGGGGATATAGGCCGTGCTGGCACAGGACAACTCCTGAAAAAAGCCATCCTGAATGCCGCAAAGAGACGCCCAACTGAGGACGGCGGCATACTCCTCCTCGGTAAGCGTGCGGGCCAGGGAGCCCTCCATGCCCGGCATCGGGACGTATTGCCCCATAATGGACACCTGCGCGCCCAGCGGAATCGCCTTCTCTGCCAGCCATTCCACCGCGCCCAGCGAGTTATCCATGTAACCCGGCAGCACCAGATGGCGCACAAGCGTTCCCCGCACCAGCTGCTCATCCTCCACGACGCATGGCCCGGTCTGGCGGAGCATCTCCAGAATGGCAGCCTGCGCCACCTCCGGATAGTTCGGCGCAGCGCTGAGCTTTCCGGCCAGCGCAGAGTCCGAATACTTATAGTCGGGCAGATACACGTCTACCAGCCCCTCCAGAGCCCGCAGGGTCTCTACGCGCTCATAGCCGCCGCAATTATAGACGACCGGCACCGGAAGCTTCGGGCAGAGCGCTTCCACGATCGTGGGCAGGAACTGCGTGGGCGTGACCAGATTGATATTCTGGCAGCCGTCATCAATCAGCTGCAAAAAGCAATCGCGCAGCTGGGCAGCCGTGATTGCTTTACCAAATCCGCCTGCGCTGATGGGCTGATTCTGGCAAAAGGTGCAGCGAAGGGTGCAGCCGGAAAAGAATACCGTCCCGCTTCCGAAGCTGCCGGAGATCACCGGCTCCTCCCAGTAATGCGCTGCCGCTCTGGCACAGACCGCACCGGCGGGCATCCGACAAAAGCCGACCTCCCCCGCCTCGCGGTTCACCCCGCACATCCGGGGACATAACTGACATTCCCGATAGGACAGCATTTTGTCTTCTCCTCCTTGCCCAATTTCAAAAACAGGCACAAAAATAGTGAACGAGCCTTCCGTGCGGACGCTCCAAGTTTCCCCCTTATTTATAAGCGGTGCTATCAACCTAACGGCAACATTTCAAAAGCAGTCTGATGTTTATATTATGCGATGCCGTAGGGGAGGGGCTTGCTCCTCCCGAATTCAACCTTGTTTTTCTGTATTCTTTCCAAAAGTTGCTAATCCCACCATTGGGGAGGAGCAAGCCCCTCCCCTACGACGATACATTCTGTATATGCCACTGATGGCGGCATTGCCCCTTCCAGCTGGAGCCTTTGGCCATCTGCGCAAACAACCGCTGAGCTGAATTTGACACTACCTGTTTTTTAGCATTCTGATTATATCATCTTCCCCCAGCGGCGGCAATGGAAAAATTTTTGAGAAAGGGCTTGACAAATGGCGAAACCGTTGTTATAATACGCTTGTTTTTGGACGGTTAGCTCAGCTGGTAGAGCATCTGCTTGACGTGCAGGAGGTCAGCGGTTCGAGTCCGTTACCGTCCACCAAAAAGCACGCTTCGGCGTGCTTTTCTTTTACAAAATTTTATGTCAGGAGATGAGGCCGTGAAGATTCAGAAATCTGCCGAGGACTATCTGGAAGCCATGCTCGTGCTGCGTGAGCGCAACGGCTTCATCCGCTCCGTGGACATCGCCGCCCATCTGGGTGTCACCAAGCCCAGCGTCAGCTACGCCACCAAGCGCCTGCGCGAATCCGGCTACATCGACACCGACCCCGACGGCCTGATCCTCCTGCTCCCCAAGGGCCTGGAAATCGCCCAGACCATCTACACCCGCCACAAGGTCCTCAGCGAGGTTCTCATCGCCATCGGCGTAACCGAAGAAATCGCCCGTGCCGACGCCTGCAAGCTCGAGCACGACATCAGCCCCGAAACCTTTGAAGCCCTACAGCGCTACGCCCAAACGCTGGGTATCCTATAAATAAACATCGCCCCATCACGCAGTCACGACCTGTTTGAAACTGCATGATGGGGCGTATTATTTTTTATCTATTCACACCTGTTTTGATGCGGTAATAAAGCCACCAATCGAGCTTTCGTACTACCTCGGCCTGTTCGGCATTCAAAGTATCGGTGCAGGTTCCGTCAGGCAGCATATAGCTGCCCTGGCTGATGACAGGCAGAATCCGTCTTGCCTGAGAAAGGTAGTCGAAGTAGGCATCGCTCCCGGTCATGCCGGTCATTTCGTAAACCAGAGAGCTTAAATAGCTGGCGCTGATCAGAGGATTGGACGGCAAGTCCAGACCCTCAACCAGTGAAGCAAAATCATATGCCTCGCAGAAGGCCTCATTTCCCCAGATGGTGAACGAGGTCTCATGGGCATAAATCAGCTGCTCTATCGAATCTTCCTGCCCCACATCGCTGCCGATGGCGCGGTAGCACTGATAATCCGCACCCATGGCAGGCCGGTGGTCACCAAAGAATACCAGAATCGTGGGGCGATCTACCGTATCGAGATATTCAGCCAGCGAATAAACCATCTGCGACGTATGCCGGATGCCGGTAAAGTAGACCTCAAGCTGTTCCCGCACATCATAATCCAGCGTCATGGTCGTGGGAACCTCCTCCGTAATGGGGAATTTATACTTATAAGGCCGATACGTCTGGTGATTCTCATATGTGGTAATATAGGAAAAGCTTGGGCTGGGGGTATTGATGTACTTCTCCTCAACCTTCTCAAGAAGAACACTGTCAGGGCAAAAAACGCTGTCCCAGTCATCTTTGGGGAAGGCTTCCTCAAATGTCTGATCCTTGATGCCGAGATAATCGAAAACATTGGAGCGATTATAGAACCAGCTCTTGCCCGGATGCATAAACCAGTTAGAATAATCGTGATCCTGATATACCCGGGCAATTGAACCAATGTCGTGACGAACCACACGAAATGCTGAAGTTAGATCCTCGGAAATCATATGCGTCTGCATGCCGGTAAGCACATCAAATTCGGTATTGGCCGTACCGGCACCGAAATCAGGAACTACAATATGTCCGGAAATCGCCCGATGACTATCAGCGATCTGATGATATAGATAAGTCGGATTCTCCTCAGGCGAGTACATAAATGCTGCCTCATCAGAAAGATCAGAAAAAGCCTCGCCCATAAGCATAATGATATCAACATCCATTGGGGCAGCCTGAGAAGCGGTCACCTGCTCCCACTGTCTGACCTCCGAAGCCTGATATCCTTCCGGCTTTTCCACTGGATAAAGATTCAGGTTGTGTAGGAAGCAATAAGGGAAGCCAAAGGAATAAAAGACCTGCGATACATTAGATTTATCAACATCCGGAAGTTCCTTATAAAAATCCTTATCAGCATAGATATTCGAACACATTCCGGCAAAAATCGCAACAACAAGCAGCAAAACAATGAGTCTCGGAAGAATCTTGATTCGCCTGCTCTTAAGGAAAAACGAAAGAAGGAAAAATCCACCAATGGAGCATACCATAATCAAAATGATTCTCGGATGAAGGTTTAAATGATAATCTCCAGCAGCAACAAGACTCTCCTTGAGCAGCATCACGTCTCCCGGCACCAGCGGATCATTGCGCCCCTCCATTTTCAGGAGATTGGCATAAGAAAGCCCCTCGGCAATGAAAGCGGTAAAACCGGCAGCAGTAAAAACATTGCCAAAAATGCAATAAAACACAAGCGCAAGGAAAAAAACTGGCGCAAAATTAAGCAAAAGTAAGTTGGGCACTCTATTGATAGATTGCAGAGAATCATGCAGACTGCCGGGCTGAATTGAAATTACGATCAGGAAAATAACACCGCTGCACAACAAAAGCAGAAGCAAAGACAAAATCGGATGTATTCTTCTCTGTGAGGAACTTAAATTCTTTTTTGCCATATCCATTCCTCCAACAATAGTATATATTCATCATTGTAACAGATTAGGTAAGTGTTTTCAACGAATTTATGGATAGAAAAAACCCCATACCTTTCGGTATGGGGTCAATGTTGGCGTTACCTATCTTC
Source organism: Faecousia sp. (assembly GCA_045628065.1). Lineage (GTDB taxonomy): Bacteria > Bacillota > Clostridia > Oscillospirales > Oscillospiraceae > SVMC01. The sequence continues at coordinate 10,570 of JAZQOW010000031.1, forward strand.
CCAGTAAGTCACCCTACAAGTATTGTCGGCGAAAGTGTGCTTAACTTCTGTGTTCGGGATGGGAACAGGTGGACCCACACTCCAATCAACA
>JAZQOW010000032.1:0-14940 GCA_045628065.1 Faecousia sp.
GGCAAGTTATCAGTTATGATGCCTTCGGCAGTTGGGGGACGGAAATGACAGATAGTATTTTGAGAGAAAAATCAAAATAGTTTGCAAAGCAAATTGTTTTTCTTTGCAGGAAACTGAAAAATGCCAGAGTCGAAACGGCACTTGTCAATCAGCTTTTGCGCTGCGGCACATCCGTAGGAGCTAACGTCCATGAAGCGCAGTATGCGCAGGGGACAAAAGATTTTATTTCCAAGCTCGAAATTGCGTTGAAAGAATGTAACGAAAGCGGCTACTGGCTTGAATTGCTTTATGAAACAGCCTCCTTGCCGGAAGAAGATTACAAATCCTTTACTGCTATGGTTGTAGAGCTCCGCCGGATGCTGGTTTCCTCAGTGACCACGCTCAAGGCCAAGCAAAAATAAAAGGTTCTATAATAAATGTTGGGGTCAGGTGAAGAGCCTGGTCCCAACATTTATTATAAACCTATTTATTATGATTTTTGTTATCACAGAGGGAAAAATACCGTTCGGAAGAAGGCAGGCTGTGATCGTGACGGCAGGTAAATAACAGTAAGTGCGGCAGCATTCGGGGCAACTTGGGTGCTGCCGCCTTTTCACGTTATACCGTCCGGAATATTGACTTTCGTGCTATAATATTAAGGCTCAGCGATGACAAGTTGAAGTAATAATTTAGAATTTAATGCACAGTGCGAAGGAGACCAGCTGTGACAGCGAAAAGATCGAATCAGCCCTCGATCTTAACCGTATGCTTATTGGTTCTCTTTTGCTGTGATCGGGTGCGCTAAGTGGTTTAGGAAAGGCGAAAAGACAATGACAGAAGAGAAAATGATAATCGGCACGGATTACCGCCTGCCTTATTTTGACTTTGGCAAAGGCGAAAAGACCTTTATTCTGCTTCCGGGGGCTTCCATGACTTCGATTCTTGATTCCGAGGATGGAATCAGAAATTTATTTGCTCCCTACGCAGAAGATTACCGCATCTATGTTTTTGATGTTCCGCAGGAGCTTGATTCGATTACCGGTATCGACCGGCTTGCAGACATTATTGCGAATGCGGCGGATGCTCTGGGAATAAAACAAGCTGATGTTTATGGTGCCTCTATGGGCGGAATGATCGCACAGAAACTGGCAGTACGTCATCCGGCACTTGTCCGCTCGTTAACGCTGGCGTCTTCCATGAGCAGAAACAACGAATTGAGCAGAAAGGTCATTTCCGGATGGGCAGATATATCCGACCCGGAAGAACTGGCAAAAGAAGTAAATACCCATGTTTATTCCGAAGCGTTTTATCATACTTATGGCGAAGTATTCCATACACTCGAAAGCCGTGCCACCGCAGATGGCGTGAAGCGTTTACACAATCTTACGCGGATGATCAAAGATTTTTCCGTATATGATGAACTTGATCAGATCAAATGCCCTGTCTATGTATTTGCCGGAGACAGCGACAACACATTAGGCGTTGCAGCTTCCGTTGAGATCGCTGAAAAACTAGGATGCAGCATTAACGTTTATGCGGGTTACTCTCACGCGGTATATGATGAGCTTCCGGGCTTTTATGATGCCGTATTTACCAATTTGAAATAAACTCTTGATATGACTGGTTTTCTTTGAGGCACGTGTTTAAAGAAAAGTGAGAGCTTCTATGGCTCTCAGAGGATCGGAGACAGTTCTCCGCGAACCGCGTTATGATCGCCCTCGGCAGTTGGGGGACGGAAATGGCCGATGGTATTTTGAGAGGAAAATTAAAAATGCCGGAGCCGAAACGGCACTGGTCAATCAGCTTTTGCCACGCATTTTGAAAATATTGCGTGTAGATTTTGAAAAACATCGCATGATTGGAGGCAGGTTCGTCACCTGCCTCAACATTTTTTAGAGCCAATAGAATTCCTGCTGCCCAGGCATCTGCCAAAGCGCAGTCAAGTCCTGATATGTGTGTAAATTTGGACTTGACGCATGCAGATATCATCATGTATATTGTAAAAAAATTGTATAAGGAGGAGCTATGGGAGCAATTATTGATAATATTCGAACTCTATGGCCATTTTTGTTTTTTCCGTGGGCATTGGTGCTTATCTTTACGATATGGAAGCCGCAGCGGTATTCCAACAGTGTCCTTTTAATGATTGCCTGCTTCTGCACGCTGTTTTTTGTCAGTGCGATGTTCGGAGATTATGTAGGCTATGCCTTGCTGGTCTGCTTCCTGCTGGTAATGCTTGCAATTTTTGTCGTTCCGGTGATCCTCATTATCAATGGGCTGCAGGTGATCCGGAAGGAATCGTTTTCCATTCCGCATCTGCTGTCGCTGATTCTGGGTGTTGGTATCGCAATCGGCGAGATCGCGACGGTGATCTATGCGTTCGGTGTTGTTGACTATGAGAGATTCGGAACCGTTCATACCTTTGTGCTGTGGCTGTCTATGACGGTTTTCTATTTCAGCTGTCTGGTTCTGAATTTTGTTGTGTATTCTGTTTTTATCCAGCTGCTGCCCCATGTGATGAAATTTGATTATGTCATCATTCACGGATGCGGACTGGCAGATGGCAGCCGCATGACAAAGCTCCTTTCCAACCGCGTGGACAAGGCGATTGAAATCTATCGCAAATGCAAGCAGAAGCCCATGCTGATCCCCAGCGGCGGCCGCGGCGGGGATGAGAAAATCAGCGAAGCGCAGGCTATGAAGAATTATCTGCTGGAGCATGGCATTCCGGAGGAGCACATCATTCTGGAGGACGCTTCCGCCACGACCATGGAGAATCTGGAAAACTCAAAGCAGATCATTATGAGCCGCCCGGGAGGCAAACGCACCGCCCTGATCTCCAGCAACTATCATATCTACCGATGCCTCAGCTATGCGAAGAAGGTAAAGCTGCACTGCGTCGGCATCGGGGCAAAGGTCGCCCTCTATTTCTGGCCGACAGCACTGATCCGGGAATTTATCGCCGTGTTTGTGAAAGGAAAATTCCTGTTCTGGTCGCTGCTTGGATATGCGATCTTCATTTCGCCGGTGATCTGGATTATCATGCAGTAATCTGCGCATGATCGGCTCCTTTCCGTACATACTAAACGGGAGGTGAAGATCATGAAATCAGTTTGGCAGGAGACGGCACTCCCCCGGTTTCCGCAGCTTGACGGAGATATCAAGACCGATGTGCTGATTATCGGCGGCGGCATTGCCGGAATCCTTACCGCCTATTTTCTGCACCAATGCGGCATCAAATACATTCTTGTCGAAAAAGACCGCATCTGCGGGGAGAACACACAAAATACCACGGCGAAAATTACGGTGCAGCACGGGCTGATCTACCATAAGCTTCTGAAAAGCGGCGGCGAGGATGCCGCAAAGCAGTATTTAAGAGCAAACACCGCTGCATTTCAGAAATATGCCGAGCTTTGCCGCGATATCAGCTGTGATTATGAAATAAAAGATCACTTTGTGTATTCGGACGATTTGCGGAAGCTCGAAAAAGAGCTGAGCACCCTGCAAAAAATCGGATGCTGTGCAGAGCTTTGCCAAGAACTCCCCCTGCCGATCCAAACGGCAGGGGCTGTAAAATTTCCGGCGCAGGCGCAGTTCCATCCGCTCAAATTCATTGCGGGAATTGCGGACGGCTTAAATATTTACGAACACACCTTTGTCCGAGAGATGATCGGCTGCACCGCTGTGACAGACAGGGGCAGAATCGTTGCAGATCGTGTGGTCTGCGCAACGCATTTCCCGCTGATCAATAAGCACGGAAGCTACTTTATGAAGCTGTATCAGTCCCGCTCCTATGTGATCGCTTTGGAAAATGCGCAGAGCGTCGGCGGAATGTATGTAGATGCGTCCGACGCGGGAATGTCCTTCCGGGACTATGGCGGCCTTTTGCTTCTGGGCGGGGGCGGCGGAAGGACAGGCGGTTGGAACGGCGGATGGGCGGAGCTTCGCGCATTTGCAAAAGAAAACTATCCGCACGCGCAGGAAAAGTATTACTGGGCGGCGCAGGACTGCATGAGCCTTGACCGGATGCCGTATATCGGACAGTATTCCCGCAGGACGCCGGATTTCTACGTGGAAACCGGCTTCAATAAATGGGGCATGACGAGCGCCATGCTGTCAGCCATGCTCGTGTGCGATATGATCCGAGGCAGAAAAAACGAGTATGCCGCGCTCTTCAGCCCCTCTCGCAGCATATTAAAGCCGCAGCTTTTTGTAAACGGATTTGAGACGATTCTGAATTTGCTGACCCCATCCAAAAGGGTCTGCCCGCATATGGGCTGCGCGCTGAAATGGAATCCGGCAGAACACTCCTGGGATTGCCCATGCCACGGCTCGCGCTTTGCACAGGACGGCAGGGTGCTGAATAATCCCGCGAATGGAGATCTGTAATTCACGGCTTAAATTAAGTGCGCTGCTTTGGAAAATGATAAAAGGCTAACTGATTTTGGTGAAGTCAGTTAGCTTTTTTCTATAGCTATTTTTAAATTCTGAAAGTAGCGGCCTCTATTGGCAGCCTTGTTGTCCTTTTGCCGGATGCAGCCAGAGCACGGTTTCTCTATCATTCCTGCTATGCGGAGCGATTTTGACAAAATTTTTGTCTGCTTTCTGGTCAGTCTGCCCAGATGGCACAAAGCAAACTGAAAAAAATTTGGTTTTGCCTGTTGAAATTGCCAGCGAACAGGTCTATAATATATAATAAGATAAGTGTAGGAGGAGGCGTTTTCGTTGGGTCAGGTGGTTGCCTTCGTATCCGGCAAGGGCGGCACCGGCAAAACGACGCTGAGCGCTGCCGTGGCCGGGTCTCTGGCAAAGCGCGGCAGGAGCGTTCTTTGCATAGATCTTGATGTCGGCCTGCGCAATCTGGATATTTCTCTCGGTATGCGCGATGAGGCAACCGTCAGCTTCCTCGATGTGATGGAAGGGCGCTGCCCGCTCATCGCCGCCCCGGCGCATCCCCTGCTGCCGGGTCTTCGCGTACTTACTGCCCCGGTCACTGAGCCGGATGCGATCGACGAGAGCGGCTTTTTCTCCCTCCTGGATGAGGCCAGGCGCCAGTTTGACTGGGTGATTCTGGATGCACCCGCAGGGCTTGGGAGCATCTTCCGGCTCTCCGTCCGCAGAGCGGCCAAGGTGCTGGTCGTGACTCAGGCCGATCCCGCCTGTCTGCGCGATGCGCAGATCGCAGGTGCCATGTCCCGGGCTCTTGGCTCCGGGTGGGTGCGCGTGGTCATCAACCGGGTGGATGCGCGGCTTTACCGCCGGATGCGCACCAATGTGGATGACATGATGGACGCTGTGGGTCTGTCTCTCATCGGTCTGGTGCCGGAGCATATTGATGTGCTTCTGGCCAGCGTCTGGGGGACGCCGCTTTGCAATGTGCCAAGCTGCCCCGCTGCCATTGCCTGCTGCAACATCGCCTCCCGTCTGGAGGGGGAGAAGGTTCCCCTTTCCCTGCGGTGAGTTACATTAATATTATTAGGAGTGGACGTTATGAATATTGCGCTGACTGCACAGGATAAGAAAAAAGAGCTGCTGGTTCAGTTCTGCACGGCCTATAAGAGCATCCTTGCCAAGCATACCCTGTATGCAACGGCGACCACCGGCCGTCTGATATCCGATGCGACCGGTCTGCCCATCAGCCTGTTCCTTTCCCATAAAAACGGCGGCCATCAGCAGATTGATGCCCGCATTGCCTATAATGAAATCGACCTCGTGCTGATGTTCTCCGATCCCGACAACCGCGATCCCTGGGAGGATCAGCAGATCATTGAAACCCTCCGCCATTGCGATAAGCACAATGTCCCCTGCGGCACCAATCTGGCCTCCGCGGAAATGCTTATCATGGGTCTGCAGCGCGGCGATCTGGATTGGCGCGAGATGATCCGTCCCCGCCGCAGCATCAAGTCTGCCCGCTGAACAACTGAATCGAGCGCTACGACGCAGAAGCAGTAGCGCATATGCCCGCCTTGCAGAGAGGGAGTCTCCGGCTGTAAGCTCCCGGCGGCGCAGTGCGTGAAGGACGTCTGCCGAGCGCGCGTATAAGGCAGCTTTTCCGCTGCCGAAATCGCCGGCTCCTGCCCGCAGCAGGACAAAAGAGCCGCCCTGCGCGGCTGAAATTGGGTGGCACCACGAAGTATCCTGATACTCTCGTCCCATGTTTACGGGATGAGAGTATTTTTTTGCAGCACCACACAGCTATGGTGCACCGCTTACCCCTGAAAACATCCGAAAGGAAAGGAATCACATATGGAAAAAATCAAACCCCGTACCCTCTCCGGCTTTATGGAGCTGCTTCCTGCACCCCAGATGCAGATGGAGCGCATTATGGAGATCCTCCGCCGCACCTATTCCCTCTACGGCTTCACGCCGCTCGATACACCGGCCATTGAGTCTGCCGAGGTGCTGCTTGCCAAGGGCGGCGGCGAAACGGAAAAGCAGATTTATCGCTTCCGGAAGGGCGACAACGATCTGGCGCTGCGCTTTGACCTGACCGTTCCCCTTGCCAAGTATGTCGCCATTCATTCCGGCGAGCTCAGCTTCCCCTTCCGCCGTTATCAGATCGGCAAGGTCTACCGCGGCGAACGCGCCCAGAGAGGCCGCTTCCGCGAATTCTATCAGGCGGATATCGACATCATCGGCGACGGCAAGCTGTCCATCCTCAACGAGGCGGAAATCCCCTCCATCATCTACCGCACCTTCAAGAGTCTGGGCCTGAGCCGCTTCCAGATTCGTGTAAATAACCGCAAAATCCTCAACGGCTTCTATGCCATGCTGGGTCTTACCGAGCGCGCGGGCGACATTATGCGCACCGTGGACAAGCTCGACAAGGTGGGCGCAGAGAATGTGCGCCTGATTCTCTCGCAGGATGATGGCATTGCCGAAGAAAAAGCCGATGAAATTCTCCGCTTCATCTCCATCGGCGGCTCCAATGCCAGTGTGCTTGAGGCACTCGAAGCCTATCGCGGAAAGAATGAAGTGTTTGACGAAGGCCTGCAGGAGCTGTCTACCGTGGTCGGCTATCTTGCGGATTTCGGCGTTCCCGAAGAGAATTTCGCCGTTGATCTGACCATTGCAAGAGGCCTTGACTACTATACCGGTACCGTTTATGAGACCGCCATGCTCGATCATCCGGAGATCGGCTCGGTTTGCTCCGGCGGCCGCTACGATAATCTGGCTGGCTACTATACCGACCGTCAGCTTCCCGGCGTAGGCATTTCCATTGGCCTGACCCGCCTGTTCTATGTGCTGGGCGAGCAGGGGATGCTCAATCCCGAGCTGCCCACTGCACCGGCAGATGTTCTGGTGCTGCCGATGGGCGAGGAGCTTTCCAGCGCCATTGCCCTGTCCACCCGCCTGCGTGAGGCCGGAATCCGCGTGCAGCTCTATGCCGAGGCGAAAAAGTTCAAGGCACGGATGCAGTATGCCGACCGCCTGTCCATTCCCTATGTCATTTTCCTCGGTGAGGATGAAATTGCACAGAACAAATGCGCACTGAAGGATCTCTCCACCGGCGAGCAGCAGCTGCTCACCGCGGAGGAGGCCATTGACCTGATCCGGAAAGGCCTTGACGAGAAGAATCAGGGCAGTGTCATTAAAGAGAAATAAAAAAGGAGATAATGTGATGTTCCAGTCCCGTACCCATAATTGTAATGAGCTTCGCCTTTCCAATGTCGGCGAGCAGGTCACGCTGGCCGGTTGGATGGAAAATGTCCGCGAGGTCGGCAGCAACTTTGCCTTTGTCATTCTCCGCGACTTCTACGGCACGACCCAGATCGTTGTCGAAAATGAGGAAATGATGCAGATCATCAAGTCCGTCAACAAGGAATCTACGCTTCAGGTGACCGGCATCGTCCGCGAGCGCGCCAGCAAGAACCCCAAGCTGCCCACCGGCGATATTGAAGTTTCTCCCACCGATATCAAGGTTCTGGGTCGCTGCCGCTACAACGAGCTGCCCTTTGAGATCAACCGCAGCCGCGAGGCAGATGAGCTCCAGCGCCTGCGCTATCGCTATCTTGACCTGCGCAATCCCAGCGTCAAGAACAATATCATCCTGCGCTGCAATGTCGTTGCCGCGCTGCGTGAGGCCATGCTGCGCCACGGCTTCCTTGAAATCACCACACCCATCCTGACCGCCTCCTCCCCTGAGGGTGCAAGAGACTATCTGGTGCCCGCCAGAAAGCATCCCGGCAAGTTCTATGCGCTGCCGCAGGCACCCCAGCAGTTCAAGCAGCTGCTCATGACCGCCGGCTTCGACCGCTATTTCCAGATCGCTCCCTGCTTCCGCGATGAGGATGCGCGCGGCGACCGCAGCCCCGGCGAATTCTATCAGCTGGATATGGAAATGGCCTTCGCCTGCCAGGATGACGTCTTTGCCATCATTGAGGATGTTCTGCCTCCCATCTTTGCAAAGTACGGTACCTATTCCATCGCCTCCGATGCCCCCTTCCGCCGCATTTCCTTCGCCGATTCCATGGAAACCTACGGCACCGACAAGCCCGACCTGCGCATTGATCTGACCGTGCAGGATATGACCGCGCTGGTCGAGGGCATTGACTTTGCTCCCTTCGCTCCCGGCAATACCGTCAAGGCGGTTGTCGTGAAGAACTGCGCCCTTGCCAGAAAGGCCATCGACAAGGTCATGGCAGAGGTCGAGGTGCAGGCAGGCTCCCGTCCCATGTGGTTCCGTCTCGATGAGACCGGCGCACTGGTGGGCGGCATCTCCAAGTTCCTTGCCGACCGCAAGGAGGCTGTCATTGAAGCGCTGGGTCTGGAGCCCGGCTGCCTTGTCGGCATCAGCGCAGGCAAGAAGCTCACCGCACAGAAGACCGCAGGCGTCATCCGCAATAAGCTGGGCGCTGCCGTTCCCGGCCATATGGACAAGGAGCGCTATGAATTCTGCTGGATCGTAGATTTCCCGATGTACGAGATCGGCGAAGAATCCGGCGAGCTCGAATTCTGCCACAATCCGTTCTCTATGCCCACCGGCGGCAAGGAAGTACTCGAAAAGGCCGAGCGCGGCGAAATTGACCCGCTTACCATCTGCGCAGACCAGTACGATCTGGTGTGCAACGGCGTGGAGCTCTCCTCCGGCGCCGTGAGAAACCATGATCCCGAGATCATGATCAAGGCCTTTGAGCTGGTGCGTCTGGGCGAAGAGGACGTCAAGTCCCGCTTCCCCGCCATGTACAATGCTTTCTGCTATGGCGCTCCTCCCCATGCCGGTATCGCCCCGGGCGTTGACCGCATGGTCATGCTGCTGGCCGGTGAAGACTCCATCCGCGAGATCATTCCGTTCCCCATGAACAAGAATGCACAGGATGTGATGATGGACGCTCCCTCCTGCGTAGAGCAGCATCAGCTCGACGAGCTGCACATCGCACTGGTAAAGCCTGAATAAACAACAGTGGACGATGGGAGCTTTGGCATTTTGCCCGGCTCCCTCGCACCATTTAAAAACATTTAGGAGGCTTCGATATGAGCTTTGATGTAGAAAAAGTGACAAAAGATGTGATTCAGTGGACAAAAGACTGGTTCGAGGTCAATGGCAAAGGCTGCAATGCGATCATCGGCATTTCCGGCGGCAAGGATTCCACGCTGGCGGCTGCCATCTGCAAGGAAGCCCTGGGCGCAGACCGCGTGATCGGCGTGCTGCTGCCCAACGGCGAGCAGTGGGATATTGATGTGGCGCGAAGCGTAGTGGAATTTCTCGGCATCCGCTCTTATGAGATCAACATCAAGGAAGCCTATGATGCCATTTACGCTGCGGTGGAGCAGGCTGTCGGTACCGTTTCCGAACAATCCCGCCAGAATCTGGCACCCCGCATTCGCATGACCACCCTCTATGCCGTATCCCAGTGCAACAATGGCCGCGTGGCCAACACCTGCAACCTCTCCGAGGACTGGATCGGCTACTCCACCCGCTACGGCGATAATGCCGGAGATTTCAGCCCCATGGCAAATCTGACGGTGCAGGAGGTCAGGCAGATCGGCCGCTATCTGGGTCTTCCCGCAAAATTTGTGGATAAGCCCCCCATTGACGGTCTGTGTGGAAAGACGGATGAGGACAATATCGGCTTCTCCTATGCGGTGCTTGACCACTATATCCGTACCGGAGAATGCGAGGACGAGGAAATCCGCGCCAACATCGACCGCCGCCATCAGAACAACAAATTCAAGCTTTCTATGTACCCGGCGTTCCCCTACGATGCACCCGTGTATAATTTCTAAATTTCATAGAGCAATGGTAAACATCCACAAAAAACGAATTTTCGATTGTGCAGTGTGATGGAATTCTGCTGCGATTTGTAAAATCTGTTGAAATCAATGCGCGTATCATGTAAAATATAGGGTAACAATTCAATAACTGGGACAGGCTCTGCCGCCCTTTTTTGAACATCAGGAAGAAAGGAAGTTTCTTATGAAAAAAGTAATATTGCTGCTGCTTTGCGGCCTGATGATTACCGGCCTGCTCCTGCTGAGCGGCTGCTCGGAACCGAAGGAGAACGAAATGGTAAATATTGAACCGGCCCCTGCCGAAGATCCTGTTACGCCGCCCGAGAGCGAAGTACCAGCCGGCTACAAATCCGCCGCACCCTGCGGCAACGACGGCTTCCTGGCCTGCGGCTCCGGCGGCAGAATCGACTTTATCTCCAACGACGGCACAGTACAGTCCTGCGCGTCCGGCACGACAGAGAATCTGAACTCCATCTTTATTGATGGTCAGAATGTTGTGGCAGCCGGTGATCACGGCACGCTGCTGCTCTCCTATGACGGCGCTGCCACCTTCCAGAGCGTGGATTTAAAGACCGATGCTGACCTCTTCAGCGCAGTTGTGTATAAGGGTACCCTTTTTGTTGCCTCCGAGGGCGGCATTATCTACCGCGAGAATGCAGGCGGATGGGAAGCTGTGCAGATGGAAACCTCCAACGATGTCATCAGCCTTGCACCCACCGACTACTGCCTGTGTGCCATCACGGCTGAGACCAATATCCTGACCTCTACCGACGGCCTGAACTGGAAGCACGAGGATTTCAATAAGGTCTATGACGGCCTCTATCCCCGCTATGTCTTCACCAAGGCGATCCCCGCCGGTTCTACGATGTTTATCATCGGCTATCCCGAAGAAAATCCGAACCACCCGCTCATCATGTACAGCGAAACCGGTGAGGTTTGGATGATGAAGGAAATGATGATGATCAACAACGAGTATCCCAGCGATACCGATAACCTTCAGGTACATGACATCTGCTTCAACATCGACCAGATCGTCGGCGTGCTCGATGACGGCAAGGTGCTCTCCATCACCGAATGCACCAAGTGCAACGAATCCACGCAGATGGAGGAAGAAAAGGATCTGTGGGCCACTGCGGTAAACGAAGAAGCTGTTCTGGTCTGCGGCGAGGACTTCTATGCCAAGGTGCTTGGCTCCAAGCAGATTCGTCAGGACAAGATCGGCGCAGAGCAGGCTCGCTATGAAGTGGAAAACGGCCAGGCCATCCTCATTGATGTCCGCGAAGCCGATGAGCTGGCAGCAGACGGCTATATCCCCAACTCCATCCATGTTCCTCTGGCCGAGGTCGCAGAAAAGCTTCCCGAGCTGGCACCCGACCCCTATCAGGAGATCATCTTCTATTGCGCTTCCGGTAAGCGCTCTCAGAAGGCTGTGGAGCAGGCAGTTGAAATGGGCTATCGGAGCGTGTATAACCTTGGCGGTATCAGCGACTGGCCCTATGATATTATAAAAGACGAGGTTCCTGCGGAGTAAATCAGGAACAGCTGCCAATATTTGACAGTTTTCGAGAAAGCTTCACCATGCCGATACAGATATTTCCATATCTGTGCTGCATGGTAAAGCTTTTTCATGGATGTTTTCCGGCAGCGGGACAAATGCTGCCAAAGCAGAATCATTATAATTTCGATAAAAAAGAGGCATATTATGGGACTGAAAAAGAAAATTCGAGCATTGATGTTTGAAAGCACATCCGGTCAGGTTCTTTTCTACAAGCTGCGTATTCTGCGCGAAAAGAAAGCGATGCGCATGAATGACTATGATACCATCCAGAAGATCTACCGGGAGCGGTTTTTCCGCGAAGCAAATCTTGCGAATCCCAAGACCTATACAGAAAAGCTCCAATGGCTGAAGCTTTTCTACCGAGACCCCAAGCTGCCGATTTGCTCGGATAAATACCGCATTCGTGAATATCTCAGGGAATGTGATCTGGAATGGCTTGCCAATGATGCCCTGGGTGTCTACACCGATGCAAAGGATATTGACTTTGACAAGCTCCCGAACCGCTTTGTGGCAAAGGCGACCCACGGCAGCGGCTGGAATCTGATCTGCACGGACAAATCCAGCTTTGACCGCAAGGGCAATGTGAAGCTGATGAACGCCTGGCTCAAGCTCAACCTTTCCGCTTTCGGCAGAGAATGGAATTACGCCGAGATCGAACCTCGAATCGTTGTGGAAAAGTTCATTGATCATCAGCCGCTCAACGATTATAAGTATATGTGCTTCAACGGTGAGCCGCTGTATATGCAGCTGAACAACGATTATGAAGGCACCCACTATGTGGACTTCTATGAGCTTGACGGCTGGAAGCATCTGCCGTTTACCTACGGTCCCTACAGGATTTCTGACCGCGAGATCACGCCGCCCCCCATGCACGAAAAGATGATGGAGCTGGCACGGATTCTCAGCAAGCCCTTCCCCTTTGTCCGGGTGGATTTTTACAATTATGACGACACCGTGATTCTGGGCGAGCTGACCTTCTTCCCGGGCGGCGGTCTCTGGCCGCTGAATCCTGTTCAGACAGGCTACGATGAAATTCTCGGCAAGCGCCTGAAGCTCCCCGAACCGAATCATAATCTGGAGCTGCTGGCAAAGCTCAAAGGAAAAGCCTGATCCTTCGAAAAACAAGCTAAAAGGTGGAAAAATATTGGAAACCAAGACACTGAAAATCTCCGTTCTCGGCGATATCTGCCCCGCGTGGGGCTTCCCGGAACAGTTTTACACAGGAAAGGCCGAAAATGTCTTCGGCGATCTGCTACCCATCCTTGCCGATTCTGATCTGGTCATCGCAAATCTGGAAGCGCCCGCGACAGATTGTGCCGAAAAGCTTCCAAAAAACAGCGTATGCTTAAAGGCAAGACCCGGTGATATTGCGGTTTTGAAGCAGGCAGGTATTGACGGTGTGGCTTTAGCCAACAATCATATTCTGGACTATACCGAAAAAGGCTTTTGGGATACGCGCAAGGCACTGGAAGCAAACAGCGTGTTCTTCTACGGCGCAGGAGACCCGAAGGAAGCGGCAAAGCCGTATCTTGTTGAGAAAAACGGTGTAAAGATCGGGCTTCTGGCCTTTGCAGAGCGTGAATTCAACTGCGCACTCGATTACGGCGTCGGCGCAAACCTCTGGAACGATCTGACCGGCCCGTCGAGCATCCGAAAGGCAAAGGCGCAATGCGATTACCTGATCGTGCAGTATCACGGCGGGATCGAGCATTACATCTATCCCTCACCGCTTCTGCAAGCCAAATGCAGAGCCATGGCCGACGCCGGTGCCGATCTGGTCACCTGCCAGCACAGCCACTGCATCGGCACCAGAGAGGTCTGGGGCGACTGCGAAATTCTTTACGGTCAGGGAAATGCAATTTTCGGCTATAAAGAAGGGAAAACAGCTTGGAATTGCGGCCTGATCATTCAGATATCGCTTGGGAAAGCAGCCGCAATCCGCTATCTCCCGATCACGGCAGCGCCGAACGGTGAAAAACTTGCAGAGCCTGCGGCAGCGGAGAAGATTCTGCGCAATATGAAGGAAGCCTCCGAAAAGCTGAGCGACAGCTCGTTTATCAAAGCACAGTGGGAAGCCTTCTGCGACAGGCAGAAAAACGAATATCTGCCCATGTCCTATGCGTGGGGCCGCGTGATGAATAAGCTCAACCGCATGGTCGGCGGAAAGCTGCTGAAGCTCCTGACCAAACGGCTCGATCGCAGAAATGCCATGAATCTGCTTCGCTGCGATGCCCATCGGGAAGTGCTGCAAACGATCATGGAGAAGGATTATTACGGGGACCGATAAGTGTGTCCGCAAGGAAATTACATAAAAATATGCCTCTCATCATGGAGAAGGTGCCCTCTGGCAGGCCAGGTGTCATCCGCTCGAATGATGAAACACAGCAACAGGAGGATGTCAGACTGCACCCCGGCAGAGAGGGCGGCTTTCTGAACTTGCCTCTTTTTGTAGAACAGGGAAAAAGGGAAAAACGAAAGAAAACCGGGCACTGGACCCGGTTTTCTTGTCCAAACGGAAAGACAGGAGGGATACACACCAAGAAAAAACATCACGCGCAAACTGCAAAATCATTTTATTGGAGGTAACGTATGAAAAGATTTTCCCGCGCGATTGCAATTCTTCTGTGCATCGTGATGGTCATCAGCACCATCCCCACAGCAGCATTTGCAGCAGAAGAAAAGGTCACTCCCGTGAGCGCCGCCGCTCCCGTTGTGACCAAGGCGGCAGATGAGCCGCTGACACCCCCCAAGCCCATCTATCAGGATGAGAGCTATTCCTATGCCGAGCGTGCGGCTGACATGGTCTCCCGCATGAGTGCCGAGCAGAAGGTCTCCCAGACCGCAGGCTACAATGCACCCGCCATTCCCGAGCTGGGCATTGCAACCTATATGTGGTGGAACGAAGCCCTTCACGGCTACAACCAGGAAGGCTGGTTCGGCATCCAGTCCGACGGCTCTTCCTATCCGTCCAGCTACTCCATGGGTGCATCCTGGGACGTAGACCTGTACTACAAGGAAGCCGAAGAAATCGGTGCTGAGATCCGTGAGCGCGTTAAGAACAACCGCTACAACCTGACCATGTTCTCCCCGAACATCAACCTCGCCCGTGACCCCCGCTGGGGCCGCAACGACGAGAGCTACGGCGAAGATCCTCTGGTCGTCGGTAAGCT
>JAZQOW010000033.1:0-6139 GCA_045628065.1 Faecousia sp.
GACCGCTTGGCCTCCGACTTCGCTGGGTCGTGCAGCTCTTACCCGTCTGAAGCTCTTCGCTGGCGCTGAGCACAACCATGCAGCTCAGAAGCCCGAAGCTTGGACTCAGGACTAATGGAGGTAGCGTAAAATGTACGAAAGCAAGAAGCAGTATCAGTACGGCACCGGCAGACGTAAGGCCTCCATCGCCCGCGTCCGCGTCTACGAAGGCGGCACCGGTTCTATCATCATCAACGGCCGCGACATCGACGAGTACTTCGGTCTGGAGACTCTGAAGATGGTCGTTCGTCAGCCCATGGTCACCACCGGCCTGCTCGGCAAGGTTGACGTTATCTGCACCGTCACCGGCGGCGGCGTTTCCGGCCAGGCCGGCGCCATCCGTCACGGCATCTCCCGCGCCCTGCTGGGTGTCAACCCCGAACTCCGTCCCGCTCTGAAGGCCGCCGGCTTCCTGACCCGCGACCCCAGAATGAAGGAAAGAAAGAAGTACGGTCTCAAGGCAGCACGTCGCGCTCCCCAGTTCTCCAAGCGCTGATTCTTTCCGATTTGTTTCGTATTTTCGGAAAAAGAAGTGTTGTCTATACAGTTCTTTTGAGGATGATTGTGGGTTAATTCCCTATTCATGCTCCTGTGTGGTTAATTTGCGGCCTGTTTTTCTTGTTAAGAACAGGCCGCAATTTTTTCTGGAATTATCTATATCTAACCTGTTGACATTTTGATGTAAGCTACATATAATATAAATGAGCAAAGATTTGCTCGATTTAAGTGCTTTGCTACTTTGAGTGCAAACCTTTAATTTAAGTGCTTCGCAGCTTTGAATGCGAACCGTTAATTTGCGGGGAGATTTCGATTATCTCCCTGCTTTTTTCATGGAAAATAAGATGGACTTTTACAGATTAGACGAACAATACACCGAATTTCTTCAAGAATACGAAAAAGCCCAACGTGGCTTTACAAGAGTCCCCAACGTTCGCTACTCCGACCGGAATAAGTTCGCTTTTGGCTCTGTTTTGGAAATCAACGGCATGAAATACTATGTTTCTGTTTCCTCGTTCAGCGTCAGCCAGGAAGCGAATATTCTGATTCGTGTTCCCGGCGATCGACAGGAAGTCAAAGGCTCCTTGCGGTTTAACTTTATGATTCCGGTGCCTGATGCGTGCCTGACAAGAATTGTGATTAAAGATGTCGCAGATGAAAAATATCGGCTTCTTCTCAACAAGGAATACCGGTTCTTCATGGACAATGCCGACCGTATTCAGAAGAAAGCTGAAAAAATCTACGATATGGTAGTCAACAATCGTAAGCAAATTCTGACTGACAACAGCTGCAATTTTAAGATTCTTGAAAAAGCTTGCCAAGAGTATACCGAAAACTACATATGCCGCACATAAGTCATAGCGGCTATCATTTAGTAATCGGGCGGAAAATGCAAGATCAATCCGTTTTCATGAAGCCCTTCAGCCGCGGGTCTGCTTAACCGGGCGCTGATTTTCAATGGAAAGCAAAATATTGCATAAAAAGACCGAAAGTCACAGATTTTCGGTCTTTTTTCGTTGCTTGGAAGGAAATGTCGGATGTTCCCGGTATTTAAGATTCGCATGGATGTTTGACTTTACAAAGACACAGGTTTTGAGTACAATAACAAAACAGAAGATTTTTCTATGAAAAAAATGTATGGATGCGCCAGATTGGCGGAGGGGAGTATCCATGAATCAGCATGCAAACAAGAATGAAGCGGGAACCGTAGAAGCGCTGTCGAGAAACAGCTTCTTTTTGAACCGTATCTCGGGAAAGTTTATCATAAGCTCCATGATTGCGATGGTGTTTCTCTATGCCGCTTCGCTGATTGATACGCTTCTGGTCGGTATCTTTCTGGGAGAGCCGGGATTGTCGGCCATGTCGCTGGTCAGCCCGGTTTATCTGATTTTTTATACGGTGGGTGCGCTGGTTGCGATCGGCGCATCGATTGTTGCAAGCCGTATGCTCGGGCAGGAGAATACCGATGAATATTGCCGTATTTTCACCCATACCACCGTGATTCTGGCAGGCATTGCCGCGATCATGCTGGCTGCGGGTTATTTGCTTCTTGATCCGATTACGCATCTTCTCTCAAAGGATGCCGGTGAAGCCGAAATGCAGATGGTGCGGGCGTATCTTACCGCATATCTCCCCGGCGGGGCGGCAAATCTGCTGGCATATGTATCGCTTTACTTTCTGAAAACCGATGGACGACCGAAAATTTCCTCGCGTCTTTTTTCGCTGTCTGCTGTCATCAATATTGTTCTGTCATGGCTGTTCATGAGCCCGATGGTTGGGATGGGAATCGCGGGAGCGGGACTGGCAACCTCCGTTTCTCTGAGCGTTGTTGCCATTTTGGGCTTCTTTTTCCTGCTCAGAGGAAACAGTCAGCTGCGTTTTCAGAGAGGAAGGCTGACGGAAACCTCCATTCGTGAAATTCTGACTGCGGGCATTCCCAACGGATTGAGCAATCTGCTCGAATCTGCCCGCATTTTGCTGATCAACTTTCTGATCCTGTTCATCGGTCAGGCGGCGCTTCTGCCCTGCTATACGGTCGTGCGGAATATTTCCGACCTGCTGTCGGCGGTGATGGTAGGCGTTTCCTCGGCGCTGCTTCCTTTGATCGGGCTGTTCTACGGTGAGCATGATTATGACAGTGAACGGATGGTGCTCAGGCGCTCGGAGAGAATCGGCCTTTTCATCACGGTTCCGCTGACCTTGTTGGTCTGCGTGATGCCGACGCCTCTGTTTCGCCTGTTCGGCGTCAGCGATCCTTCGGTTCTGGCAGAAGGCTTATGGGCGCTGCCGCTGTCCTGCCTTGGGACGGTGCTTGCCTATTTTAACACCCTTTACATCGGATATCTGACTTCTGTTCGCCGTGAGGGCTTTGCTGCGGCGCTTGTGATTCTCCGGCTGTTTGGATGGCTCTGCGCTGCCGCAGTTCTGCTGGCTTGCACGGTAGGCATCCGGGGAATCTGGCTGAGCTTTTCGGTTGCAGAATTGCTGACCTTCCTGACCTATCTTACGGTAAGCAGGGTGATTCGGCGCAGGCATCCGTCTCTGGATCGCTTCCTGCTGGACACGAAAGAGGAACAAAAAGCCGACATCGTATTCTCAGTGAAAAATGAACTGTCCGAGATTTCATCCAGTGCGGAAAGAATCTCACGTTTCTGCGAGGAGCAGGAGATTTCGATGATGCAGAGCATGAAGGTCGGGCTGGCGCTGGAAGAAATACTGACATTTCTGATCAGTCACGGAATTGAGACGGAAAATGAGGAATACATCGATATTCGGGTGTGCAAGCTGGATGATCAGGTGATGATGCGCTTCCGGTATCTGAATGCGGGGATCGACCCCGTGATGTATTACCGGGAAAACATTGGCAACCGCGAGATGGCAGAAGAGCTGCTTGGCTTGAAAATGATCGTCAAGTCTGCCCGCCATGCCGATTTTCGGCAGACGCTCGGCGCAAGCAATCTCCTGCTGATATTCTGATACTACAGGAGCAGAAAATGAAAATGGAAGAACAAATTCAGATACGTTCTGCCGTGGAAGAAGATTTCGACCGTATTGAGGCGCTTTGCACGGAGCGCTTCGGGGCAGGGTATCTGACGAGAGCAGAATATAGACGCTGGCTTCAAAATCCGGAGCTTTTTCTTGTCGCCGAAGACGGCGGCGGGTTTTGCGGCTTCTGCTGCCTGCTGCCGGAGAGCGCGGAAGCGCTTTCCAACTACATGAAAATTGATTTGAGGACGGTTGAAGCGGCATCCGGCGGGAAGCCGGTGATCCATTGCAGGAGTGCGGCGCTTGTTTCCTCGAAGGAGCACTGCGGAGTGATGTACCGCATGCTGTCCAGAGAACTCGAAAATGCAAGAGCAATGGGCTTCGGTGCTGCTTTTGCACCGGCGTGGGTCTATCACGGCGTGATTCCAATGGGACACCTGATGGATTTGCTGGGATTTGAGCAAATCGGCATTCGTGACAATTTGTGGCTGAATCAGGCGCACTATAACTGTGTGATTTGCGGCGGCAGGTGCCGCTGTCAGGCTGCGATTTATAAAAAGAGCCTTTGATTCTAAGGGGGAAGAGAACATGATTCAATTCATCAGGGCCAAAGTGAACCGAAAGCTGGCGGCGATGTGCATTCTGCTGGCGGTCATGATCTGTGTCGGGTGCTGCATTTCCGGCTATTTGCAGTATCGGGAATCCGCGTTCAGGAGCTATAATGACTTCGCCTATGAGATCGACGAGATCGCACGAACCTATGTTGACGGAGATCGGATCACATCGTATCTGACGGAGCCAGCCGATGCGGCATACGATGAGATGGCGAAGAATATCTACAACCTCTATTCGAATACCAGCCTGAAAAACTATCAGAGCGGGATTTACATCTGCATTCCGGATGCCGAGAACCTGACGATCACGAACCTGTACGATGTGCGTATCCATGATGCGGACGAAGAAACCAGAAAGTACTTTGAAATCGGCGTGACGGATCCGATGGGAATCGCGCACCCGGAGCATGCGATTGCGGTCTTCACGACCGGCGAGCGTTCAGATGATTATTTTGTGCACAAGACAAAATTCGGCTACAATTCCTCCGCCATGCTTCCCGTAAAGAACAGCGCAGGCGAAATCGTTGCTCTGATCGTAACCGATATGCCCATGCCGTATTTAGAGGATACGCTGACACGGTTTTTGTTCATTATCGTGCTGCTGACCGCGCTGATTGTTGCAATTTTCATCGCCGCTTTCCTGTTTGTTGTCCATGAGCGTATGACCAAACCGCTCACGATGATTGCAAGAGAGACAGAGCGATTCTCCAGAACGGGCACTGCGGCGATGCAGCCGCTTCCGAGTGCAAAGCAGCCCGATGAAATTGGGCAGCTGGCATCCGGTATTTTTGCGATGGAGAATGATATCAGGACCTACATGGAGAACCTTACTGCCGTTACAGCGGAGAAGGAACGAATCGGCGCCGAGCTGGATGTGGCAACGCAGATTCAGGCATCCATGCTGCCGTGCATCTTCCCGGCTTTCCCGGAGCGAAAGGAAATTGAAATCTATGCAATGATGACACCCGCCAAGGAAGTCGGCGGCGACTTTTACGATTTCTTCATGGTGGATGAGAGTCACCTTGCCATGGTGATCGCGGACGTATCCGGCAAGGGCGTTCCGGCAGCACTCTTTATGGTCATCGGAAAGACCCTGATCAAAGACCATACCCAGCTCGGCAGCGATCTTGGCGATGTGTTCAGCCAGGTCAACGATCTGCTCTGCGAAGCCAACAGTCAGGGTCTCTTTATCACCGCATTCGAAGGCATCCTTGATCTGAGAACCGGTGATTTCTCATTTGTAAATGCAGGACATGAGATGCCGTTCGTGTATCGTCGCGGAGAAGCGTATACGCCGCAGAAGATCAGACCCGGATTTGTGCTTGCCGGGATGGAGGGAATGCGGTATCGCGCCGGAAGCTTCAAAATGGAAGCGGGCGATAAGCTGTTCCTTTATACCGATGGCGTGACCGAGGCAACAAATGCAGAGAATCAGCTGTATGGTATGCAAAGACTCGAGTATGCGCTGAACAGGTGCAAAACGATCTCCCCGGAGCAAACGCTCAGAGAAGTCAAGGCCGATGTAGATCAATTTGTCGGAGAAGCGCCGCAGTTTGATGATATTACCATGCTCTGCGTAGAATACAAAAAGCAAATGAATTAAATCAAAAGAGACGAAAATCCGGGGCGGCTGCCCCGGATTTTTTCATTTCACTATATATAAGTTTAACCGGGTATGCGCCTTTTTAGGGGCGCATACCCGGTCATTTGCTTAGGAATCAGGACTCACTTGTGAGCGTGATCACCAGTCTCCGGAGCTTTGCTGAGGATTAGTCAGCAAGAGCGCGCATGAGGAAGGTGACAGCCTGTGCACGAGTGCAATCGTTTGCGGGCTTGAAGGTACCATCGTTGTAGCCGGTGGCAACGCCTGCTTCGACTGCCCATGCCACTGCATCGGCATAGTATTCGCCGGCGGGAACGTCGGTGAATTCTGCTGCTGCTTCGGCTGCGGGCTTGCCCATGTATCTCCACAGGAAGGTCACGATCTGGCCGCGAGTGCAGGT
>JAZQOW010000034.1:0-13866 GCA_045628065.1 Faecousia sp.
TGGCGTGCTAACCGACTGCACCACCGGGCCAAATATGGTGGAAAGTACAGGGCTCGAACCTGTGACCCCCTGCTTGTAAGGCAGGTGCTCTCCCAGCTGAGCTAACCTTCCAAGAACCGTCTGCGGCGTGATCACCAGCGGACGGGTGTTATTATACACACGTGAGGGTGTTTTGTCAAGTCATTTTTTGAAATTTTTTGTTTTTTTATTTTTTATATATTTTCTACTAATTCTTTCAGCTGTTCCGGGGTGAAAACATAGTCCGCATCGCAGAACTGGCAGGACAAATGAATATCCTCACCCTTCTCGATCATGTCGCCCAGCTCCTCTCTGCCAACGCTGATGAGCGCTTTGGTGACACGCTCGCGGGAGCAGTAGCAGCGGTATTCCACCGGCTCTGCATCAAACAGCTCCACCTCAAAATTCTCAAGAACTGCACGGATGATCTCGGCGCCGTCCTTTCCATCTGTGAGCATCTTGGTTACCGCACCGGCATTCATGATGCCGATCTCAACGCGGTTGATCACATCCTCCGATGCACCGGGAAGCAGCTGCACCAGATAGCCGCCTGCACACTGCACGGACTGATCGGGATTGACCAGAACACCGAGTCCGCAGGCCGTAGGTGTCTGCTCGCTGCGGGCAAAGTAGCTGGTGATGTCATCACCGATCTCGCCGGTAACCAGCTCAACGCTTCCGACATAGGGCTCCTTCATCTGCAAATCGCGGATGACGGTCAGCATGCCGTCCGTACCCACGGCTGCGCCTACATCCAGCTTGCCGGGATATTTCTCCATCAGGCTGATGCAGGGGTTGTCCACATAGCCCCGCACATTTCCTGCCGCGTCAGAAACCGCCAGAATCGTCCCCAGCGGGCCGCCGCCTTTAAACTGGATCGTAACCGACCCATTCTCTATTTTTTGCATATTGCCCATCATAGAGGCTGCTGAGAGCACTCTGCCCAGCGCAGCAGTGGCAACTGCTGTGGTATGATGAATGGCTCTTGCTCGCTCCACAAGGTCTGTAGAGACAATGGCGACGGCCTTGACATAGCCATCTTTTGACATACCGCGTATGATATGATCCATTTTGGTTACTCCTTACATGCCGTAATAAAAATTCGCTGCTCGTTCTCTTTCGGCGGTGTCATCTTCCGATCTCCGTAGAAGCAAATGTCGGTGAAGCCTGCCTCACGGAGATACTGCTCCAGCTGCGAGGTGGAGTAAGCATACTCCCGATGCTCTTCAACGCTGCGAAGCCAATGCTCTCCCTCCCGCCGGAACAGGTCGATTCCGTAAAAGCAGATATTCTCTTCCCGATCAAACTCCGCACGCCAGACGCAGTAGACATCGTCATCCTCATCAAGGAATACCTGACCGTCCAGTGCATGGAGCTTCTTCTCGGAGTTGATATCAAACAGGAACATCCCGCCGGGCTTGAGCGCTTTATAAACTCTGGCAATCGCCTTGCGGCAGTCCTCAGGATTTGTGACATAATTCATGCTGTCGAGGCAGCTTATCACACAGTCTACCGGCTCGGGCAATCTGAGGCGCTCCATCCGCTGACACACGAAGAAGGGCATATTGCCTTCGAGCTCCTGCGCCTTCTGCTGCGCCTCTGTGAGCATTTCCTCAGAGCAGTCTACACCGATCACACGGTAGCCTTTTTTGGCAAGAACAAGACACATGGAGCCGGTACCGCATGCAAGATCAAGCACGGTCTCGGGGTGCTTGTTCTTTGCGTGCAGCAACGTCTCCAAGAATGTCCATATTTGCTCGTAGGCTACATCATAGGTCAGCCGATCATAGGCGAGAGCCAATGATGTGTAGGCATTCATTCGGCCTTTGCCTCCTGCTCATCGAGCTTGCGGAAGATTTCCCAGTAAGAGTCCTCGCCATAATGCAGGCTGCGGTTGACACGGCTGATGGTAGCAGAGCTGGCGCCGGTGATTTCCAGAATGTCATTATAGATTTTACCCTGACTGAGAAGTCTGGCCACCTCAAAACGCTGCTCAAGAGCCTTCATTTCCGACATGGTGCAAAGGTCACAGAAAAAGCGATAGCATTCCTCATGGGTCTCCAGCTTGAGAATTGCATCATAGAGCTCATGCTCCGGATTCGTTTGTTTATTTCGATTATTCAAGATTTCACATCTCCTATTCGAATTTTAGCATAGTAAATTGTAAAAGTAAACAGTTTTTGTATTAAAAATGTACAATAAATGATACAAATGACGAAATCAGCGGCTCTGAAGCGCAGAACCGCTGATTACAGAAATGAGCGAATTACTTATTGAAGATGGAGAAGATCGCGTCAATGTCGTCAACATCCTCTTCTGCCACAGAAACGGGAGCCTGACGGGGACGCTCGGGAGCAGCGGAATAGGCAGCGGGCTTAGCCGCAGCAGGAGCATCCTGCTTGTCGCCAAAGCCGGTAGCAATAACGGTAACGCGCATTTCATCCTCATAGCTTTCGTCGAAGGCGGCACCAAAGATGATATTCGCATCGGGGTTGGCAGCTTCCATAACGATGTTGGCTGCGGTCTCTACATCGTCCAGACCCAGATCCATCGCACCGGTCACATTGATGAGAACACCGGTAGCACCATTGATGGAGGTCTCAAGCAGCGGGGAGGCAACAGCCATCTGTGCGGCCTGCTCTGCCTTGTCGCGGCCGGAGGCAACACCGACACCCATATGGGCATGGCCGGCATTCTTCATGACAGAGGATACATCGGCGAAGTCCAGGTTGATGATAACCTTCTCGGAGTAGCTGACAAGCTGGGAAATAGAAGTCACAGCCTGCTTCAGAACATCATCGGCAATGCCGAACGCATTGGCAAAGGTGATCTTCTGATCGGTGACGTACTTCAGGCGGTCATTGGGGATGATGATCAGGGAATCGACCTTATCGGACAGTGCAGCAATACCGGACTCTGCCTGACGCATACGGTTGGCGCCTTCAAAGCGGAAGGGCTTGGTGACAACACCAACGGTGAGAATGCCTGCCTCATGAGCAAGGTCTGCAATAATGGGTGCCGCGCCGGTGCCTGTGCCGCCGCCCATACCGGCGGTAATGAAGACCATATCCGCGCCCTCAAGTACCTTGGCAATGGCCGCGCGGGATTCTTCGGCAGACTTTTTGCCGGTATCCGGCTTGGAGCCTGCGCCCATGCCGCCGGTCAGCTTTTCACCGATCTGAAGCTTATTGGGGCAATGGGATTTGTTAAGGTCCTGCTTATCAGTATTTACGGCAATAAACTCAACACCGTCGATACCGCTGTCAATCATACGGTTGACAACATTATTACCGGCACCGCCGACGCCAATGACTTTAATATTAACAACTTTATCTGCAAAAATCTCGGACATATGATCTCCTCCTATGTATACCTCGGATTCTATTATCTGCATGATCCTCCTGTTTTTGCCTGAGGATATAATGTGCACATTTATACTCTTTTATTCTAACGTCAAATCACTGATTGGTCAATAGATATTCCAAAAAAATGTAAAAATTTTATTCATTTTAGCTTTGCCAGGGGATGAACGTTGCCTTTTTTGCCTCCTGGAAGGTCAAATCCAGCACACCGGACTGATAGCTGTCGAGCTGCGCAAGCGCGGCAACCATATATTCGAGCTTATAACTCAGCTCATCGGAGTTGCCGAGCTTCACCTGAAAACGGGTACCGTACCAGATTTGCAGGTCATAAATTGAGCTGACGTCTACCGCGGTAATGGAGCGGATATCATCCTCTCCCTCCAGCTGCGCTACCATCCGGAGCGCCACTGCCATGCGCTCCTCTGCCGATGCCTCAGGAGGAGCAGCCACTTCTCCTTCGTCCTCTTCGGTCTGCTCCTCTTCCGGTTCTTCCTGGGGAGCCACAGGGTCTTTCACGACTTCCACCATCTGACCGGCTTTTGCATTCTGGATGCGGACGCCCTGAATGGTCAGATATTCGGATGCTTTCTTTGCAGTAATCTGCTCAACAAGCTTTCCTTCGGAATTGATGAGCCAATAGCTTCCGTCATCGGCCGCTACCGCAAAGGTGTTTTCGAGTTCTGCCACTTCGATCTTGACGGCATTGGGAAGGCCGATGCCTACACGAACCTGATCGATATACGGCAGCTCCGCCCGGATGCGGCTGGCGACCGCCGTCTTGTTGACCAGCAGCAGGGCGCTGCCCTCAGAAACACCGGATGCTTCCTGCACCTCCTGAACAGAGTACATGGAATTACCTACTACCGAAATGATCTTCACACGAAGGCAGGCGATCACGACTAGAATCAGCAGCAATGCCGCTGCAACGGATGCCAGAAAACGCCGCACAAAGACATGACCGAACACCTTTCCGAACGCAAATCGGCTGCGCGCTTTTGCACTGGGCTTTTTCCTGCGTGAGCTGTTCCGACGACCGGAGGCTGATGCAGCGGCTCGCCGCTGCTGTGTGCCTGCGGTTCGGGACGGTGTTCTCCGCCGCTGTGCCGTCGCGGCTCGGGCGGGTGTTTCCTGAAATTCCCCGGCGTCGGACGCGGACAGCGGATCTCGCTGCCAATCCTCAGCTTCGCGGTAAGAATAAGGATCACGATACTGCTCTTCCATTTCTGAGCGGGTATATGTTTCCCTTCTGCGCTCTTCGGTGGCAGTTCGGCTATAGGAATTTCGCCGCCGCTGGTTAGAAGCGCTGCTTCGCGTGGCAGGCCGCTCCGAACGCGGGCGGCGGTCTGTAGGTTCATGATACATGTTATATGTCCTCCAACGACTCTCCATCCAGGGTGATCTGTGCACCAAGGCCGGAGAGTTTTTCACAAAGGCATTCATAGCCTCTGAAAATATGCTGTATCTGCGATATATGACTGACCCCGGACGCACTGAGCGCCCCGATGACCATGGCCGCGCCGCCGCGCAGATCGGTAGCTGCCATATCAGCGCCCCGAAGGCAGGCAACGCCGCGGACGGTTGCCTCGGAATCCTGCACGCAGATGTCTGCGCCTAAACTGCGCAAAGCCTGCACATGGCGAAAACGCTGCTCAAACACGGTCTCTTTCACGATGCTCTCCCCTTCCGCCCGCAAAAGTGCGGCCATAAGGGGTGCCTGCGCATCTGTAGGAAATCCGGGATACGGTGCGGTTTCAACATATCCGATGCCGCGCAGTCCATGTGCACGGGCATGAATCCGATCCTCCGCCAATTCTATACTCACGCCTGCTTCCGCCAGAGCATCAAGCACAGGCAGCAGCAGCTGCGGCTCTATGTTCATTAAGGTGATCGACCCACCGCAGGCTGCAAGCGCACACAGATAGGTCGCCGCCTCCATTCTGTCAGGCAGGATCCGAAAGTCTGTATCCTTCCCGATTCCGGGAGGCCGCAGGGTCAGCACACCGCTTCCCTGCCCGGAAACCTCCGCGCCCATCTGAGAGAGAAAATCCGCAAGGGCATCAACCTCCGGCTCTCTGGCCGCATTCACAATGGTCACGCCATCCGGGCAGCTCATAGCCGCAAGCAAAATATTTTCTGTTGCCCCTACACTCGGATAGGGAAGCGTCACGGTTCCGCCATGAAAACGCTCTGCCCTGCAAGCCACCTGCTCGCCGTCGCAGATGATCTGCGCGCCAAGCTGACGAAGGGCATCAAGATGCAGGTCGATCGGTCTTTTGCCGATCGGGCAGCCGCCGGGAAGCGCCAACGTCGCCTGACCGCACCGGGACAGCAGCGCCCCAAGGAAAATCACCGAAGAGCGCAGGCGGCACATCAGCACCTGCGGAATACTCGCGCAGGAAAGACTTCTGCTGTCCACCTCAATGACATCAGCATCGAATGTACAGCGGCACCCGATATGCCGCAGAATATCAATGGTTGCAGCCACGTCCGTAAGCCTTGGGCAATGCTCCAGACGGTAACACCCGCCCCGCACCACCGTAGCTGCCAGAAGAGGAAGCACCGCATTCTTCGCGCCGCTGATCCGCACCGTGCCTCTCAGCGGCCTTCCGCCATGGATGGTCAGAATTCCCAACAAACATCCCTCCGCATCTCAGGGGAACCCAATTTCCCCATCCTATGCATCGGGCGCTCTCAATGTGCGCTTAACTCACGCATGACGCGATAAATCCGCTCTGTAGAATCCAAAACCGCCATGGATTGCAGCGCACAGCGCATATCATGCAGGCGCTGCGGATCATTGAGCAGCTCGCCTGCCTTCTCATAGAGAATATCTCCATCGCACTGCGCTTCTGTAATCACCACAGAAGCGCCCCGGCGCTCAAGGATTCGGGCATTCTTTTCCTGATGATTGTCGGTCACATTGGGTGACGGAACAATAATTGCCGGAACACCGCTGGCAGCTACCTCATTAAGGGTAGATGCACCGCCGCGGCAAATCATCAGATCCGCTGCCGCCATCAGGGTCGGCATATTATAGATATATTCCCGCATATCAATGGCAGGCGTTGTGTTCAGATCAACGCCAAGGTCCTTGATCAGCTGCGGCATCCACCGCCAGCCATAGGAGCCGGTCGCGTGAATGTGGCGGTAAGGAGTATCCTTACTCTCCAGCTGAATAAAGCGGGCGATTTTTTTATTCATTTCTCTTGCGCCAAGACTGCCCCAGCAGGAAACAATGAGCTTTTCATCCGGGGCGATACCCAATTCCCGGCGCGCATCTTCACGCTTCGTGTAGATAAAGGCCTCATCAACCGGCATTCCGACGGTAAAGACCTTATCACGTTCTTTATAATGCTCCCGGCAATCATCGAAGCAGACCAGAATCCGGTCTACATGATGCATGACCATCCGGGTCGCCAATCCCGGCACAGCGTTGGCCTCATGCACTGCCGTAGGGATGCCCAGCTTAGCTCCCTGCTTCAAAGCAGGAAAGCTGGCATAGCCGCCGGTGCCTAAAATGACATCCGGTTGGAATTCTTTCAAAACGCGATCCACCTTATGAAGTGCTCTGGGAATATCAATGGCAGTCTTCACATTATGGACAATGCCTTTCGGGCTGAGACTGCGCTGGAAGCTGGAAATGCGAATCGTTTCCAGCTTGAAGCCCGCCTTTGGAACCAGAGTCTGCTCCATGCCGTCCTCAGCGCCGATAAATAGAATTTCGCTGTCCGGCTGCCGCTGACGCAGCATTTTGGCAACAGCAAGCGCCGGATTGATATGACCGCCGGTGCCGCCGCAGGTAAATACAGCCCTCATGCCCTCTGGCCTCCTGATTCTCTGGATTTTTTTGCTTTTCGTTTCATAACCATATGGTTCGTGTTCTGGCGGGATACGCCGAGGATGATTCCCATCTGCGCCAAATTGACCATGAGCGCTGTACCGCCATAGGAAAAGAAGGGCAGAGAAATGCCGGTGGAGGGCAGAAGATTGGATACGACACCCACATTCAGGAACACCTGAAGTCCCAGAAGTGTCACCAATCCGGCAACAACCAGAGAACCAAAGCGGTCTCTGGCATGCATGGACAGCCAGTAGCCGCGAAGAATCAGCAGCAGAAACAGGATCAGAATCAAGGCTGCGCCGATCAGACCAAGTTCTTCACACACAATAGAGAAAATATAGTCATTATGCTCTTCCGGCAAATAGAGATATTTCTGTCGGCTCTTGCCAAGTCCCAGCCCGGTAAGTCCGCCTGAGCCGATGGCATAGCGCGACTGAATCACCTGATAGCCGCCCGTCTGCGGGTAATCCTCCGGGTGGAGCCATGAAGCAATACGGGCGCTTGAATACCCCTTGGTCGCCAGATAAATGCCGACCAGACCGGCACCCAAAAGGCCAAGGAGCAGCAGCCACTTTTTCTCGGTGCCGCCGAGATACATCATAATGCCGCCGGTCAGAACAATGATCAGCGTTGCAGAAAGATGCGGCTCCAGATAAAGAAGAAACGCCACAACGCCCAGCACAGGGAGGAAAGGATATATGCCGTAACGGGGGTTCTTCATTCGATCCTTCCATGAGGACATCAGGGCAGCGAAGGTCAGCACAACGCCGATCTTGGCGATCTCAGAGGGCTGGAACTGCGTAAAGCCCAGATTCAGCCAGCGCCTTGCATCGTTGACCTTCACGCCGAAAATCGGAACAAGGATCAGAAGGAAGATAGAAACTGCCAGAATCGGGAAACTCAGTGCGCGCCAGATCTGATAGTTCAGCCGACTGATAAACCACATGGCAACCAGACCGGCTGCCGCGAAGCCGCCCTGACGGACAAAGAAAAAGGCAGATTTACCCGTATCTGCATAAGCGCGCGGATAGCTGGCGGAAAAGAGCATGATCAAGCCGATAATAACCAGCATAACCGTCAAAATCAAAAACGGAAGATCAGGAAGACCGCGCTCATCCAATTCAGCCGCAGGTTTGTTGTTGACTAAGGTTTCGTCTGCCACGGCTCCTCCCTCCTTTCAATCAAAAAGCTCAATAGCGTGCCGCCACGCCGAACCATGCAAGGATACACATCACTGCGGTAATCAGCGTAAATACAGTGAAAATTTTCTCTTCGCTCCAGCCGCCCATTTCAAAATGATGATGAATGGGGGTCATACGGAAAATGCGCTTGCCGTGGGTCAGCTTAAAATAGCTGACCTGCATAATGACAGATACGGTTTCGATGATGTAGATCAGTCCGACAAGAATCAGTACCAGCGGCAGATCCACCGCAAAGGCCATGCCGCAAACCGCAGCGCCGAGAAACAGCGAGCCGGTATCGCCCATGAAGACCTTGGCCGGATGGAAATTATAGCAAAGGAAGCCGCACAGGCCGCCTGCCAGGCAGGCCGGGAACAGTCCCAGTGAGAGCTTCCCTGCCGCAATGCAGACAACAGCAAAGAAGACCATCACCGGCACCGTAACACCGGCTGCAAGGCCGTCAATACCGTCGGTGAGGTTCACTGCATTCACGCAGCCCACAATAATAAACATGGCAAAAGGAATATAAACATAGGGAGAAATTTCCCATGTTGTCTGGAAGAACGGAACATACAGACCGCAGGTCAGCTCGCCCAGCCGATATAAAATGTACAGGAACAATGCCGCTGCCGCAAGCTGAAGAAGGAGCTTCTGAATCGCGGTAAGTCCAAGGTTTCTCTTAAATTTGACCTTGAAAAAATCATCCAGAAATCCGATCAGACCAAACACAAGCGAAAAAGCAAGAACCAGAAGATGCGTCCAATCACCGTCTGCCATCGCCTTCCAGCCGAAGGGAATGATCATCAGGAGGCCTGCGATAAAGATGATGCCGCCCATGGTCGGGGTGCCGGATTTGGAGCTGTGCCAGGTGGGGCCGACCTCACGGATCGACTGCCCGGCCTTCAGTGCGCGAAGTACGGGAATTATCAACTTGCCGACCAGCAGCGCCAGAACGAAGGCACAGGCAGCGGCAATCAGAATCAATGCGATATCTTTCATGCTGTATCCTCCAGCAATTTCTATTTACTCACTCTCCTGGAAAAACAGTTCCAGAGCTTTTTCCATCTTCATGCCGCGGCTGCCCTTGAACAGAAGGACATCCCCGGGCTTTGCCATGCGGCGAAGCGTTGAAGCCAATGCCTCGTGGGTGTCAAAGCGCATGGCATTTTTCACGCTGACGCCGCCGGTGATCGCGCCGATCACGACGCGGTCGGAATGGGGGCCATAGGCAAAGACCAGATCGGCCTTCTCCGCAGCAAGACGGCCCAGCTTATAGTGCTCTGCAACAGACAGGGTGCCAAGCTCCAGCATATCGCCCAGAACGGCAATCTTTCGTCCGGAAGAAGGACGGTCAGACAGTACGGCAAGTCCTGCCTTCATGGATTCCGGCCCTGCATTGTAGCAGTCCTCAATGATGGTGAAGCCGTTTTTCTCATAAATGCTCTGGCGTGATCCGGTATTTCGGAACTGTGACAGCGCCTCCTGAATCCGCTCGGGGCGAATGTTCTCTTCCAGGCCAACCGTGACAGCTGCCAACGCATCATAGACAATGTGCATGCCCTCAGAGGGCACAAACACATCAAATTCCTGTCCAAGACCGTTCACGCGGAAATAGACACCGCCGTCAGCCTGAACAATATTGGAAGCGCGAACGTCGCAGGCAGTATTCTCAATTCCAAAGTAGACCGGCTTTCTGGAAAGCAGCTCTCTCTGGTTCCATAGCAGCGATTCATCGCCATTAAACACGATCTTACCATCTGACCTTAAGCCATCGAGGATTTCCATTTTCGCGGTAAGAATCCCCTCGCGGGAGCCGAGATGCTCGATGTGCATGGTGCCGATGTTATTGATCAGCGCCAGATTGGGCTGGGCGATGGAGGAAAGATAGGACATCTCTCTGAAATGGTTCATACCCATCTCCAGAACCATCATCTCACAGTCATCCTGCATACCGAGAATACTCAAAGGCAGCCCGACATTATTATTATGATTACCCTGCGTGCGGCAGGTTTTATAAGTTGTTTCCAGAATATCGGCGATCATTTCCTTGGTGGTCGTCTTGCCCACACTGCCCGTGATGCCGATCACTTCACAGGAATGGCTGATGCGGTAGCCTCTGGCCAGAGCGCCCAGCGCTTCGAGCGTATTGTCAACAAAGACCGCGGGAATATCGGGGCTCATCTGCTTATGGGTCATAACCGCCCCAGCACCCTTTTCCAGTGCCTGACGGACGAAAATATGGCCGTCAAAGTTATCGCCCTGAATGGCAATAAACAGTTCTCCGGGCTGAATCGAGCGCGAATCAATACTGACGCCCGTGACTTCCAGATTTGCAAACTCGGGGAAAACGGAACCGTCGCACCACTGTGCGACCTGCTTAAGTGTCAACATGGATTAACCCTCCTGCGTCAGCCGTGCCAGACAATCGGCAACGACCTCGCGCTCGTCCAGATGATGCTTTACATGATTGATTTCCTGATAATCCTCATGTCCCTTACCGGCAAGAACAATAATATCATCCTTCTGCGCATGGGACATTGCCCAGAAAATCGCTTCGGGGCGATTTTCAATGGTAACGTAGGGCGTATTCGTACCCTCAACGCCCTTGAGGATATCGGCAATAATGGCATTGGGATCCTCGGTGCGGGGATTATCGGAGGTGATGATAGCAAGATCGGCGTTATCCACAGCGATTTTACCCATAATCGGCCGCTTGATCGGATCGCGGTCGCCGCCGCAGCCGAACAGAGCGATCACACGACCCTTGCAGAAGCCCCTGACCGCAGTAAGTACATTTTCAAGTGCATCCGGGGTGTGCGCATAATCAGCCAGAACAGTATATTCCGTACCGGGCGTGGGAATGACCTCAACCCTGCCCTTGACGCCATGCGCTTTTGCAAGCGCCTCGCAGATTCTCTCCAGCGGGATGCCAAGCTGCAGGGCACAGGCGACCACCGTCAGGCAGTTATATGCAGTAAAGCCGCCGGGAATGCCAAGATCGACATGGCAGCGCTGCTCCTTATAGCAAACATCAAGCTCCACGCGGTTACTGAAGAGCGAGATATTCTCCGCCTTGAGCTGTGCATCGGAGCGGATGCCGTAGGTCAGCATGGAGCAGGTGGCATCGCGCATCATTTGCTCTGCCCAGGCATCGTCGGTATTCACCGCGCCATGGGTGCAGCGACGGAACAGAATAGCCTTCGCCTCGGCATAAGCCTCCATCGTCTTATGGAAGTCCAGATGATCCTCGGTCAGGTTGGTAAATGCGCCGACCTCAAACCGGATCGCGCCCACACGCTCCAGCACCAGAGCATGGGAGGAAACCTCCATCACCACATAGCTGCAGCCTGCCGCATACATCTGCGCAAACAGTCGGTGCAGCTCAAAGCTCTCAGGCGTGGTGCGCTCGGTGTGCAGGATCTCCTCGCCGATCATATTCTGAATGGTGCCGATCAGGCCAACCTTTGCGCCAAGGGTACGCTCCAAAACACTTTTCATCAGATAAGTGGAGGTGGTCTTACCATTGGTGCCGGTCACAGCGACGATCTTCATCTTATCGGCGGGGTGGTCAAACCAGTTTGCGCCCAGCTGCGCAAGCGCCAGACGTGCAGAGTCAACCAGCACATAATCGCAGGCCTGCTCAGGTGCGCGCTCGCACAGGATCACGCTTGCACCCTTTTGCAGGGCAGCGGGAATAAACCGATGACCGTCCTGCGCAAAGCCGGAGATGGCCACAAAGAGCTGCCCCGGTTCGCACTGGCGGGAATCATAGCATACGCCGGTAATTTCTGCTGTCAGGTCTGCATGGAGTTCCTTTACAGCAATACCGGAAAGAAGTTCAGATAATTTCATGGAGATGCCCTCCTGTTCATTCTTAATCTCTTGCCGAAGAGTCGGTCAGCTCCACGGTAATGGTGGTGCCCCGCTCAACCTCCGTACCCGGCTCAACGCTCTGGGAGCTGATTGCAACGGATGCAGACTGGCTTGTGCTGCCGCGGCATTGCAGATACAGGCCGCCGGTGTTACTAATTTTAATATTCGCCTCGTATTGTGTCAAGCCGATCAGGTCGGGAACTGTGACCAAATCGGTGGGTTTTTCCTCGCCAAGATATACCAAAACGGTGGAATTTCCCGGAACCGCACCGCCGGAGGCGGGAATCTGATCGGTTACCGTTGCGCCTTCGCCCACAAACTTCACCTGAAGATAGGCTTCCTTGAGCGCTTTCTCTGCCTCATCGCGGCTCAGCGCCACCACATTGGGCATGGTCATATTGACAAGATGCAGATTCTCTTCCTCATAATGGGGGGTCACACCCAGATAAGGCAGGATATCGGTAAATACATCGCGCACCACCGGTGCCGCCATCACACCGCCGGAAATATAATAGCCGGTAGAGGTCGAAGGCGTGTCGAGTGCGACCAGAACAATATACTGCGGATCATCAATCGGCGCTACGCCGACAAAGGAGACGATCTTATCATCCACCCGTCTTCCGTTTTCATCCAGAACGTCGATCTTCTCAGACGTGCCGGTCTTGCCGCCGATGGAATAGCCTACCACCTGCGCATTGCTGGCCGTACCCTCGGTCACAACGCTCTCCATCAGAGAACGCATCGTTTTGGAGGTCTGCTCGCTGATGACCTGCCGCAGAACCTTGCGCTGATGACTCTCTGTCACATTGCCATCGGCATCGAGAACCTCACTGACAATGTAAGGCTCCAGCACATAGCCGCCGTTGACTACAGCGGAAATGGCGCGAACGAGCTGAATCGGGGTCACCTTAAAGGTCTGACCAAAGGCAGCAGAGGTCAGAGAGGCATAGGATTCGGGATTGGCAAGCGCATGCTCGGAGAAGAAATAGCCCGTTGCTTCGCCGGGAAGGTCAACGCCGGTCTGCTCCATCAGTCCAAAGGCTTTTACATATTCATAAAGCTTTTCGCCGCCAAGCGCAATGCCGATATTGGCGAAAGCAAGGTTGCAGGAGTTTTGCAGAGCCTGCGCCGTTGTCTGTGTTCCGTGTCCGGAATCCTTCCAGCAGTGCAGGATATCATCACGCTTTTCGATCTTGGCAGAACCGCCGCAGTACCAGGTGTTCTCAAGGCTGACCGCGCCCTCTTCGAGCGCTGCTGCAAGAGTGATCGTTTTAAAGGTAGAGCCGGGTTCATAGCCATCCGATACCGTGCGGTTGCGCCACTGCTTGAGGCGGGCTGCCGCAATATCCTGATTATACTGCGCGATCAGTTTTTCATAGAGCTTTGCATATCCCTCCGGGGTGGTAGGCTCGGCTTCCTCATCCGAATCCTCGGAATCGTCATTCCCGGAAGCTCCTCCCTCCGAAGGCTGCTTCTGCTGATCCTTCTTCGCAGGAAAGGCAGCCGCAGAAAGCTGGGATTTTGTCTTGGCATCCTGTGCGCGGGCGTAGAGCTCTTCCAGCTTCTCCTGCGTGGACAGGTCGCCGATTTC
>JAZQOW010000035.1:0-7952 GCA_045628065.1 Faecousia sp.
ATGGATGTGCTGATCCGACCATCGGGGAGGAGCAAGCCCCTCCCCTACGGTGATGCATTTCGTATGTGCCTCTGTTAAGCGCCGTCTTGCATCCATTTGAAAGGCCGGTTAAATCGGCTTGGCGGGCTGCCATTGGGTAAAGCGTCCCTTCGCGTTCAATCAAAGAGATTTTCAAACTTTTCTTAAAAGATTGAAAACTGCTGCGCTTATATAAGCCGCAGCAGTTTGAATTATTTATTCATTTTTTCAACAAGCCTCCTGTCAGCTGTGCAAAGGTCGTACTCTGCAAGCTCCTCCGGGAGCACCCATTGCAGTGCGGAGTGCTCCAGTGCCTGCGGTTCTCCTGCGGTGATTTCGGCCTCCAGGAGGGTCAGGTGGATGGAGATATCCGGGTATTGGCACACCACATCGGCAGCGACTTTGCCTGCGCGGATGGTGACGGCAAGCTCCTCCATGATTTCGCGCTCAAGCGCCATGGCGGCATTTTCGCCCTTCTCCAGCTTTCCGCCGGGGAATTCCCAGTGCCCGCCCCGCGCCTTATGCGCCGGGCGACGGCAGAGCAGAACCCGCTTCCCATCAAAAATCCATGCTGCTGCGACCTCGATCATGACAGACCCCACCTTTCCTCCCTATCATATCACAAAAATCCCTTGACGGGGAGGTAAAAAAACGGAACGGTTATTTGTATGGCATTCACAAAAAATCGTTTTTCACCTGAAAAATGTCGCATTTTAAGGCAGAATCTGGTATAACTGGAAGCAGAAGAACCACCCGAAAAATAAAGAATACAGCACAGGAGCAGAAAAAAATGAAAATCATCCGAACCATCCTCTCCATCGCCCTAGCCGCCGCGCTGCTGGTATGTTCCATGCCGGTCAGCGCCATCCACAGCAGCTTTTTTAACAGCCATAGCGATTGGCATTTCGATCTGACGCGCGAGCCGAACCGGGCGATGACTGTGGAGGAGCTGATCGCCCTTTCCACCGCCTATTCCTACTGGACGACCGGCGCAGCCTCCGGCACCCTTCCCAAGGACAAAAATGGCCATCTCCCCTCGGACTGGGCAGCGCCCTATATCCGCAATGAATACGCAAAGCGCACCTTCGATCCCCGCCTGATTGCCTATGACGCACCGGCCACGCTGGCAGACTGGATGCAGTTTCTTGCCTCATGCAAGGGGCTTTACTCCTACAATGCCCGGAATATTTACGAGTTTTCCGGCGCGGACGATCTCACGCCCGAGCAGGTGCTTCTGATGAGCGCCGCCGTGGACTATGGCCTGATCGCCTACCGACAGGGCATGGATGTCTCCCGGACGCTCCTGAGAAAAGATCTGGAGGGAAGCTATAAGATTCCCGAGGGCGAATACAAGACGCCCGCAGAGCCCATCCGCAGAGCAAATAACTGCAAATGGTCGATGATCTACTTTGAGGACTGCTATAACAATACCGAGAAGACCCATACCCAGCTGGAAAGCATCAAAAAATATGAGGGGAGCTTCAACCTCATCAGCCTGAATGTCCTCTCTCTCCAGAGTAACGGAAGTGACGGAAATTTTGTAAGAGTGGACCCCTATCGGCTTCCGGACTCCATCGGCTTTAACCCCTATCACATGGAGCTGATCGACTACTGCAAGCAGAAGGATATCAAAATCGTTGCAGGCGCCTATCTGAACAGAAATGATGCCTTCCTGAAGGCTCTGAAAGCCGATCCTGCCAATGTGGAGAAGGCGGCAAAGGAGCTGGCAGGCTATGTGAGCAAATATGCGCTGGACGGCCTGCACCTTGTCATTGAAATGTATGATGATGTTTATCGCAGCACCTATTCTGCTCTATTGCAGAAGCTCTCCCCCATGCTCCATGCGCAGGGGAAGCTGCTCATTGTCACCTCCGGCGGCTTTATCCGGGCAGCCGAGGCGGAAAAGAGCCTCTATGATTATGCGGTCATCAATGCCTGCAGTGACCTTGTTGTCCTGACGCTGTATGATGATCACTCCGCCGTAAACTATCAGAGCTTCGGCGGCACGCAGGGCGAGCTGAGCAGCTATGAATCTGCCAGACGGCGCCTGCTTTACGCGATTGCCAATTTCGGCAGCCAGAAGGTGCTTGTCAGCGTCGGCACCTACGGTGTGGACTATAACCTGACAAAGCATACGGCGGAGAATATCTCCCGGGAGGAGATTTCAGCGCTGAAGCAGAAATACGGCCTGCAAACCCAGACCCATGGAATGCCTGTGGATGATGCCTATCTGGAATACACGGCAGCCGACGGCAGCCATATCGTCTATTTTGATTCCGATGCAGGTCTCCAGCGTCGGCTGGAGCTGGCGCCCACCTACGGCACCGGCGGCGTCTGCTTCTTCCATAGCGGCAGCACTGCCCCGGCGGCCTTTGCGCAGGCGGGAGAGTATCTGCGGGCGCTGCCGTTTCTGGATGTGAAGCCGGGCTGGTATTACGACAGCGTGAAATGGGCGGTAGAAAACGCGATCACCAGCGGCATGACCGCCACCACCTTCCGTCCGGAGCAGGGCTGCACCCGCGGTCAGGTCGTGACCTTCCTGTGGCGTGCTGCCGGGTGCCCGAAGCCTGCGGGCACGGCGTCCTTTGCCGATATCAGCCCCACGGCCTATTATGCCAGTGCCGTGTCCTGGGCCGTGGAGAACGGCATCACCAATGGCACCGGCCCCAATACCTTTAAGCCCGATGCCACCTGCACCCGCGGGCAGATCGTAACCTTCCTGTGGCGCGCCGCCAATCGCCCGGCGGCAGCGAAAAAAGCCGCATTTGATGATGTCGGCGCATCTGCCTACTATGCCGATGCGGTGGACTGGGCTGTAGAGGCGGGCATCACCAACGGCACAGCCCCCGGCATCTTTAAGCCCAACGCCACCTGCACCCGTGCGCAGGTCGTCACCTTCCTCTATCGGAGCTGAGGCACAGCCGGAACCGTCGTTTTGCACGCGAGGGGGCGCTCCGCGCCTTTCGTGTGCAGCATATAGGACCTTGGAGAGGGTCTGAAAAAACTACTACTCTATCATGCGAGAAGGAAAGATTATGATGAAAAAAACCACCCGGCGTGTGCTGGCATGGGCGCTTGTCTTAGCGCTGGTGCTGGCGCTTGTCCCCAATGCACTTGCGGCGGATTACAGCGGCTGGACCTCTTTCACGGCAGATTTTTCCCAGCCCGGTCATGAAATTCGCCACCTTGCCATGGGCTGCCTCTACGGCATCGGCGAGGAGGATGTTCCCACCACCAATCTGCTCACCCCGATCCGCCCCTATACCTTCGAGCAGAAGCCGCCCGATGGTCTCCAGCATCCCACAGGCGATGCCGTGCTCACGGCGAAAACCTTTTTAGAGTCCGGCGGTCAGTGGATCCAGGTCGGCTGCCCGGATATCAAGGCAGGCTGGTACTATGAGGAGCCGCCCTTCTCCTCCAAGGCCAACTACGACCTCTATAAATCCCAGCTGGCGGACATGGCCGCAAAATGCGTGGAAGCGGGTCTCTCCGGCCACTGTGTCTACAATATCTTCAATGAGACCGACGGCAACGGCGGCAGCTGGAATGTCGATAATGCCACATGGTTCGCCGCATGGAAGGATTTCGTGGAAACCATCCGCGCCATTGACCCCAAGGCAAAATTCTCCGGCCCCGGCTATGCCAACTTCAACGGCAATTTCATCCGCGACTGGCTGAAATTCTGCGTGGAAAACGATTGCGCACCTTATCAGGTCACCCTCCACGACCTGTTCGATGACCGCTACAACGCCATGGAGAACGAGATCAGCACCATCCGGCGCCACTGCGAAGCCGCCGGCCTCACCGATTATGAGGTCTGCGTCAACGAGTACGGTCAGTATGAAAATCTCGGCAACCCGGCGGGGCTTGTCAAGTATGTGGCAACGCTGGAGGATAATGAAGCCTCCGGCTGTCTCGCCTTCTGGAATGTCGGCAACACGCTCGATGACCTTGCCGCCGATGCCAATGAGCCGAACGGTGCATGGTGGCTCTATAAGCTCTATGCTGGCATGTCCGGCACCACCGTGAAGTGCTCCACCAGCACCACCAAGATCAATCTCTACGGCCTTGCCACCATGGATGAGGCAAAGAAGACGGCCTATGCCCTCTTCGGCGGCAGCTACAAGGGCAACGAAGTCCTCAAGATGACCAATCTCCATAAGACCGAGGCCTTCAAGAACAGCGCCTATGCGCTCGTTACCCTCCGCGCCACCACCTATTCCGGCACCTACGGCCCAGCCGAGGAGCCTTACCTGGTCTATCGCCGCGTGCTGCCCATTGAAAACGGCACGGTAAGCATCCCGGTCGAGGGTGCTGCGGCAACCACCGTCTACTATGCCACCGCCATCCCCGTGGAGTCTGCGACCGATGCCAACGAGGCCGAGGGCGCATGGAGAACCACCCTTGAGGGCGAGAATGCCGCCCGCGCAGGCGGCGCCTCCACCGTCAGCTCCAATACCCGCTACCCCGCCTCCAACGGTTCTCTGGCGTCCCTGCCCAATACCGGCTCCACCCTCACCTTCAAATG
The DNA here is from genome assembly GCA_045628065.1 of Faecousia sp. GTDB lineage: Bacteria > Bacillota > Clostridia > Oscillospirales > Oscillospiraceae > SVMC01. The sequence goes on from JAZQOW010000035.1 coordinate 4,547, forward strand.
CACCGTCCCCGCGGACGGCTATTATGAGATCAAAACCGTCTACGGCCAGAATACCGGCTCCAACCCCGGCAACATGAATAACCATAACCCCCGCATGGGCAAGCTCGATATCACGATCGACGCGCAGAGCCCCATCACGCAGGTTCTGGATAACACCATGCTCCAGCTCACCTGCGACAATTTCTCCATCTATCCCTATCTGAGCGCCGGAGAGCACACCATTAAGCTCCAGCCCAATGCCGCCACCACCGGCTATCCCGTTATTGACTGCCTGTATGTGACCAGCATCGGTACGGAAAGCTACCGCTATGACAAGACGCTGGAGGCCGAGGATGCCGACTTTAATGTGCTCGGCGGCCTGAAAGCCAGCAGCCTGAAAGCGGAGCGCGGCTTGACCGGCTTTACCGGCACCGGCTATGTGACCGGCTTTACAAACAGAGTCTATCAGGGCGGCGGCCTCCGCTTCACCGCCTGCGCCGATGCGCCCGGCATGTACGACCTGACGCTTCGCTACCAGAGCAGCACCGATGAAAAATTCGGCCTCTATCTTCACAATACCGCCCTGACCCTGTGCAACAAGGTCACCGACATTGCCGCCCCCTCCTGCCCCGGCTGGAGCACGGCAAAGACCACCGTGTATCTGGAAAAGGGCATGAACCTTCTCGATCTGGATGCCACCTCTGAAAACATCCGCCTCGACAGCATCAACCTCACGGAGAATGCGGCCCTTGCCTCCCAGACCACCGTCATTGAGGCAGAAGCGGGCAAATTCTCCGGCAATACCACCACCATGAACAGCGCTTACGCCTCCGGCGGCAAGCTCGTTCGTGGCATGGAGGGCAAGGCCGACGGCTCCAACGCCCTGACCATCACCTACACTGCCCCCAGAGCCGGAAAATATCAGGTGGATATCTACCATTCCAACAACGAGCTTTTCGGCAACCACGGCACCAATGTGGCGATGATCGACCGCTATGTGACCATGAGTGTCAACGGCGGACGCGCCAGAAATGTCTTCTTCCGCAATACCTACAGCGCGGACTGCATCCGCGTCAAGACCATCACGCTGGAGCTGAAGGAAGGCGAGAACACCATCCGCCTCTGGAATGATGACCAGCGCGAATACCGCCGCAATCAGGGCGGCACCATCCTGCTGGATAACTTCGCGCCCAACCTTGATAAGCTTGCCTTTACGCCGGTCACCGCAAGCCTTCTCGAGGAACCCCACGAGCATCAGACTGTTGCCGTGAATGCCAAGGCGCCCACCTGCACCGGCGAGGGCTACAGCGGCGAGCAGGTCTGCCAGCTCTGCGGCAGGATCATCTCCGAGGGCAAGGCGCTTGCCCCCACCGGGCATACGCTCATCGACCATCCGGCACAAGCCCCCGGCTGTGTGGACGAGGGCTGGGCAGCCTATCAGACCTGCGCCAGCTGCCCCTACACCACCTATACCGCCGTCCCCCCCACCGGGCATAGCTATGATGACGGCGTGATCACTGTAGCGCCCACCGAGACGACCCCCGGCGTGCTGACCTACACCTGCAAGCAGTGCGGCGCGACCAAAACCAAGCGCCTGCCCAGAGTCGGCGCAACCGTGCCCGATGATATTGATTTCACCGACCCTGCCTCCGCTGACCGCTTTGAGATCGTCAACCAGAGTTCCACCGCCATCCGCAGCGGTCAGGGTCTCTATCTCATCACCACCAAGGACGGCTTTGAGCCTGCCAATAACCAGCTTTCCGGCGCTGCCGCGACCACGCCCAAGGATCTGGTGCTCATCCCCGTGGAGGGCGACTGGGCGGCTACGATGGAGTTTACCTTCTCTCAGGGTCGTGCCTCCAATGGCTATTATCAGTTCTTCGGCTTCTACGCCATGCAGGATTATAACAATGCTGCCGGTATCCGCGGCGGCGACGGCGCCATGCAGGATTTCCTGCGCAAGGGCGGCACCGTGACAGCGGAGACCATGAATTCCACTCCCGGCCTTGCCTCCAACGGCACCTACTGGTATCGCCTTGTCAAGGAGGGCACCACCTACACCTGCCTGCGCTCGTCTGACGGCGAGAATTTCACCGAAATGTTCTCCTATCAGGACACCGGCATCGAGGCCGAAAAAATCGCCATTGATGCCTACACCGGCATGACCGAGGGCTATGAATTTACGGTCAGATCCCTCAAGTTTGAGGATGTCGGCGGCGAACCTCTGCCCCATGTCCATGCCTACAACAAGGCCGTCACCGCCCCCACCTGCACTGAAAATGGCTTCACCACCTACACCTGCGATTGCGGCGAGAGCTATATTGCCGATGAAACTGCGGCGCTGGGTCATGATGTAAAGGAGACCACCGTTGCCGCAACCTGCACCGAGGCCGGTTCTGTCACCGCAAAGTGCAGCCGCTGCGACTATGAGACCGTCACCGAGCTCCCCGCTCTGGGTCATGAATATGTTGACGGTGTCTGCAAGAACTGCGGCGAGGCGGAAGAGGTTCCCTATGTGAATCCCTTCGAGGACGTCATTGAGAAGACCTTCTACTATGATGCAGTCGAGTGGGCTGTTAAGAACAACATCACAAACGGTGTTACACCTACCCGCTTTGCTCCCTCCAATACCGTCACCCGCGGCCAGATCGTCACCTTCCTGTGGCGCGCCGCCGGCTGCCCCGAGGTTGAGAGCACTGCTGCATTCAGCGATGTCAAGGATACCGCGTTCTATGCCAAGGCAGTTGCATGGGCAGTGGAAGCTGATATCACCAACGGTGTTGGCAATGGCAGATTTGCTCCCGATCATGTCTGCACCCGCGGTCAGATCGTCACCTTCCTGTGGAGATTCATGGGCAAGCCCAAGGCCAACAAGGCAGCTGCCTTCTCCGATATGGTCGATGGCGCATACTATGTGGATGCAGTCGCATGGGCAGTAGAATCCGGCATCACCAACGGCATCACCCCCGAGCTCTTCAAGCCGAACAATGACTGCAACCGCGCCCAGGCCGTCACCTTCCTCATGCGCGCTGCCGCAAAGTAATCCCCGATACCTAAAACCTGAAATGGCCGGGTATGCACCCAATACGGTGCATACCCGGCCAAACTTCCCCCTTCCCGGGGAGCCTCCGTAAAACAGCAGGCACCTCCGTAGGGGCGAACTTCGTTCGCCCGCCAACCGATAAAACCGACGGCTGATTAAGCTGCAAGCCGTAGGGGAGGGGCTTGCCCCTCCCAAATCCGACCTTGGTTTTCTGCACGTTTTCCAATCGGTGCTGATCCCACCATCGGGGAGGAGCAAGCCCCTCCCCTACGGCGATGCATTTCGTATATGCCACTGTTAATTTAATAGCGCCCAGCCTCCGTAGGGGCGAACTGTGTTCGCCCGCCAACCGATAAAACCGACATTTTATATAGCTGCAAGACG
>JAZQOW010000036.1:0-11444 GCA_045628065.1 Faecousia sp.
CTCTCCTTTCTTGGTGTAGGGGTACATTCATTGTAAAGGAAATTATCTCTATGCTCAACCTTTTTATAAAACTTTGGGGCCAGGCTCTTCACCTGACCCCAACATTTATTATAGAACCAAAAAAGAAAAAGACGGAGCCGAAAAACGACTCCGTCCTTTGAAACGAACCTATGGACTTGTAGGATGCTGATAATATGCGCAGCTTATTTCAGCATCGAAGCATGATTACTTTGCCGGGCTGGTCTGCACATCTGTGTATACATACGCAAGCTCACCGGAAGCATTTTTATACGCGAGATAAGCAACAGCACTCAGATCCTTTGCAGCAGAGGAAGCACCGATCGACAGATTCAGCGTATAGTTGCCGGTGTAGGCAACGGCTGCCACGGAGCTGTCCTTAATTGTGCCGCCTGCGTTCTCAACTCTCAGCGTTTCGGGATCCGCAATGTTATAGCCTCTCACGAAGCCTGCCTTTACAGGCTGATAGCCAACAGGAAGCTCCCAACGAACGATCAGCTTGAGCTGCTGCTTGCCGTTATTCGCAATGCGATCCGTAATCTCAAGCGTGACCAGCGGCTTAACCTCCACGGGGTTCTCATTATACTGCGCCACCAGATTCGAATCGGACTTGATGTTGAATTTATAGACGCTGTTGCTGCTGACCTTTTCGCCATTGAGATACCAGCCGTCGAAGAACATTCCCTGTGCAGCTGCCTCTGCCTGAACGGCAATGAGGTCAGCGTAGCTGTACTGGCCATCTTCTCTGCCGCCGCTCACGATGGTGCCATTGGCGACATTCAGAGAATAGGAAACCTTGTCCATCTTAATGGTGGAGCATTCTGTTTCACCCAGCATGAGCGTTGCTCTGTAAGTAATGTAACCTGCGTTTTCGCTGGAGGTCACTGCATCAGCAGGAAGCGTCATTTCCGCTCCATCGCACATGGCGCACTTGCAAATGGCAGTTGCGGTATAACCGTCTGCACTGGGAACCCAATTCCAATGGACTACCGTGTCATAGCTGTGATCCAAAACTGGCGTAACATCGTCGATATAGGTATCTGCGCAGCGGGTGCAGGTATATGCGGTATAACCGGACTCGGTGCAGGTAGGTGCCGTAACTACAGGCTGATAATCGTGACCCAGTGCATCAATCGGGGTTACTTCCTGATAATCGCAGCGGGTGCAGGTCTTGGTTCTGGAGCCGTCGGTCGTGCAGGTAGCTTCTGCAACGGTTTCCTTCAGGTCATGGCCAAGAGCGGGAACGGGATCGGCGGTATAGGTATCCCAGCAGCGGGTGCAGGAATATGTGGTATAACCGTCTTCGGTGCAGGTAGGTGCCGTAACCACAGACTGATAATCATGATCAAGCGTAGCGATCGGGGTTACTTCCTTATAATCACAGCGGGTGCAGGCCTTGGTGGTGGAGCCTTCGGTCTTGCAGGAAGCAGCTACAACGGTTTCCTTCAGGTCATGGCCAAGAGCGGGAACGGAATCGGCGGTATAGGTATCCCAGCAGCGTGAGCAGGAATATGTGGTATAACCGTCCTCGGTGCAGGTAGGTGCCGTAACTACAGACTGATAATCGTGACCCAGTGCATCTTTCGGAGTAACTTCCTTATAATCACAGCGGGTGCAGGCCTTGGTGGTGGAGCCGTCGGTCGTGCAGGTAGGCTCTACAACATTTTCCTTCAGATCATGGCCAAGAGCTGCCACTTGATCGGCAACATAGCTGTCACCGCAATCGCAGGTATAAGTAGTGAAGCCTTCCTCAGTGCAGGTGGGGAGCGTGACTACCGGCTGATAGGCATGAACATGAGAGCTTTCAACAGTAATGCATCCGGAATTCACCTGAACATCATCAATATTGCTATTCACGTTCCTTACGATTGCATTATACGAAATCACATAATCAGCGGCAGCCGCACCATCTTTGATTTTGAAAACAACATCACACAGCTTACCGCTCTGCTTCTGACTTGCAAAATACATACAGGTAATCGCAACCTTATCGTTATCCAGAGACTTTACCGACGCACTCGTGATGATTTCTCCGGGGTTTTCAAAGGAGACAAATTCCAGTGCGGTTTCATCATATACAAAAGCAGATATCGCATATGTATTTGCAGCCACTGAACTGTCCATGTCCAGAGAAAGGCTAACCGTGTCTCCGGCATAACCGGTTGCAGAACCGAGAGTAAAACTCACAGACGCCGCCTCCGCGCTGACGGGGATACCAAAGAGCTGAAGCGCCAATGTGATAACAAGAATAAGGCAGAACAATTTTTTCTTCATTTACTTTTCCTCCTAGTCTAATGGATATAGATCCGGTAAAATACTATACTGCATCAGCATAATTACATCAAGCGAATCGATGCTGCCATCATAATTAAAATCGACATTTCCCTTATAGGAAATAGGGTAAATATCCGGCAAGATACTATACTGCATCAACAAAAGAACGTCATCAGAGTCAACGCTTCCATCCTTGTTAATGTCACCGACGAGAATATCTACCGTACAGGCTGCCGATATGCCGCTGCCATCGGTTGCGGTAGCAGTAATGATTGCACTGCCGCCTTTGAGCGCAGTAACTTCGCCCGTGTCAGAAACGACAGCAACCGTTTCATCGGAGGAAGTCCAGCGCAGTGTCTGGTTTGTTGCATTGGACGGAGCAACAACAGCGGAAAGCGCCAGAGTCTCGCTCGGGTCAAGATGGAGCTGCGTCTGGCTCAGCGTGATTTCGCTGACCGGCACCGACGCTTCGCTTGTATGGATGACGCCGGAGATAAGATCAAACTGGACAAACTCCATGTCATAATTGATAATTCCATGAGGGCTGGAGAGCGCGATCGTCTCATCCTCGCAGACTTCGAGAATCTCAAAGGTCAGATTAGCGATCACACCGTTACTGGTATTATCATGATCAAGCGATGCTTCCCAGGTCAATGCAAAGGGGGTTTGCTCGAGTTTGTTTGTAAAAATGCCGCCGCTGAGAAGCTCTGTGTCTGTCGCATCAACAAGAGAAAGCTTTGTGGGATCATAGGCGATATCCAGAAAAACACCTACAACGCCGGGGTTGTTTTCTATCGTTACCGGAACGGTAACCCGATCCCCTACACACCCTGTTGCCGACCCAATCGAGATGGTCGGCCCGGTTGCGGCAGTCGATCCCATGCCGAACACGAAGAACAAGCTAAACAGCAAAGAAGATATGAGTAGAATACAAATAATTGTTTTTCCCGCTTTCATAATTATCCTTTCTTTCAAAAAATAGTTTTGGGGGAAAGGTAAAAACAGATATTCATCATTCCTCCTTGTCATGTAGGGTTTCCACTTTAAACACGAAAGCTTCTTTCAAAAAAGAAATTATGTATTTCCCGCATCAGCAAAGATGCTCGAAAAATGAATGGTTTCCGTCCCATGAAGCTAATCCTCTATATTTTATACCATCTTTCGACATTTGCATAGTACTTTTTTAAAAAAATGTGATGGATTTAAAGATTTTTTTGTTTCCGGTCAGAAATAATGCACGAAGCAGCCATCGTAGCGTTCCAATTATTCCCATTTGGCAAGCGACAAAGCCGCGGTATCCGCTGCTGTTCCATCGCAGCAGCGGATACCGCGGCACGGATTCTCTCTATTTTCGCACATAATCGCAAATATTACACAGGGTTTCCGCTGCCTCCATGCGGAATTGCGGCGTCCGGCTGAGGTCAGCAAGGGAGATCATGCCGACAAGCCTCCCCTCCTGCTCAACCGGAAGTCTGCGTACCTGCTGTGCAGCCATGAGGGACGCAGCCTGAGCAGCTGTATCCTCCGGGTTTACCGTAACCAGCCGACGGGTCATGACCTGCCGCACCGCAAGCTCTGCCGGCTCCTCCCCCGCCGCGATGCAGCGAAGGACAATATCCCGATCTGTCAGCATCCCGCGCAGACGTCCGTCACGAGAACATACAGCAAGCGCACCCAGATTGTCCCGCGCCATCAATCGGCTCGCCGTCGCAACCGTCTCCTCCGGAAGCACGCTCACCACATTTGTCGTCATCACATTTTTTACCAGCATGATTTCCTCCATTAAAAATGCCCACCGACAAATTGCCGGTGGGCTTGTCTATTATAATTATGAGGAAAAGGCCGGAAAATTAAACCTGCGCGCTCAATTTTTCATGAATGGCAGCTGCAGCCTTTTTGCCTGCGCCCATGGCCAGAATTACGGTAGCTGCGCCGGTGACTGCATCGCCGCCTGCGTACACGCCCTCTTTTGTGGTCATGGCGTTCTCGTCCACGATCAGGCAGCCTTTGCGGTTGCATTCCAGACCGGGCGTGGTAGAGCGCAGAAGCGGATTGGGGCTGGTGCCCAGTGCCATAATGACCGTATCCACATCCAGCAGAACTTCACTGCCGGGGATCGGGATCGGTCTGCGGCGGCCGCTCTGATCGGGTTCACCCAGCTCCATGCGGATGCACTCCATCTTAGACGCTCTGCCGGATTCATCACCGAGAATGCGAACCGGGTTGTGGAGAAGCTGGAAGGTAATTCCCTCTTCCTTGGCATGGAAAACCTCTTCCTTACGGGCGGGAAGCTCTTCTTCACTGCGGCGGTAAACAATATATACATTCTCCGCACCCAGACGCTTCGCGCAGCGGGCAGCATCCATTGCCACATTGCCGCCGCCTACAACGGCAACATTTTTGGAGGCAATGATGGGCGTATCGCTGCGTTCTTCATAAGCCTTCATCAAATTGATGCGGGTCAGATACTCATTGGCAGAATAAACGCCCTTGAGCGCTTCGCCCGGAATGTGCATAAACATCGGAAGACCGGCACCGGAGCCGATGAATACAGCGCGGAAGCCCATCGAGAACAGCTCATCAATGCTGAGCACCCGGCCGATGACCATATCGGTCATGAAGGTGACGCCCATGGCCTTGAGCTTTTCCACTTCATTGGCTACGATGGCTTTGGGAAGGCGGAATTCGGGAATGCCGTAAACCAGCACGCCGCCGGGGCTGTGGAGCGCTTCAAATACGCTCACTTCGTAGCCCAGTCTGGCAAGATCACCGGCGCAGGTCAGGCCGGAGGGGCCGGAACCGACAACGGCAACCTTACAGCCGTTAGAGGCAGGCTTTTCAGGCATTTCAGAAACATGCTCGCGGTACCAGTCCGCCGCAAAGCGTTCCAGACGGCCAATGGCCACCGGCTCCCCTTTCGCGCCGCGGACGCATTTGCTTTCGCACTGACTTTCCTGCGGGCAGACACGGCCGGACAGAGCGGGAAGGGTATTGGTATCGGAAATAATCTCATAAGCACGGGCAAAATTGCCCTCAGCAATAGCGCTGATAAACTCAGGAATGCGGATATTGACGGGGCAGCCATCAACACAGGCCGGCTTCTTGCAGCCAAGGCAGCGCTGGGCTTCTTCAATTGCCTGCGCCTCGGTATAGCCCAGAGAAACTTCCTTAAAGTTGACATTTCTGATCTGCGGCTCCTGCTCGGGCATCGGCGTTTTCACTTTGGAAGGATTGAACATTTCGGTTTCCTCCTTAAGGTATCAGGGTTTTGCCCATGGCATCCATGCGGCAAAGGTGCGTTTTGGCAGTTTCCTGCTCACGCTCACGGTAAACACTGTTGCGGTTCATCAGCTCTTCATAGTCCACCTGATGACCGTCGAAATCAGGGCCGTCCACACAGGCAAACTTGACTTCGCCGCCGACCGTGACGCGGCAGCCGCCGCACATGCCGGTACCGTCAACCATGATGGGATTGAGCGAAACAACCGTCTTCACATCAAAGGGCTTCGTGGTTAAAGAAACAAACTTCATCATCGGGATCGGGCCGATGGCCAGCACTTCATCATACTGTGTTCCAGCTTCCAGGAGCTCTTTCAGCTTGGCAGTAACAAAGCCCTGCTCGCCATAAGAACCGTCATCGGTCATGAGATAGAGATGATCTGCGGTCTGACGGAATTCGTCTTCCAGAATCACAATATCTTTATTGCGGAAGCCTACGATCACATCCACCTCGGCTCCGGCCTCTTTAAAGGCAACTGCCGAAGGATAGGCAATGGCGCAGCCCACGCCGCCGCCGATGACGCATACCTTGCGAATGCCTTCGACCTCGGTCGCTTTTCCCAGAGGCCCGACAAAATCTTCGATCTCATCGCCGACATTCATACTGCCGAGAAGCTCGGTAGACAGACCGACCTTCTGGAAAATGATGGAGACGGTTCCCTTCTCCCGGTCATAACCGGCAATGGTCAAGGGGACGCGCTCGCCCCAGGCATCAATGCGGAAGATGATAAACTGGCCCGCCTGGGCTTTTCTCGCCACAAAGGGCGCTTCAATATCCATCTGAACGACTGCTTCGTTCAGTTCGCGTTTTCCAACAATCTTATACATAAGGATTACCTCCTGATTGTGATGAAAGGAATCTGCGGATCTCCACAGTTTTTTCCTTTGTTACCTGTGCCCAGGAAAACTGTCCGGCAAGCTGCTCCGGCGAAACGGAGATGGGCTTATCGAGCAATCCGGCAGCACAGGCCAAGATACCGATGATCTCCTGCGCGGCATATACCTCTCGAAGGGCGGAAAGATCCAGATCGCCGTCGCGCTTGGAAAGTCTTCTGCCGTCCGGGGAGACCAACAGGGGCACATGGTAAAATTCCGGCGGGTCAAAGCCCAAAAGCTCATAGAGATACAGCTGACGGGGCGTGGAGGAAAGCAAATCGCTGCCGCGCACCACCTGGGTAACACCCATCTCTCCGTCATCCACTACCACCGCAAGCTGGTAAGCATAGACGCCATCGGAGCGCCGGATAATAAAATCGCCGCATTCTTTCTCCAGATTCTCGCTGTATTCCCCGCGAAGTCCGTCGCAGAAGGAAATGACACGATCCTCTGTAAGAAGCCGCCATGCCGGGCGGCGGTCAGGGATCGACTCCCGGTGGCGGCAGGTACCGGGATATAGTGCCTGTCCATCGGATGCATGCGGTGCAGAGGCGGCATGCAGCTCTGCTCTGGTGCAGTAGCAGGGATATACAAGCCCCATGGACTGCAACGTGTCAAATGCGGCCTGATAGCGCATGGTTCTTTGGGACTGGCAGGGGCTTTCCTCATCCCAGGTCAGGCCAAGCCACTCCAAATCCCGTTTGATCGCATCGACATATTCCGCTTTGGAACGATCCGGGTCCAGATCTTCAATGCGCAGGATGATTTTTCCGCCCTGTTTTTTTACGGAAAGCCAGGCAAGCAGGGCCGAAAAAACATTTCCCAGATGCATTCTGCCTGATGGACTGGGAGCAAAGCGGCCCACCGGTGTACGGCCATATTCCATCGTGCAGTATCCTTTCTTTAATAGCCTTCGCTCAGGCTGACCTGATTTTCGAGGGACTCACCGGCCAGATAATGACGAAGATTCTCCAGAAAAATATTCCAGACGAAATTCTGTGTACTTTCCAGATGCCCCTTTACCAAACCGGCAACATGAGGTGTCAGCAGAACACGCTCATAGCTCCATAAAGGATGGTCTGCGGGCAGCGGCTCTTTTTCGACAACATCCAGTCCCACGCCGAAAAACTGTCCCTGTTCGAGCGCATAAAGGAGGTCATCGAGCGGGATCAGGCTGCCTCTGCCTACATTAATAATGATAGCATCTTTTTTCATGCCGAGCAGTCTTTCCCTATGTAGCAGGCCGACAGTCTCCGGCGTGCCGGGAAGGCAGCCGAACACGACATCGGCAAGGGGCAGTTCCCGGTCAAGCTCCCCTGTGGAAACCACTCGGTCAAAGGCGCTCAGCGCCTGTCCGCTTCGGGAAAGGCCTGTAAGCTCCATGCCGAAGGCACGGAGGCGGCAGGCAAGCTGGGTGCCCAGATTCCCGGTGCCGAGAATCAGCGCCCGCTTCCCGTACAGGCTCCATTCCGACCCGGCGTCCTTCCAGATGGAATTGCGCTGCTGCGCCATATATTCCGGCAGCCGCCGGGTCAGCGCCAGCAGCATGCCGATGGAATGCTCTGCAATCGTGATCCCATATGCACCGGAGCCATTGGTCAGGCGCACGTTGGGAAGCTCCCGCAGAGTGGGCACGAAGCGGTCCGCTCCTGCCCAGGAGATTTGCAGCCATTGAAGCTTCTTTGCCATACGCAGCTGCTCCGGCGTAGGTTCTCCAAATACAACCTCTGCCGCCTCCAGCAGATGCAGGTTATTATCCCGTAGCTCCGGAAGAAAAATTGGCTGCATTTTTCCGTCACACAGAGCAGCAGCCTGTTCCTTTTTCTCCTTGCTGCCGGGTGTCAGCACCAGAAGAATCCTGGTCATCCATTCCTGCACAGTCTGCTCCTCCTCCGGCAGATCGACAAATATGGGCTCATGCCGCACTGCGGGGAGAAAGGTCTTTAAGATATCCTCACGCGCAATGCGTAAAGACGCGGTATTTTTGCACGGATGACAGCCCCAAAGCTCCTGCCGGTTCACGCTTTCATCGATCACCAGCTGCACATGGTTTTCTTCATCGTTCATAAGTCCAAGGACACTGGCGCTGCCGGGCTTCATGCCGAGATAACGCTCCATATCCTCCCCCGAGGCGAAGGACAGGCGGCTGCAGCCCAGCTGATGCGACAGGTCTTTGGTGTGAAACACCTTGTCTCCACGCAGGAGGAGAAGGTAGAACCTTGTTTTCTGCCGATTGCACAGGAACAGATTCTTGCAGATTTCCGCGCCGAGTATTTCCTCTGCATAATGGCATTTTTCAATCGTTTCTGCCTCATCATGCTCCACACGGAAATACGGAATTCCAAGCTTATTCAGCAGTTCATAGCACCGGCGCTCCACTTCGGCTCTTTCCTCCAAATTTTCGGGGCTGCCGGTGTATAAGCTTTTGTCAACCGAAAAATCCTGCATATCGGCTCCTTAATAGTAGGGGGAATAAATAGAAGAGGGCGATACATCCTCTTCATAGGGATTGTAGTGCTGGTTAATCAGCTTTGCGGTCGTCTCCGGCCAGAGGACGTAGACCGAGGCACCGCCGATATTGGCTGCTTCGCCGGGGAGGGTCTCGGTTTGCATATTTTCCGTGCCGATCATTTTCGCCGTCTTGGCAAGCCAAGCAAGCTCCCGCATGCTCAGGTTGGTCGTTGTGTTGGTGGTAACCAGCGTTGCTGCCGCAGGGGCGCGCCAGATGTTTTTCACCTGAAGCCACTGAGAAAGTGCCGCCTTAATAAAATCCCGCTGCACCTCTACGCGCTTCAGATCCGCCTGTGCATAGCCCTTACGGAAACGAACCGCCCACATAGCCTCCTTGCCGTTCAGGTGCTGCTCACCGGCATGCAGATCAATATAAAGATCCTGCGTGGGGTCATCGTATTTCATATCAACAGGCACATCAAAATCGACGCCGCCCATCAGATTGACAAGCGATTCAAAGCTGTCGAGATTGACCAGCACATAGCCATCCGGCCGATAGCCGATACAGGACTCCGTATAGTCCAGCAGGCGCTCCATACCCGCCTTGCCGCCGCCTGCAACACCGTAGACAGCATTCAGCTTGGGTACAGAGATATCCATTTTAGTATAGGTATCTCTGGGAATGGACAGAAGATTCATCTCCTTGTTCTTTTCATCTACATAAAGGAGCATCATGGTATCCGTCCGCGTGCCGTCTTTATCCGTACCGGCCAGTAAAATGGCAGCTGTGCCGTCTTTTCTGGCGCCGGTATCGGCAGCATCAGGCTGTTTTGCAAATACCCAAAGTGCGACAATTGCCAGAACGAACAGAAGCAGCAGCACCAGAAGGAATTTCCAGAAGCCACCCTTTTTCTTACGCTTTTTGGGCTTCGGCTCATACTCCTGTCTGGAGGGTGGCGGCTCGTAGGACACAGGTTCTTTTCGGGCGTTCCGGTTTTTTTGAGCATTCCGGGCTTTTTGAACATTCCGGGAGGCATAGTCGGTATTATAGGCACGAATCACTGCACCGGCATTGGTCTGCGGGTCATACTTCATGGCAGCAGCCTCCTCATCATAGCTGGGGAGCGACGTGGTATTATCCTGCGCTCCATAGCCATTGGCAGCATTTCGAATGCGGAAAGGCACTTCCGGCTCCGGGATTGCAGGAGAATAGTCGTCCTGCGTCGGACCGTACTCATCCTCTAAAAGGTCTTCCACATTTCGATTTAACTCATCATAGTCAAAAAAAGTCTCGATCCATAGTCAACCTCCTTTCATTTTTCTTATTTTATCTCGATTTTCCCGTGATGTAAACAAAAAAAAGTATTTTCGTGAATTCGCTGTCCTTTTCTTTGCGAAAAGGGCAGAAATGTGGTATTGTATATAAAGCCTTTTTTATTTTCTGTATCCGGAAAGGAGCATCCCATGTTTACAGCAATTACTGCCTGCCAAAACTATACGCCCGAAGCCTGCCGCGAAGCACTGGAGGCCGTACTTCTCCCCACAAACGCATTGGATTTTGTGAAGCCGGGAATGACAATCGGCATCAAGGCAAACCTTGTCGCCGCAATGAAGCCGGAATCCGCTGCCACCACCCATCCTGTCCTTCTGTGCGCTCTTGTGGATCTGCTGAAAGAGCGTGGTGCAGAGGTCATCATCGGCGACAGCCCCGGCGGGCTATATAACAGTGCTTATGTAAACCTCGTATACCGCGCCACAGGGATGGAGGCCGTCAGCAGGCACGGCGCAAGGCTGAATCAGGACTTCTCTCAAAAAGCCGGGGACTTCCCTGATGCTGTTTCAGCTAAATCCTTCCAATATACCGCATGGCTCGATCACTGCGATGCGATCATCAACTTCTGCAAGCTGAAATCCCACGGGCTCATGGGCATTACCGCCGCGGTAAAGAACCTCTACGGCACGGTTCCCGGCACCGTTAAAAGCGAATATCATTACCTGCACACCGATCCGCTGGATTTTGCCAACATGCTGGTGGATCTGAACGAATATACCAAGGCCCGGCTCTGCCTCTGCGACGCGGTGGAGATTATGGAGGGCAATGGTCCCACCATGGGCACACCCCGGCATCTGGGGCTGATTCTGGCCAGTACCAGCCCCTACGAGCTGGACCGGGTGGGTGCGGCGCTGCTGTCTGTGGACGAAAAGGAGATTCCCTTCCTGACGGCGGCCAAGCAGCGGGGACTTTTAAGCGAAACGACCGCCCTTGACCCGGACTTCCCGGAAAGCTATAAAATCCGGGACTTTGTGCGCTCCGGCGCCACCGCCTGCTGGTTCATCCGCAGCCCGGAGGACAAGGGCCTGCGCAAAATCGTCAAGCAGTGCCTTTACGTGCTGTTCCGCTCCAAACCGGTACCGGAGGACAGCTGCATCGCCTGCGGCAAATGCGCGGAGAACTGCCCCGCCAAGGCCATCGAAATCAAAAACGGCAAGGCCTTCATCGACCGCAGTCTCTGCGTGCGCTGCTTCTGCTGCCAGGAGTTCTGCCC
>JAZQOW010000037.1:0-19112 GCA_045628065.1 Faecousia sp.
GGCAACCTCTGCCTTTTTGAGGTGGCCGAGCTCGGGCTTGGTCAGTTTGGATTCCTTGACATCCTCAAAGCCAAGCTGAACGGCGGCGTAGCCGTCCTTTTCGCCGGTCTTCTTCTGAGTAACCACGCAGCGGGCTGCTTCAATGACGGTTACCGGAATGACCTTTCCGCTCTCATCGAAAATCTGGGTCATGCCCACTTTTTTGCCGATGATCGCTTTCTGCATTTGCATTTGTGTTTTCCTCCTATAATAAGGTTATTGGTTGACAGGCGTGCGCATTGGGACGCATTGGCTCTGTCAACATGACCCGTCCGTCCTCTGTGGATGACGGACCGTGTCGGTTGCTGTGATCGGTTTTTCGATTACAGCTTTATCTCAATCTCAACGCCGGCGGGAAGGTCGAGGCTCATGAGGGCTTCCACGGTCTTCTGATTGGGGTTGAGAATATCGATCAGTCTCTTGTGGGTTCTGCGCTCAAACTGCTCACGGGAGTCCTTATACTTATGAACAGCACGAAGGATGGTAACGACTTCCTTCTTGGTGGGCAGGGGGATGGGGCCGGAGACCTGAGCGCCGTTGCGCTTTGCGGTTTCCACGATCTTTTCTGCGCTGGAATCGATGAGCTGATGATCATAGGCCTTGAGGCGAATTCTGATCATTTCCTGGTTTGCCATGTTTGTTTCCTCCTTGAAACGTACTCAGTAGTTCTGTTTGTTCTGGGTACGGTCGAGGTTCTATCCGCTTATCCGTGCGTATCACTCCGTAACATGAAAAATGGCCGACAGATGCCGGCCGAATCTCACACGCGGCGATATACGCAGCGGGAAAGAATCCTCAGCCGCCCGATGACCGGACATACTCTGCGGAAGTTACCTCCGTGCTCGGAGCAATCTCCCGCTTCATCGCATTTGCGCGCAAAGTTAGCCCTTAACGCGCTCGCTTATCATAATACACACAGCCACGAATGTCAAGCCCTTTTTGTACTTTTTTCATAATTTTTTTCACTTATTTTTATTACAAACAGAGAAAATCAATTTTGTCCCCGCGCCGCTTCCCCCGCTTCGTCAAGATCGCCAAAACACGGTTGATTTCCTGCAATTTTCTATTATAATATATGTAAGCAATAACAGGAGGTAAGCAAATGGCAAAAACACTGGTTTTGGCAGAAAAGCCTTCCGTAGGTAAGGAGCTGGGCCGGGTGCTGGGCTGCCGCAGAGGCGGCGAGGGCTACATGGAGGGCGACCGCTATGTGGTCACCTGGGCGCTTGGGCATCTGGTCACGCTGGCCGACCCCGATGTTTATGATAAGAAACTGGAAAAGTGGGATATGGAAGACCTGCCCATGCTCCCTCAGAATATGAAGCTGGTCGTCATCAAGGAGACCACCAGGCAGTATAAGGTCGTGCAGAGCCTGATGAAGCGCGGCGATATCTCCGAGCTGGTCATTGCAACCGATGCCGGACGCGAGGGCGAGCTGGTTGCCCGCTGGATCATGATCAAGGCCGGCTGGAAGAAGCCCACCAAGCGCCTCTGGATCTCCTCCCAGACCGACCGCGCCATCAAAGAGGGCTTTGCCAATCTCCGTCCCGCCGCAGAATATGATAACCTCTTCCGCTCCGCGCAGGCAAGAAGCGAGGCAGACTGGCTGGTCGGCCTGAATGTGACCCGCGCCCTCACCTGCAAGTTTAACGCTCAGCTCTCTGCCGGACGTGTGCAGACGCCTACCCTTTCCCTCATCGTGGCAAGAGAAAACGAGATTCGCCGCTTTGTACCCAAGGAGTATTACGGCGCCGCCATCTACCTTGACGGCTTCCGGGCGAGGCTTCAGGATCAGCACGGTATCGCTCACAGCTTTGACCGCGCCGCCATGGAAAAAATCGTTGCCGCCTGCGAAGGCCGCGATGCCGTCATCACGCAGGTGCGCAGGATGCGCCGCCAGACGCCGCCTCCCGCCGCCTATGACCTGACCGAGCTGCAGCGCGATGCAAACAAGAAATATGCCTACAGCGCCAAAGAGACGCTGGATATCATGCAGTCGCTCTATGAGCGCCATAAGGCACTCACCTACCCCCGCACCGACAGCCGCTACATCTCCGATGATGTGGTCGCCACCATTCCCGACCGCCTCCGCGCTGTCATGGTCGCGCCCTATAAGGAAGCTGCGCAGAGGGTGATGCGCAGCCGTCCCCTGCAAACCAAATATATTGTCAACAACGCCAAGGTCACTGACCACCATGCCATTATTCCCACCGAAGAGCAGCCTTCGCTCTACGATCTCACCGGCCCGGAGCGAAACATCTATGATCTGGTCGTCCGCCGCTTTCTGGCGGTGCTGATGCCGCCTGCGGAATATGAAGAAGTCGAGCTGACGGTATCCATCGACCGCTACAGCTTCCGCGCCAAGGGCAAGATCATCCGGGAACAGGGCTGGAAGGCCATGTACGATAAGAATTTCGCCACGGATGAAGAGGATAGCGAGGAAGAGGATCAGCGCCTGCCCGATCTGCGTCAGGGGCAGCGGATGCGTGTGCGCTCTGCCAAGGTGGTCAATGGCAAGACCTCCCCTCCCGCCCGCTATACCGAGGCCACTCTCCTCACCGCCATGGAGCACCCCACTGCGCAGGTGGCTGACAAGCAGCAGCGGCAGATTTTACAAGAAACCGGCGGTCTGGGCACCCCCGCGACCCGCGCCGATATTATTGAAAAGCTGTTCTCCGCTTTCTATATCGAGCGGCACGGCAAGGAGCTGGTTCCCACCTCCAAGGGCATTCAGTTAGTCGGTCTGGCGCCGGAGGATCTGCGCAGTGCCGAGCTGACCGCCAAATGGGAGGATCGCCTTGCCCGCATCGCCAGAGGGCAGGAGCGTGACTATGTCTTCGTGGATGAAATGCGCGCGTATGCGACAAAGCTTGTCAGCGCCGTGAAAGCCAGCGATGCCAGCTATACCCACGACAACCAGACCCGGAAGCCCTGCCCGGATTGCGGCAAAATGCTGCTTCTGGTGCACGGTAAACGGGGCGATATGCTGGTATGTCCCGACCGGGAATGCGGCTTCCGCAAGAGCGTCAAGCAGGTCACCAACGCCCGCTGCCCCAACTGCCACAAAAAGCTGGAGCTCTGGGGCGAGGGCGACAAGCAGACCTTCGCCTGCGCCTGCGGCTACCGCGAAAAGCTTTCCGATTTTGAAAAACGCCGCAAGGCCGACGGCGCAGGAAAAACCGAGGTGCGCCGCTATATGGCACAGCAGGAGCACAGAGCCGACGAGGGCAACACCGCCATGGCAGATGCCCTTGCCAAATGGCTGGCAAATAAAAAATAATATGCTATAACAGCAGCTTCCCCGGAGAATGCAGCATTGCACGCTCCGGGGAAGTTTTTATTCGTTATGGCGCATTACTTGGATGCTTCGGCCTCCAGATAGCGCATGATGATGGAAGCGATCTGCGCGCGGGTGGCATTGGCCTTCGGGGAAAGGAGGGTGCTGCCGGAGGTCTTGATACCGGTGATGAAAGCATTCTGCGTTGCCCAGAGCAGAGCATTTCTTGCATAGCTGCCCGCCTGACCTGCGTCCGGGAAGTCCAGTGTGCCCTTTACGTCGGGAGCTCCTGCATAACGGTAAAGAATGGTTGCGATCTGTTCGCGGGAAATCTCTCTGTTGGGCTGGAAGGTTCCATCCGCGTAGCCGGTAACAATTTCTTTTTCCGCTGCCCAGAGGACGGCTTTGGTAAAATATCTGCCTGCGTCCACATCGCTGAACGCTTTATCCGTAATAAAATCAGGTTCTCCGGCAATGCGGTAGAGGATCGTAACCAGCTGGCCACGGGTCACCGTCCCGTTCGGGTTGAAGATGCCATCAGAAACACCCTTCATGAGGCCTTTTTCCACGCAGTAGTCAATACCGGCATGTGCCCAGTTTCCGGGCTTAGGTGCATCGGCAAAGGCACTGGAATAACAGCCTTCGCCGCCGTCGCACACATAACCCGGCTCCTTTGCACCGCAGCGGATGCAAGCGCCGCTCTGATAGCTGTGCCCCGGTGCCGCAGTCCGTTCTTCATAGCTTTCGCCGCAGTGGGTGCAGGTATAGATGGTAACGCCATCCTCCGTACAGGTGGGTTCGGTCACCGCTTTTGCATAGCTATGCCCGATGGGTACGATTTCCTCACCCTTCACAGCATAATCACAGCGCGTACAGTGGCTACCCTCTGTTAGACCGGTCTCGGTGCAAGTCGCAGGAACTGCCGGGTCAGTGACCATATCATGTCCCAGCGCCGGAACAATTTGCTTCGTAGAACGGTAATCACAGCGGGAGCAGTAGCCGCCAGCCGTCAGACCGGATTCGGTGCAGGTCGCAGCAACTGCCTGTTCACCAATAATATCGTGTCCCAAGGCTTCAACCGTTTGCTGAGCAACGCGGTAATCACAGCGGGTGCAGTGGCTGCCCTCGCTCAGGCCGGATTGCGTGCAGGTTGCAGGAACCGCTACGTCAATGACAAGGACGTGTCCCAGAGCTTCGATGGTTTTCTGCGCAATCTGATAATCACAACGGGTGCAGTGCCTGCCCTCGGTCAGGCCAGATTCGGTACAAGTTGCGGGAACCGCCGGGTCAATAACAATGTTGTGTCCCCGGGCTTCCACGGTTTTCTGTGCAACCTTATAATCGCAGCGGGTGCAGTGGCTTCCCTCGCTCAGGCCGGTTTCGGTGCAGGTGGCAGAAACTGCCGGGTCAATAACCATATCGTGTCCCAGAGCAGGGATGACCTGCTTTGCGGTGCGGTAATCACAGCGGGAACAGTAGCCGCCAGCCGTCAGGCCGGATTCGGTACAGGTAGCAGGAATCTCCGGTTCCCCTATGATATCATGTCCCAGAGCCGCAACCGTTTGCTGCGCGATTCGGTAATCGCAGCGGGTGCAGTGGCTGCCCTCGCTCAGACCGGTCTCGGTGCAGGTAGCAGGAACCGCCGGGTCAATGACCATATCGTGACCCAGCGCGGGGACATACGCATCAATATAGCCATCACCGCAGGAACAGGTGTAGGAGGTATATCCCTTTTTGGTGCAGGTCGGCGCGACCACCATTGCTGCAAAGCTGTGCTCATGAACGGTATAATCCTCTGCTGAGAGCGTCAGCTCCTCCCTGGTGAACAGCCGCAGGCTTTGGTCGTAGTAATCATAATGCAGCGTTTTCTGATTATGTGCCAGCGTGTAGCCGTCCTCGACGGAGCCTGTCACGCCGCGGAACACACTGTCCATGCTTTTATAATTGGTGACATCGACCATATAATTCCTGCCGTCATCCATATGGATAATGTTCCACATATGTCCGCCCTCTCCGCCGGAGCTGAGCTTGACACTGCCCATCACACTGTAGCAGATAATATTGCTCCGGAATGTGGACATATCGCACAGATACTGCATGGCCTTGGAGAAGCCCTCGCATACGACCTTTGTGGTCGGGTCTTCGTCAAAGACATAAATCAGCTGCCAGGGGTCGCTGTAGAGTGCATCTGGATCGGAAGCTGCCGCATAATTGGAGTCGGACAGGCTGCTGATCTTCCTGACATAGGACATCAGCTTCTGGTAATCCGCCTCATCGGCGTGCTCTGCAACGATCTGCCGGGCATTCTTCACCGCCTGCTCAACAGCAGAGAGGTCGCTTCTCGTCTGCGTAGTTCCCTGTACCGGGTTTTCTGCCGTGCTTGCGCGCGCATAGTCCACTGAAACATACATATATATATTAATTGATGCAACAGAAATGGAATGGTAGTTTCCGGAGAAGCTATAGGCCTCATAAGCGCCGGTAACCTTGTCAAACCAGTACAGCTCATAGGGCAGGTCTTCCATCAGGCACTCCAGCACCGTGCGAAGATCGAGCCCCACCGCCAGAACTGCGCCGCGCTTGGCATCCTCTGTAAAGCTGTTGTTGACAGCGATGGAAGAAATGCCCAGCTCCTGTGCCGTGAAGCTGTATTTTTTGATTCCAAGCTCCTGCGGCGTAAAGGAGAATACCGTATCATGCACGGCGCCGCTGGCCACCCGGGTAATTTGCTCCTTCAAGCGCGCATAGAGCGCGGCATCTAGGCCGGTCAGTCTGCCGCCGACATGGATGGCCGCTTTTTTAGGAGCCGCAGCCCCTGCAAAGGCGCGGTCAATATAGCCGGCGAAGGTATCTCTGCCGTCATCTGCAAAGGTAACCGCCGGAGCATTCCATTTTCCTTCCACGGTCGGCTCTGCTGCCTGTACGCAGGGAGCAAGCTGGGAAAGGATCAGGCAAAACACAAGAAATCGAAGAATAAACTGCTTTAGTTTCATGATAAACTCCTAGTTGTCGTATGAGTGAATGCTGTTGCTTCTAGTCTACCACCGATAAAAATCGCCGTCAAGAGTATGGAAATTTTTTCCTTGTACAAAATATTTTGAGATACTTTTTCATGGATTCTTCGCTCATACGGCAGTTTATCTTTACATCTCTATTGACCTCGAATAAAAGCCGTAGTATGATTGAAGCATGAGCGCAACAGCCCGGGGGGAATACTATGAAAACCGCAAAAAAGCTTCTTGCATTGCTTCTGGCACTCACCATGCTGCTTACATTGTCTCTGCCTGCCGGAGCCGCTGAAAAGCAGTCCATTCCGCTAAAAAAAGCAATCGAACAGGTTCTGTCCGCTAAGACCGCCTCTTTTGGGAATGCCTATGTTTATCCTTTCGCTTCCTTCTATCATGCTTCGGTCGTAAAGGGCCGCAGTACCTTCCTGCGTTTCAGGAAAAACCCGGAGCTGTCCCCTCCCGATAACTATATTTTCTGCCTCACCATCCTCCGCGGCAGTCTGGAAGATTTGGAAAACGCGGATGCTTCGGATGTGATTGAGACGCGTACTATTTCTCTGCGCGATTTCTCTGCCTACGGCAACGGCAGTGCACTGGCCTGCGCCTTAACCTGGGCGGCAGATGCGCGCTATCGTGTCGGGGATTACACTGCCCTGTGCACCACACTCGATTCTAAGGGTAATTATATTGCGGATCAGCTCGTCTATGCCACGACCCTGCACGTTGTCAGCAGTGACATTGCCGCAGAAGGCGTGGAAGCCTATTGGGCATCGGGCGGTGATTTTTATCTTCTGGACGGTCAGAGAACCTATCCATGGGACACAGAGCTCAGCGTGATTCCGATGCTGTATCCCCTGAATACCACCGCATCCAGAAAAAATATAACCGTGACCTCCAGCAACGATCGCTTTGTTTCCGCCTCCTTTGAGGATGACTACATCATTCTGCGTGGCAAAACCTACGGCGCGCCTGCCACCATCACGATCTCCTGCGGCAGCGCCGCAACAAGCTTTGATGTGATGTTCGGCTCCATGCCCCCTGTTTCTGCAAAGCAGGGGAAAACCACACTTTGTCCCGGGCAAACCGATCAGATTGACTTCTCACCCAAGGGTTATTACCATCATTGGGCCTGCTCCGATACCGGCGTCATCACAGTCAGTGATGACGGACTGGTCACCGCCGTCGGGCCGGGCACGGCAATGCTCACCCTTACCATGGGCTACCAGACAGACGTCCTATACTATAGGGTAAACGCCCATGCGCTTCCGGCGGATGCGCCCAGGATCGGCACAGCGCCCACAGCGACCAAGCCTGTCTTCCAGCAGGGCAAATGCGCCCTTTGCGGCAGGGAGGATGCCGTAAATATTCTCGCGCCTGCCATATTCTCTGACACCTCGCCCAATGCCTGGTATTCTGACCATGTGGACTTCGCCTACGAAAACCAGATTTTCACAGGCGTGACCCCGGATCAGTTCAAGCCGAACCAGCCCCTGACCCGCGGCCAGATGGCAACAGTGCTCTACCGCATCGCGGGCAGCCCGGAGTTCTCCTCCGAATGTCCCTTCACGGATGTGAAGCCCGGCAGATACTATTATAATGCAATCCTATGGGCAGCAGAGAACGGCATTGTCACCGGCTATACCGATCAGACCTTCCGCCCTGACAACCAGATTACCAGAGAACAGATTGCCACTATTCTCTATCGCTATGTCCATTATACCGGCACAGAAATTGCCGGTGATCCCGCTCTGCTCGAAGCCTTCCCGGATGCAGACAAGGTCGGCAGCTACGCCAAACCCGCCCTGGCTTGGGCTGTGGCAGAAGGCCTCATTACCGGCGTGGCCACAGAAGGCACCACCTGCCTGAAGCCCAAAAACAGCGCCACCCGCGCTCAGGTTGCCACGATCCTCTCCCGCTACCTCAACGCAGAACCCACAGAAGAATAATCTCAAAAAATATTACGAGGCCGTCTCACCTTTACGAGACGGCCTTTTTCGCAGCTTCAATGATACAAACATAATCAGAGCGATGGCGTAATAAAAAAGCCGCCGCGAACGATAAGTCCGCGACGGCGTGGAGCTGATGGCCGGACTTGAACCGGCGACCTGCTGATTACGAATCAGCTGCTCTACCGACTGAGCCACATCAGCAATTATTTTTCAGCGTGGTATAGTCTATCATATTTCTTTCGTTTCGTCAATCCCTGAAATGAAAGAAAATCCAAACCAATTCCACGCTGAAAAAGTTTCCATAATCAAAACTGCATTTTATCCTATGCAAAATGGTTATTCACATTATCCACACACTTATCCACAGGCCAGCTGTGAAAACACGCGATATCTGAAAGATTTTTTCGCACACAAGGGGAACACTCTCTCCGCTTATCGAAAAAAACTCCCACAGTCAGTTTACATAAAACTATTTTCCCGAAATTTCGACAAAATTCTTACGGAAGCAGCACCCGCTTCACGCGCTTGTAGAGGGCAAAGGTAAGGCCGGACACCACCGCACCCTTGATCAGGTTCAGAGGCGCAACGGCAAACAGCACCAGCGTCTGAATGCTGTGGACAGCCGGATTCACCGCCTTCCCCATCTCCACGATGGCATCGAGCGGCAGGCCGAACATCTGAGAGAATTTGGGAAGCAGATAGAAGGCATTGAACACGCTGCCGAATACCGTCATGCAAAGTGTTCCCACCGCCAGCGCTGCCACAGCGCCCTTTCTCGTCCTGTGCCGAAAATACACGATCGCAGCAGGCAGCACCAGCGTGCAGCCCACGGCAAAGTTTGCAAAGTCGCCCACAAAGGCCGTCGTTGTCCCCTTGAGCAGAAGCTTCACCACGACCTTCAGCGCCTCACATACAACGCCTGCCGCAGGGCCAAGCGAAAAAGCGCAGAACAGAACCGGAAGCTCACTCAAATCCGCCTTATAAAACCCGGGTGCAAAAAACACCGGGATCTCCACCAGCATCAAAAGCCCGGAAATGGCGGTACACACCGCACTGATTGCGATGCGCCGTGCACCCTTGGGAAACTGCACATCACGGAAGAGGGTTTTCTCCGCCAGCTTTGCAAGAAGCGCCAGAGCGACAATGATGCCCAGCACCGTCAAAACAAAGCTCAAATGATCAAGAAAAGTCTGAAAAAGTTCCTGCATGGTAATCACCTCATAAAAAAAATACGCCTGAGGGTATTCAGGCGCACAAAGAAAAGCTCTGTCTTCTTCCATCCAGACTATACTGTCGGTACCGGAATCACACCGGTTCAGCTGACGCTCGCGGACTTTACCGCCGGTCGGGAATCACACCCTGCCCTGAAGACCCTATGAAATTGTTAATAGTATAGCCTCGGTTTTTCCCCGTGTCAACCCTTTTCTTTTGGAATCAATCGCGTTATAATAGATTATGACTCCGGACGCGCAAAACCGTGCATAATTCCGCCGCTCCGGGAGATATCGCCGCCTACCACTTCTCCATCATGCTCGAGGATCGTCGCATAACACGGCTCGCCGGAATCGTCGTAATTCTCCAGCTCGTACACATAGCGCGTAACCTCCTGCCCCGCAAGGGTGCTCAGGTCATAGCCCTGCGATTTTTGCAGCGTGTTATAGCGCTCAAAAACCTCGGAGGGCGTATCGGGAATGCGCAGACTCTGCTGCTTCGGCGGCGCATCCTTGATTTCATAGCCGAAGGAGCAGAGGAATTCCTGCCGCGCTGCCCCTGCATCCGCAGGCGCTTCCCTGCCCTGTCCCTTCAGGGCGCAGGCGATCAGCATACCCAGGATCACCAGAGCAAAAAGGGATGCCAGGAGCTTCTTTTTCGACAATTTTGCAGTCATTACCACCATACATGTAACCCCCAATGGATGTTTCTCAGGTAGTTCAGCCTATGTATCCCGGGGGAGAAATAGAACAGCACGTGACAAGGGGACGGTTCTCCTGTCCCCTCAGTTATCGTAATTCTTCGTCCAATTATGCATGGACAAGGGGACAGGAGAACCGTCCCCTTGCCACGCAAGTAAATAGAACAGGGAGGTTCCTATGATCAGACTGGACAAATTCTTATCGGAAGCCGGTGTTGCCAGCCGCCGCCAGCTTCGGGATGTCATTCGCTCCGGCCGTGTCCGGGTGGATGGGATTTGTATCACCGACTACGCTTACAAATTCGACGAAACCACCGCCGAGGTCACCTTCGACGGTGAAGCTATCCGCGCAGGAAAACAAATCGTGGTCATGATGAACAAGCCCGCAGGCTACATCACCGCCACCGAGGACCCCCGCAAAGCCACCGTGATGGAGGTTCTTCCGGAGTGCTATCGCAAAATGCAGCTCAAACCCATCGGGCGGCTGGATAAGGAAACCGAAGGACTTCTCCTGTTCACCAATGACGGTGACCTGCTCCACCGTATCGTCTCACCCCGCCATCAGGTGGAGAAGGTCTATTATGCCGAGCATGAGGGCATCGTCACCTCCGACGATATCGCCCAGTTTGCCGCAGGGCTTCAGCTGCGCGACGGTACCGTCTGCCTGAGTGCAAAGCTTGAAAGCATTGATCTCGGCAAGAGTCTCATCACCGTGCAGGAGGGTAAGTATCATCAGGTGCGCCGGATGATGTCTGCGCGGGGAATGTATGTGACCTATCTGCGCAGGATTCGGGAGGGAAACCTCTCTTTAGGAGAGCTTCCCATCGGAGAAGTTCGGCTTTTGACCCCTGAAGAAATTGACAGTATTTTTGACCGTCAAAATAACGAAAAAAATAATGGGAAATAATTTTGCATTTTGCTTCCTTTTTCCAGTGCCTTTTCATTCATATTGACGATTCTATGTCAATTTTCTACAAAAACCACCCTGCCGTTTCAAATAAAATGTCAAATAGGGACTTGAAAAAAATACGAAAAGGTAGTATAGTATAGGCAGACCTTTGTTAAAAATGCAATAAGGTCATGAGAAGAGGAGGAAATACCCATGTCCAGCCGGATGTTCCAGAATGTGATTCTTCAAATGAAAGAAGCCACCGACCGTAAAATCGGTGTCATTGATAGTGACGGCAGCGTAATTTCCTGCACCGATCCCAGTATCAACGGTGAGAAATGGACCGACTGTATCATTCGTCTCAACGGTTCCGACGAGGTCACCGCACACTGCAATGGCATGACCCTGCGTCCCCTCAGCGGTGATAACACCCACTTTGAATTTGCTGTATTTGTGGACGGCGAAGATGCACAGGCCAACACACTGACCACCATGGCCGCCGTTGCCCTCAACTCCGCCCGCACCTACTATGAGGAAAAGCACGATAAAGGCACCTTTGTCAAAAACATCATCATGGATAACATCCTGCCCGGCGACATCTATATCCGCGCCAAGGAGCTGCACTTCCCCAGCGAAGTACAGCGCGCCGTCTTTCTGGTTCGTCAGGTAGGCCGCGCCGACATGGCCGCCGTGGATGTCATTCAGGCCATGTTCCCCGACCGCCAGCAGGACTTCGTCCTTTCCATCAACGAAAGCGATATCGCCGTGGTCAAGCAGGTTCCCGCCGAATGTGACGGCGCAGAGCTCATCCGCATTGCCCAGACCATCGAAGACACCATGCGCACCGAGCTGTTCACCAAGACCACCATCGGCATCGGCACCGTATCGGGCCATCTGCGCGAGCTGGCTGACTCCTATAAGGAAGCCCAGGTCGCCATCGAAGTCGGCAAGGTCTTCGACACCGAAAAGAACATCATCAACTACGAAAATCTCGGCATCGGCCGTCTGATTTATCAGCTCCCCACCACCCTTTGTGAAATCTTCCTGTCCGAGGTGTTCAAGAAGAACTCCATCGACACCCTCGACCAGGAAACCCTGTTCACCATCAACAAGTTCTTTGAAAATAACCTCAATGTATCCGAGACGTCCAGAAAGCTGTTCGTACATAGGAACACGCTGGTCTACCGTCTGGAAAAGATCAAGAAGCTCACCGGCCTTGATCTGAGGGAGTTTGACCATGCCATCATCTTCAAGGTGGCGCTGATGGTCAAGAAATACCTCAATTCCCGGGAAAATCGGATGCTGTAATACCCGCAGGAGTCTCCTATGATTGAATTTGAGAATGTTACGATGATCTATGATATCGGAACCAAGGCCCTCACAAACATCAGCCTGAAAATTCAGGACGGCGAATTTGTGTTCCTGGTCGGCCCCTCCGGTTCCGGTAAGTCCACCATCGTCAAGCTGCTCACAGCGGAGCTGCATCCCACCAAGGGCAAGGTCACTGTGAACAACTACAGTCTGGACACCATCAAGAAAAAGCAGATCCCCTATATGCGCCGCACGGTCGGCGTCATCTTTCAGGATTTCCGCCTGATCCGCAAAAAAACCGTATACGAAAATGTTGCCTTCGCCATGCGCGTAGTCGGCACGCCTGAGCGGGAGATCCGCAGCCGCGTGCCCTATGTGCTTCAGCTGGTCGGCCTTGACAAAAAAGCCAAGCGCCTGCCTGATGAGCTCTCCGGCGGCGAACAGCAGCGTGTCGCCATTGCCCGTGCGCTGGTCAACAATCCCTCTATGATCATTGCCGATGAGCCCACCGGCAATCTTGATCCGGCACGTTCTCTCGAAATCATGCTCCTTCTCGAGCAGATCAACGCTTTGGGCACCACAGTCATGATCGTAACCCATGAGGCCGAAATGGTCAATAACTTTCACCGCCGCGTGATCGCCATTGACGAAGGCCGGGTTGTCAGTGACGGAATGGATGGGTACTATATCAATGAAGAAGAATAAACGAATCGGCTATCTCCTTCGTGAGGGTGTTCTCAGCATTTTCCGCCACGGCTTTATGTCCTTTGCCGCCATCTGCGTCACTGTAGCCTGCCTGATCATTATGGGCAGCTTCTCCCTGATCCTCTATAACCTCAACGTGATGGTCAAGGCGCTGGAGCAGGAAAATGAAATTCTCGTCTATGTGGACGAAGACCTCACCGAAGCCGAGGCCAAGAGCGTCGGCTCCAAAATCAATTTGATTGAAAATGTCAACGAGTCCAGCTTCGTTTCCAGGGAAGAGGCTCTTGACAATTTCATTGAAAAGCAGGGCGATGACAATGTTTTTGCCGGCATTGATGCCACCACCCTGCGCCATCGCTTTGTTGTTACGCTCATGGACAACAGCCAGATGGCACGCACCGTCTCTTCCATCCGCGAAATCGAGGGCGTAGCAGAGATCAACGCCCCGTATGAACTGGAGGAAGGCTTCCGCACCATCGAACGGGCGCTGCAAATCGCCTCCATCGCCATCATCGGCGTTCTGCTGGTGGTCACGCTGTTCATCATCTCCAACACCATCAAGCTGGCGATGCTCGACCGCAAGGACGAGATCGCGATCATGAAAATGGTAGGCGCAACCGATGGATTCATCCGCCTGCCCTTCTTTGTGGAAGGCTTTGTCATCGGCCTTTCGGGCGCCGCTATCGCCTTTGGCCTGCAATGGCTGCTGTATGATCTGGTGGTAAGCAATATTGCTTCGGTAGACTCCTTGCAGCTGTTCCACTTTGTCCCCTTCCGGGATGTCCTGTGGATCATGGCTCCGGCCTTTGCCGTTGCAGGTCTGTTTGTCGGTGTGTTCGGCAGCCTGATGTCTATCCGTAAATTCCTGGACGTATAAGAGGAGCCTATTATGTATAAGTACAGACGCTGGATCGTCGGTGCCATCGCGGTATTACTCGTTGGCGCCATGCTGATTTCTCTGGTGGCCTCCCTTGCCATGACGGTAAACGCCGCCAGCTCCAGCCAGATCCGTCAGCAAATCAACAATCTGGAATCTCAGGCCGAAGCTATCTCCGAGAAGCGCAAGGCACTGGAAGCAGAAATCGAAGCAAACAAAAAAGAAACCTTAGGTGTCGTAGACCAGAAGCTGGCACTGGATCAGCAGATCGAGCTGACCCAGGAGGAGATCGACAACCAGACCTCCCAGATTCAGGAATACAACAACCTCATCTCCGCCAAGCAATCCGAGCTGGACTCTGCGCTGGAGCAGCAGGCCGAGCTTTACGATCAGTACAAGCTCCGCGTCCGCTCCATGGAGGAGAACGGTACAATGTCCTACTGGGCCATTCTCTTCAAATCCAGCAGCTTCGCCGACCTTCTCGATAACATCAACATGATCTCCGAAATTGCCGCTTCCGACCAGCTGATGCTGAAAAAGCTCGATCGCATTGCCGAAGAGATTTCCGCCGCCCGCGTAGAGCTGGAGGACGAAAAAGCCGTTCTGGTCACCGCGCAGGCAGATCTGGAGGAAACCGAGAAAACCCTCACCGAGCAGCGCGCCGAATCCGACAAGCTCATTCAGGAGCTTCTGGCAGATAAGGCCGAGATGGATGAAGCCGAAGCCCATTATGAGCAGCTTGAGGATGATCTGGTCGCCGAAATCGCCAAGCGCGAAAAGGACTATGATGACGCCGTAGCAGCCGAAGAAGCCGCAGCCCGCGCCGCAGCGAATGCTGCCAGCAGCAGCGGAAGCAGTGGCGGCAGCGGTGGCGGCGGAGCCGGCGGCTGGCACAATCCGCTGTCCTATATCAGCGTTACCTGCGCCTATGGCTATCGCTATCATCCCATCAATGGCAATTACAGCTTCCATTCCGGTGTAGACCTTGCCGCCAGCTATGGCCAGAGCATCTTTGCCGCCAAGTCCGGCACCGTCACGACCGCCACCTACTCTGATGTCTATGGCTACTATGTTGTCATTAACCACGGCGACGGCTACTCCACCCTTTACGGACATATGAGCAGCATGGCCGTCAGCAGCGGCCAGAGCGTCGGCGCCGGTCAGACCATCGGCTATGCCGGTTCCACCGGCTGGTCCACCGGTACCCACCTGCATTATACCGTCTACCACAACGGCAGCACGGTCAATCCCATGAGTTACATTGGCTAAACCTCATTTTCTCTCCCGCAGCCGTACTTTCCGGCTGCGGGATGAATTATGAAGACCGGACTTTGGAGGAACCCGCTTGAGAAAAACAACTGCTATCGTTTCGCTGATTTTTGCCTTTCTGGCAGGCAGCGCACTGACTCTGTGCATCATGTATTCCGTAATCGCGCCGGATCTTCCCGTCATCCGGAAGGCGAAAGAGATTTACACCGTACTCGATCGCTATTTTATCGGCGAGGTTGATGAAGCGCTGATGGGCGACGCCATCGGTGAGGCCATGGTTTATGCGACCCAGGACCGCTGGAGCTACTACATCCCCGCAGAGGAATACGCGACCTTTCTTGAGCAGATGCAAAACGCCTATGTCGGTGTCGGCATTTCCGTGCAGTATCAGACAGAGGACAGCATGTATACCATCATTTCAGTCGAGGAAAACGGCAGCGCGAAGGAAGCCGGAATGCTTCCCGGAGATCAGATCATCGCCGTGGACGGCACCGACTGCACACAGCTGTCCCTTACCGAGCTCCGCAATCTGGTTCGCGGCGAGGAAGGCAGCGATGTGACCATCACCGTGCGCCGGGGCGAGGAGGAGCTTTCTCTGACCATGAAGCGCAAAAGCATGGAGAGTCAGGTCGTCAGCGCCAAGCTTCTGGGCGATACCGGCTATATCCACATTGAAAACTTCGACCAGACCAGCGCCGATAAAACCATTGCCGCCATCGAAAGCCTGCGGGCACAGGGCGCAAATGCGCTGGTATTTGACGTGCGCAACAATCCCGGCGGCCTGAAAACCGAGCTTGTCAGGGTTCTGGACTACCTTCTCCCCGAGGGCATTCTGTTCCGTGCCGAGGACTATGCCGGGCACAAAGAAATCGATCAATCCGATGCCGCCTGCATTGACCTGCCCATGGTCGTGCTCATCAATCAGGATTCCTACTCCGCGGCAGAATTCTTTGCTGCCGCCCTCCGCGAATACGGCGCCGCCGTCACCGTCGGCACCCAGACCTGCGGCAAGGGCTATTTCCAGTCTGCCCTCCTGCTCTCTGACGGCTCCGCGCTGAATATCTCCGTTGGAAAATACTTTACCCCCAACGGCGTCAGCCTTGTCGATGCCGGCGGCCTGACCCCGGATGAGGTCGTGGAGCTGCCGGAAGAGGATGCCATTGCCCTGAGCACAGGCCAGCTTTCCCCCGAGGACGATGCGCAGCTGCAGGCAGCTCTGGAGCTTCTCGGCAAATAATGCACCCTCTGGCGCTAAAACCCTTGACACCACCGCCCAAACCATCTATAATCACAACATCAATGAACGATTCAAACAGAAGGGATGATCCTGTTATGGCAAAGGAATACAAGCTCAGCAGCAAGCGTCTGGACGAACTGAAAGAGGAACTCAACTACCTCAAAACCGTCCGTGAAAAGGAAGTCGCCGAAATGATCAAGGAGGCTCGCTCCTTTGGTGACCTCTCGGAAAACAGCGAATATGACGAAGCCAAAAACGAGCAGGCGAAGCTCTATGGCCGCATTGCTGAGGTTGAGAACATTTTAAACCACGCCGTCATCATTGACGAATCCGAAGACAACGCCACCCCCGAAGGCTTCATTGGCCTTGGCTGCAAGGTCGTCGTCCGCGATCTGGAGTTTGACGAAGAGGAAACCTATCAGATCGTCGGCTCTCAGGAAGCCGATCCCATGAACGGCAAAATCTCCGATGACTCCCCCTTCGGCCGCGCCATTGTCGGCAAAAGAGTTGGCGACACCATAGAGGTCAACGCCCCCACCGGCCTGCTGAAATTCCAGGTCATTTCCGTAGATAAGTAACTTAGGAGGAAAGAACATTGGCAAAGTTTGTACCACAGGACGAGCTTTCCCTGACCGATCAGGTCAAGGTGCGCAGACAGAAGCTCGCCGAGCTTCAGGCACAGGGCTGTGACCCCTTTGTGCAGACCAAATTCGACGCTACCGCCAACACCGTGCAGATTATTGAGAATTTTGACGCCATGGAAGGCAGCACCGTCCGTCTGGCCGGCCGCCTGATGAGCAAGCGCGGCATGGGCAAGGTGCTTTTCTGCGATCTTCAGGATCTGCAGGGTCGTATCCAGCTCTATGTGAAGATCGATGAGATGGAAGAAGCTTCTTTCCAGGCCTTCCGCAAATATGACATCGGTGATATTGTCGGCGTCAGCGGCGATGTGTTCCGCACCCAGCGCGGCGAAATCTCTGTCCGCGTACATGAGGCTACCCTGCTTTCCAAGAGCCTTCTCCCCCTGCCCGAAAAATACCATGGCCTGACCGATCTGGAAACCCGTTACCGTCAGCGCTATGTCGATCTGATCGTCAACCCCGAGGTTCGACGCACCTTTGAGATTCGCTCTAAGTTCGTCAGCTTCGTTAGAAAATATCTCGACTCCCATGGCTTCATGGAGGTCGAGACGCCGGTGCTCAACACCATCTCCGGCGGTGCCAGCGCCCGCCCCTTCATTACCCACCACAATACGCTCGATATTGACATGTACATGCGTATCGCAACCGAGCTCCACCTCAAGCGCCTGATCGTCGGCGGTCTGGAGCGCGTATACGAAATCGGCCGTATTTTCCGCAACGAGGGCATGGACCCCAAGCACAACCCCGAATTCACCACCGTGGAGCTCTATCAGGCCTACACCGATTATGTGGGTATGATGGATCTGTTTGAAGAGCTGCTGTCCTCCGCCGCCAAGGAACTGCTGGGCACCTATCAGCTCAAGTGGCAGGGCTTTGATATCGACCTGACCCCCGGCTGGCCGCGCATGACCATGGCGGAGGCCGTCAAGCAGTATCTTGGGGTTGACTTCATGGCCATCACCTCCGATGAGGATGCCGAGAAGCTCGCCGCCTCCGTCGGCGTAGAGCTTGGGCCGGAAAAGGATCACACCTGGGGCAACTTCCTCTATGAGTGCTTCGACCAGAAGGTTGAAGAGCAGCTGATCCAGCCCACCTTCATCACCATGCATCCTGTGGATGTCTCCCCCCTTGCCAAGCGCTCCCCCGCCGATCCCCGCCTCACCGAGCGCTTCGAGCTGTTCATCTGCCACAGCGAAATGGGCAATGCCTCCTCCGAACTCAATGACCCCATCGACCAAAAGCAGCGCTTCCAGAAGCAGGTGGAGCTTCGCGCCCGCGGCGATGACGAAGCCGGCATGATGGACGAAGACTTTGTCACCGCACTGGAATACGGCATGCCCCCCACCGGCGGCCTCGGCATCGGCATCGACCGCTGCGTCATGCTGCTGACCGGCTCCGATTCCATCCGCGAAGTCATCCTCTTCCCCACGATGAAGCCCCTGGATATGCCGAAGAAGGACGAAAAGGCACCCGAAGCGCCTGCTGCCGCCCCCGCAGTGGAAGAAAAGATCGACTTCAGCAAGGTCGAAATCGAGCCCCTGTTCGCTGATCTCGTTGATTTCGACACCTTCTCCAAGAGCGATTTCCGCGCCGTGAAGGTTCTGGAATGCGAAGCCGTTAAGAAGAGCAAAAAGCTCTTAAAGTTCACTCTGGACGATGGAACCGGCACAAATCGCACCATTCTGAGCGGTATTCATGCGTATTACGAGCCGGAAGAGCTGATCGGCAAGACCTGCATCGCCATCACCAACCTGCCTCCCCGTCCGATGATGGGCATCGAATCGTGCGGCATGCTGATCTCCGCCGTTCACCACGAAGAAGGCGAAGAGAAGCTGCATCTGCTGATGGTAGACAACCATATCCCGGCAGGCGCAAAGCTTTATTAATGGGTTCTATAATAAATGTTGGGGTCAGGTGAAGAGCCTGGCCCCAAAGTTTTATAAAAAGGTTGAGCATAGAGATAATTTCCTTTACAATGAATGTACCCCTACACCAAGA
>JAZQOW010000038.1:0-16438 GCA_045628065.1 Faecousia sp.
GAGGGCAAATGAGCCGCGCCGAATTTCAGACTCTGGTCGGGCTACGCCCTCCCTCCGTCTGAAATTCGTATTGCCCTCGTCCTTGCAAACGTGTAAACCATGTTATTGCACAATGTGTAAACCATGTTACTCTTGACACAAGCCCCTCCCCTACGGCATCGCATAACATAGACATTGGCTTGCTTTTGAAATGTCTGCCTTAAGTTGATGACATTGCCTTCCAGAGGAGCCTTTGGTCGTTTCCGGATTGTGTTAGAAGGAGAGCTGCTCCGTGCTGCCGGTATCTAAGCCCAGATGCTCGGCGGCAAGCCGGGTAATGCAGCGGCCTCTGGGGGTGCGGGTCAGGAAGCCCAGCTGCATGAGGTAGGGCTCGTAGACATCCTCCAGCGTGACGGCCTCCTCTCCCACGGTGGCAGCCAGTGTTTCCAGACCGACAGGGCCGCCGCCATAGTTGGTGATGATGGTGCGCAGCATCCGCCGGTCGGTGGCATCCAGACCCAGACGGTCGATTTCGAGCCGGGAGAGGGCATGATCGGCAGCTTCTTTTGTGATGACGCCGTTATAGCACACCTGCGCAAAATCGCGGACGCGGCGCAGCATCCGGTTGGCAATACGCGGCGTGCCGCGGCTTCGGGAGGCGATCTCCATTGCGCCCGCCGGGTCAATTTCCATGCCCAGAAGCGTTGCCGACCGGGTAACGATGCGGGAAAGCTCTGCGGGGGTATACAGCTCCAGCCGCAGAGACACGCCGAAGCGGTCACGCAGAGGACTGGAAAGCTGTCCGGCTCTGGTGGTCGCGCCGATGAGCGTGAAATGGGGCAGGTCAAGCCGGATGGAGTTTGCCGAAGGGCCTTTGCCCACAATAATATCAATGGCATAATCCTCCATCGCCGGGTAGAGGATTTCTTCCACGAC
Organism: Faecousia sp.; assembly: GCA_045628065.1. Taxonomy (GTDB): domain Bacteria; phylum Bacillota; class Clostridia; order Oscillospirales; family Oscillospiraceae; genus SVMC01. The sequence goes on from JAZQOW010000038.1 coordinate 916, forward strand.
CCGGTTGAGGCGGTGAATTTCATCAATAAACAGGATATCGCCCGGGCGCAGGTTGGTGAGCAGGGCGGCAAGGTCACCGGGCTTTTCGATGGCGGGGCCGGAGGTGATGCGGATGTTGACGCCCATCTCGTTGGCAATGATCCCGGCCAGCGTGGTCTTGCCCAGACCCGGCGGGCCATAGAGCAGCACATGGTCGAGCGATTCATTGCGCCGCTTTGCGGCTTCAATATAAATAGAGAGATTGCTTTTGGCCTTTTCCTGCCCGGTATAGTCCGCCAGCGTGCGCGGACGGAGGGTAAATTCGCCCTCGTCCTGCGGGGTGAGGCTGGTGGTCACAAGGGGCGCATCGTATGAGGGCTCATTAAAATCAATACTCATGGTTCCTCCTTATCCCATCACCATTGCCCGCAGTGCCTGCCGGACAATATCTTCCGTGCGCATTCCCTCGGCGGGAATGCCCTTCATGGCGGCGCCGATTTCCGACTGCGAATAGCCAAGCTCTGCCAGTGCCGCCATGGCAAGGGCGGTGTTGCCCTCGGGGACGGCGGTCTGCGGCATGGAGAAATCCAGCTCTGTCTGCGTGCCGAGCTTATCCTTCAGCTCTAAAAGCACACGCTGCGCCATTTTCTTGCCCACACCGGGCGCGGCAGTGAGTGCCTTTTCGTCCCCGGTCATAATGGCAAGGGTCAGGCGATCCGGGGAGAGTACGCCCAGAATGCTCAGCGCCGCCTTCGGCCCCACGCCGCCAACGCTGAGAAGCAGCTCAAAGCAGCGCAGCTCCTCCCTGTCCGCAAAGCCGTAAAGCTCGATCGCGTCCTCGCGGACGTTGGTGTAGGTATATAATCTTGCGGTCTGCCCCGGCTGAAGCTGGGAGAGGGTGTGCGCCGTGGTGCGGCAGGCAAAGCCCACCCCGCCGCAGTCCACCACGGCAAGACCGGGTTCGATCAGGGCAATTTTTCCGTTCAGATAGTAAAACATATCAAATTCCTTCCATATTCTGTATCCGAGAGCGCTCAATTGAGGGGATTTAAACGCTGAAGGTTTGCAAAAATCACATTATTTTGCTATAGACAGCGATTTGAATTCACATTGGAATAACGCAGAACTGTGGCATCGCCGCCTTCCTCTCAAGGGCAATGTCATCAACTTAAGAAAGGGGTTTAAGATCGTCCAAATCTCAAAGTATATTACATGACCCGCTGTAGGGGCGAACTGCGTTCGCCCGCCTGCCGATTCAAGCGACATTTGATTAAGCTGCAAGCCGGAGCGGGCGAACGCAGTTCGCCCCTACGGGGGTGCCTGCCACCTAGCAGCAAAGCCTTGCCTTAAGTTGATGACATTGCCCTCAAGGGGAAGGCTTGAGCCTTCTCTGCGGGCAACTGCGGAGCTTAAGCTGATGACATTGCCCCGGAAGGGGGCGCCTTTATAGGCTCAATTCAGCTTTTCAAATTCTTTCAGATTCAGTTCCCGTTTCAGCTCTTCCTTTGTCGGCATATAGGAAAGATACTTGACTGCAAAAATCTGATTCAAATCGGAAATTTTGCAGTCTTTTTGACGCATTTCCGTTGATAAACGCTGATTTGCTTATTATTTGATCAAAAACAGATATTTTTTACACCAGTCTATTTTTGATACGATTTTTATGATCAAAATCGAACCAAAGAAGGAAACAAGCTCCAGCAGGAAAAATCTCGGCAAATAGTAAAATGTTTGCTCGCTTACTGTCCACTCCAATCCTGTTATGATGCAAATATGGACGAAATAGATACCAAAAGCGATTCGGGAGAGTCGATTAGCAGCGGTTGTGATGCGCTGCGGTAAGTGCTCCCTTCTCCTGAAAGATTCAAAAAGGAAAGCAGCAGCAAGCAATGGGCCGAGATCTCTGTAAACTACACTGTAGTTTATATCACAGACGTATAGCCAGATCTGGAAAAGAACAGTCAGAATATAGCTTCCCAGCGAAAAGAGCAAAACCAGCTCTGTGCGCCAGTTTTTCAATATTCCCTTGCTGATGTAGTAGCCTGATAGGACATACACCCAATAATTCGACAAAAGATATGTAGGGTCAAGTGCAAGGGTCAGGGTGAAATCGCAGCCCAACAAGCATAAAATTATATTGATATTCGGAATCACGATGCTGGAACATAAAATAAGGCAAAAAATAACTGCTATGAGCTTCGGACTCAGCTTATGAATTGCCAAGGAGACCATAGGAAGAAGCAAATACAAGCAAAGGATCATTGGCATATACCACATGCTTCCCATCGTTGTCTGATTCAGGAACAGCTGGTTTAAAACAAAATCCGCTATGAGCTGCAGCGGCGTGCAACGCCCGGCAAGTATGCCCGGAATTTTGAGATACCAGAACATGATACCGAGCCATATCTCCGTTGTAATCAAAAGGGACAGAAAATTATGCTTCAGGAACCGGCTGAGAGTTTTAGGGTCAGAATAATCCCTGTTTAACAGCAGCGCTCCTGTGATCATTAAAAACAGAGGAACGCCTAATCTACTGAAAATATAGATACTTGCCTTGATTACGGTCATGAATAAGGGAATAGAAAGATACTCCTGCAATGTATTCACGCTGGTTGCAAAGCTTCTGTTAATCGCATGGTTCATGGTAATGGAAACAATTGCGATTGAACGGAGGATATCTAAATACGGTATCCTGTTCTTCTGTTCTGTCTGGATCATTACGCTATCCTCGCATAAGATTATTTTTTATCCTTTACCAAAGGCGCAATCTATCATTGCAGGTAACAGGGGCGCCTTTTTAGGCTCAATTCAGTTTTTCAAATTCTTTCAGATTCAGTTCTCGTTTCAGCTCTTCCTTTGTCGGCATATAGGGGAGATACTTGGCTGCAAAAATCTGCATATTATCTTCCGGCAGCGTATATTCGACCAAAGTGTCGCTCTTATCAGCGCACAGTACGATTCCGATTGGCGGACGATCGCCATCATTCATCATCTGGCGGGTATAATAGTTTACATACATCTGCATTTGCCCGAGATCCTGATGCGTGAGATCGCCGATTTTCAAGTCGATCAGCACAAAGCATTTCAGAATATAGTTATAAAAAACAAGATCAATATAGAAATGACGGCCATCCATATTGAAATGCTTCTGTCTGGCTACGAAAGAGTATCCTCGTCCCAGCTCTAACAGGAACTTTTGCAGATGATCAATCAGCGCCTGTTCAAGCTCCGATTCATAGAAATGCTCGTTCGCCGGAAGATCGAGAAATTCCAGAACATACGGGTCTTTGATGATTTTTTCATACTCCGGCTTTGGTTCAAGCGTATGGATTTCTGCCGCAACACTTTCCTGATCCCTGCTTGCGAGAATCCTTTGATAATAGAAGGAATTGATTTGCCGGTCGAGCTGTCTGGAGCTCCAGCCGGATTTTATGGCTTCCTCAAGATAATAATTTCTTGCATCTTCATCTGCAACGCGCATGAGGCTGCGATAATGCGTCCAGCTCAAATCCGAACGCAGTGCGTTCGGATTTGGAAATATTAGATAAAATTTCCGCATCATCTGAAGATTTCTTTCTGAGAACCCTTTTCCAAATTCAGCTTCCAGCTTTTCAGAAAGATATCGCAAAAGCTGTTTCCCATAGCTGGCACGGTCATTTTCTCCGCAGGCTTCGTAAATTTGCTTTCCGATATTCCAATATGCAGTCACCATTGCAGAGTTTACGGCAGAATAAACCTGCTTCTGTGCTGCAATAATATAGCCGCGAACAGAATCCAATGTTTCCTGCCCTGCAAAATCTGATTCACGCTTCACAAGTCGTTTGTTTTCTGCAATATCCTTGTCCATTTAAAACGCCTCCGATCCAACACAGGGGACGGTTCTGTGTGCCGAGCACACAGAACCGTCCCCTGTGTTGCTCATGTTATTGAAAAAAGGCGGGATGAGCTGCTGCGGCCGTGGCAGAGGGCGATGGCGATGGCGTCGGCGGCATCGTCCGGGCGGGCGACGGCGGACATTTTCAGGATGCGGCGGGTCATATCCATGACCTGCGATTTTTCAGCCTTGCCGTAGCCGACCACGGCCTGCTTGACCTGCATGGGGGTGTATTCAAACAGGGGCAGCCCCGCCTGCTCGATGGCAAGCAGGATGACCCCCCGGCCATGGCTTACGCCGATGCCGGTGGTGATATTTCGCCCCCAGAACAGCTCCTCGACTGCCACGGCCTCGGGGGCAAGCACCTCCAGAAGGCGGGCGGTGTCGTCATATAACATTTTCAGCCGCTGGGGGAATGTCAGATCGGCGGGGGTGGTGATCACGCCGTACCGAAGCAGCCGGTATTGCCCGCCCTCGGCTTCGATGAGGCCGAAGCCGGTGGTGGCATAGCCGGGGTCGATGCCTAAAATTTTCATAGTTACAGTCCCAGCGCCATCCCGGCTGCCGCGCCAATGGCGACCAGCACCACAGGATGGAGCTTTTTCCACTTGAGATTGATCGCCAACAGCACCGCGCCGAGCACCAGCACCTCCCACCGGAAGGAGAAATCCTCCCCGAAAAGCGTCACCCGGAAAACCGAGAGCGCCGCGGATGCAATCAGACCCACGGAGGCCGGGCGCAGGACGCGCATGACACACTGCACGACCCGATTCTCCTGAAAGCGGGACATGGCACCGACGATCAGGATCATAATGATAAACGATGGCAGCACCAGCGCCAGCGTTGCAACCACCCCTCCGAGCAGACCTGCGGCATTGATGCCCGCATAGGTGGACATATTGATGCCGATGGGGCCGGGGGTGGATTCGGAAACGGCCAGCATATTGGTCAGCTCCTGCGAGGTAAACCAGCCGTAGCGCGCCGCCATATCATAGAGGAACGGCAGCGTAGCAAGGCCGCCGCCCACGGAGAGCAGGCCGGTCTTAAAAAATTCCCAGAAAAGGCGCAGATAAATCATGCCTTCCTCGCCTCCTTCCGGGCCAAAGCAAGGCCGCCAAGGAGAGCCAGTGCCACGATCCAGATGGCCTTGACGCCAAAGACAACGGACAGAAGCAGCGCCCCGGCGAAAATGCCGATCGCACCGGCACCCTTCACGCCCTTTATCCAAAGGCGCACAACGGCCTGTCCCACCAGCACGCATACCGCAACGCGGATGCCCGCAAAGGCATGGCTCACAAGGGTCAGATGGGAAAAGCGGCGGATGACGCCTGCTAAAACGGCAATGATCAGCAGGGATGGGGCAATCACGCCCAGCGTAGCGGCAGCCGCGCCCGGGATGCCCTTCTGCCGATAGCCGACAAAGGTGGCAGTATTCACCGCGATCACGCCCGGGGTGCATTGCCCGATGGCGTAGCAGTCAAGGATTTCCTCCTCGGTGATCCAGCCGCGCCGCTCCACGACCTCCCGCTGGAGCATCGGCAGCATCGCATAGCCCCCGCCGAAGGTCAGCACGCCGACCTTAAAGAAGGAGATAAACAGTGACCACAGCATAGCTTAATACTTGTGCATGATCTGCGCGTAGTACAGAATCACGCTGATCACCATAATTGCCACGCCGACCCACGCCAGCACGATCTGATACCTGGGACGGGGGGTATACTTGGGCGCTTCCTCCTCCACGGGAGTGTCCATAGGGAGCCTGTTTTCGTTTTCTTCCATTGTATTCACCTCATGGATTATCATATCATTTTTTGCGGGAAATTAACAGTGCTTTTGTCAGGATTTCAGTTGATAGGTTCGGTTTCGGTTCCCACCCAGTGCGACAACGCTGCCTTCTGTAATCAGCTCGTTGAGATAATCCCTTGTGCGGGATGTTTTCAGGCCGATATATTCGGCAATATCGGCGGTCTTTGCCTCGGTATGATCAGTGAGGTAGAGGAGGATGGATTCCTTCATTTTTGATTTTATTGCCGATTTTTTATCGCCGATATTGATTGCCGATGCTTTATCGCCGATGTTTATCGCCGATGTTTCATCATTGATGTTTATCGCCGATATTTTGTCGTTGATATTTTCAAATTTGAGGGTCAGCATTGTCCGTTCCGGCTCAAGCTGTTCTGTAATGGCGGGCATAGCCCAGCCCTGAGCGCGCCAGGCACCGAAAATGAGCGGAATGCCGCTACCGGAGCGTTCGCCGATATCAATCAGATTGAACATTTTCAGCATTGTGCTGTTCCGGGGGTCTGATACGCCGCCGCTTTTTGCTGCATCGACCTCGATACGGAAGCTGCCGGGATTGACCATGGTGATGGAATCCCGCTTTTTGATAATGACTAGACCTTGCCTGCCATAATAGTCGGAGTGAACCAGGCAGTTTGCCAGTGCCTCGCGTAGAGCCCGATGCACAGGGGTATCGTCCACTCTGATACTGCCTTCCATCTTGAAGGGAACTTTGATATCCTGAATTAGCTTGTTATAGACACGGAAATAAAAATCATAGACATTGCCGCTCCAGTCACCGGAGGAGGAAATAATCCGATCTGTCCAGCGTGTATCGGCGTCATATTGTTCCTGATAATCAAGGAAGTAGGCATTATATTCTCGTACAATATCATATTCATTGCCGAACATGAGAAGTCCGGCAGAGGTGGGATGTTTTTTTCCATCGGAGCCAATGCCAACAGCACCCAGCTTCAAGAGGAAATCTTCATCTTCCAAAGCTTCCCATATATGACCGGGTCGGGACAGGCGCATTCTCTGACGGTAGCTGCGAATGGATTCCTTATTTAATATAGAAATGTCCATCTCATTCAAGACAAGCATATCCTGAGTTTTCACGGATGCATCCCGCACCATGGCCTGATATTCCTCTTTTGTGCAGCGGAAATCCCCTTCGCCGTTGCGGCGATAGGTGCACAGCGGATTGCCGTCCACATAAACCGGCTTGTAGGAGCGTTCTGCACGGGGGACATTGATGACCACAATATGGTTGCCATCCACATCCTGAACAAATACATCCTTGGAGGAGAGTATATTCACGCTAACTTTGTTGGGGTTATTGACGATATCCCAGAACTCCTTAATGAGTTTTTCGGGGTCAGGCAAATTGATTGCATGAAAGGACTTGTCAGGCATTTCTTCTACGCCCAGAAGAATAATGCCGCCGTGGGTATTGGCAAAGGCAGAGTAGGTTTCCCAAATGCTTTTGGGAAGGCCGCCGAGAGCTTTCTTGGCCTCAATGCGGTTGTTCTCCCGATACTGCTCTATTCTGGAAAAATCAATCATGCGGCTCCTCCTTCCACAGTACAAAACAAATATCTCAAGTACTGGCTTTATATGAATTCAAAATAATCTTAGCACAGGAAGGCCGCTTTGTCTATGCCGATTATCTGATAAAAAAGTCGGGACATGAAAGCCATCGGTTCGGCGTTCATGTCCTGAATTACTATATTTTTCTGACAAACAGAGGAGCATTTTCAGACGGCGGTCTTCCGGTTGTCCTGATCAAATTTTTCCGGCACATCGCAGATGTATTCCATTTCCTTTATACCGTATCTCTGATCACAAGGCAATGAAATAACATGTTGATAGATGTATGTTGCTTCAGCATCGGCTGCAATCGCAGCAATGAAATTTTTCGGTTTGTTCCATAATATCATCGCATAGATTCTATTTTGCAAAAGGCATAGGGTAAGCTTTTGCCGATTCTCGACATAAATCGGAACGCAAAATCAGCCAAATGAAATATCGAAGCAATCTCAGATAGATTTTTTTAATCAATTTCATTTTCAATTCTCATAATCCACTGGACAGAGCCGTTATTTCATTCGGGCAGAAGCAGCTTCACCAATGCAGGAAGCTCGGTGATAGAGTTGATGGAATACTTTGCTTCCGGTGCCTGACCGAAGCCGTAGGTGGCGTAGATGAAGGGGATGCCGGCTTCTACGGCGGCGGTGTAGTCTACGAGGGCGTCGCCGATCATGATTGCTTTGTCGATTTTGTTGCGCTCCATCAGCAGGCGGATGTTGCCCGCTTTGGGCAGGCCGGTGATGCCGGGGTGGGCGAAATCGCAGATGATATCGGTCAGACCGGCGTAGCCAAGGAAGCATTCGATGTAACCGTCAACGCAGTTGCTTGCAATCATCAGCTTGTAATCCTTTGCCAGAAGGCGCAGGGTCTCGACCATGCCGGGGTAGAGCTTTGCACCAAAGGCGGGGATGAAATCCGGCTCCAGAGAGGTGACGTGCTTAAAAAACGGGCGGCGGGTCTCCATGGGGAGCTCGGGGGCAAGGTGGGCTGCCAGCTCTACCGGGCCCATGCCCATGCCGCCGATCATGCGCTCGCGGGTCATCTCTCTGCTGATGCCCACGGCGCGAAGCTCGCGCTTCCAAAGGGCGGTCAGAGAATCGGTGGCATCCCAGAGGGTGCCGTCAAGATCAAAAATCAGGCTCTTCATACTGTCTCCTGCTCCAATGCTTCGGCAAGCTCCAGTCCGGGATTGCGGCGGATGGTGAAATCGATCGCCCAGCCGGAGGTGAAGACCAGAAGGTTGTGCCCGCGGTAATCCTCCAGAAGCTCAACATCGCTGGAGAGGTTGAGGTCGGTCAGGTCGCTTACCGGGGATTTGGTGATGAAGCGCAGAACCTCATAGGGCAGGCTGTCCATGCGCAGGTCCACGCCGTATTCGTTCTTCATGCGGTACTGGAAAACATCAAATTGCAGCGTGCCGACAACACCCACGATGACCTCTTCCATGCCGGTGCCGGGCACCTTGAAAATCTGGATGGCGCCCTCCTGCGCGATCTGCTCGGTGCCCTTGATAAACTGCTTACGCTTCATGCTGGCGCGGGGGCGGACGCGGCAGAAATGCGGGGGGGGGGAGGTGGGGATCCCGGCGAAGCGGAATTTCTGGCCGGGGATGCAGATGGTATCGCCGATGGAGAAAATGCCCGGGTCAAAGACGCCGATGATATCACCGGCATAGGCCTCGTCAATGATCTCGCGCTCCTGTGCCATGAGCTGCTGGGGCTGGCTGAGGCGAAGCTTCCTGCCGCCCTGCACATGGTAGTATTCCTTTTCGCGCTCGAATTTACCGGAGCAAATGCGCATGAAGGCCAGACGGTCGCGGTGCGCTTTGTTCATGTTGGCCTGAATTTTAAAGACAAATGCAGAGAAATCCGGGGAGAAAACGTCGATTTTTCCGTTATCGGAGACTCTGGGAAGCGGCGCGGTGGTCATGCGGAGGAACTCCTCCAGGAACGGCTCCACGCCGAAGTTGGTCAGCGCGCTGCCGAAGAACACCGGGGAGAGGGTGCCCGCGCGCACTTCCTCCATATCAAAATCGCGGCCTGCGCTCAGAAGCTCTACATCGTCAATGAGCGTGGCGGCGCGGCTCTCGCCCAGCATTTCGGGCACGGCGGGATCGTAGACGCCGATCTCTGCCACATCCGCCTTTTTCTTGCCCGATACGCCGGAGAAGAACAGGAAGCGCTCCTTCTGGCGGTCATACACGCCGCGGAATTCCTTGCCCGAGCCGATGGGCCAGTTCATGGCGTAGGTTTCAATGCCCAGCTCCTTTTCCAGCTCGTCGAGCAGGTCAAAGGGGTCGCGGGATTCGCGGTCCATTTTATTGATAAAGGTAAAGATGGGGATATGCCGCATCGCGCAGACCTTGAACAGCTTCCGGGCCTGTGCCACCACGCCCTTGCTGCCGTCGATGACCATCACGGCAGAGTCGGCAGCCATTAAGGTGCGGTAGGTATCCTCCGAGAAGTCCTGATGGCCGGGGGTATCCAGAATGTTGATGCAGCAGCCGCCGTACTGGAACTGCATGACAGACGAGGTAACAGAGATACCGCGCTGCTTTTCGATTTCCATCCAGTCCGATACGGCCGCACGGCTGTTCTTTTTGCCTTTCACCGAGCCTGCCTGTGCAATGGCACCGCCGTAAAGCAGGAATTTTTCGGTGAGGGTGGTTTTACCGGCGTCCGGGTGGGAAATGATTGCAAAGGTGCGCCGCCGGGTGATTTCTTCTCGCAGACCCATAGAGCATGCCCTCCATCTAAACAAAAATACTTCAAACTAAAATAGTTTACCATATTTTCAACAAATTCACAAGGGGAAAATTCAGCAAAATGCCAGAAATTCCGGACAAAACCGTTGGGTCTAAAGCGCGTCTGAAGGGTTGGATTGAAATTTTGCGCTTTTATAGAAGCTGAGGGAAATTGCAGCGGCAACGATCCAGCCGATGGGCCAGGCAAGCCAGATGCCGACGGAACCGAGGGCGGTTTTGGACAGGAGCCAGGCCAGAGCGACACGCAGGATGAGGTCGGTGAAGGTGCCGATCATAAATTCATTCATTTTGCCTGCGCCGCGCAGAATGCCATCGGAGACGAGCTTGGTGGAGGCGATGAGGTAGAACGGCGCAAGGAGCTTGAGGAAGAAGGTGCCGGTCTGCATGGCGAGATCGCTCGGATTTTTCAGGAAGAAATAGACGAGCTGTTTTCCGCCAAAGAAATACAGAAGCGACAGCGGAACCGACAGCGCCCAGACCAGCTTGACCCCGGCAATAAAGCCTTCGCGGATCCTTTCATATTTTTTCGCGCCGAGATTTTGTGCGGTATAGTTGGAAATGCCGTTGCCCAGCGTGGTGAACGAGGTGATCACCAGATTATTCAGCTTCACCGAGGCCGAATATCCGGCAATGACACCGGTGCCAAAGGAATTGATGATGCCCTGAATCAGGATATTTCCAACGGAGATAAAGCTCTGCTGGAGCATACTCGGGATGGCAATGCGCGAGATTTTTCCGAGGATTTCCCGGGAAAAGGCGCGGGGCTTTTCGGACGGGATGCCCTTCAGCCGCTTCAGCACAAAGAATAGGGCAAGAATGCAGCTGATTCCCTGACATAAAAATGTTGCCCATGCCACGCCGTCTACGCCCATGGTGAAAATCGAGGAAAACGACTTGACAAAAAGAATGTCCATGCCGATATTAGCGACTGACGAGCACATCAGGAACACGAACGGCGTTTTCGAATCCCCAAGCGCAGAGAAAATGCCGGTGGAGATATTATAAAAGAAGACAAAGGGCAGGCCGTAAATGTAAATATTCAGATAAAGTGCGGACGCGGGCAGGATCTCCCCGGGTGTATGGATCGCGCGCAGCAAATCGGCGCTGAAAATTCTGCCCAGAAGCATCAAGACCGCACAGACAATGCCGGCGGAAATGAAGGTGGTATACACGGCGGTTTTCAGCTCCCCATACTTCCCCGCCCCAAACAGGTTGGAGACCACAACGGAGCAGCCGATGTTGCAGCCGAAGGCGATGGCAATGAAAATGAGGGTGATCTCATAGCTGTTGCCCACGGCAGCCAACGCATTTTCGCCGATATATTTTCCTGCCACGAAGCTGTCGGCAATATTATAGAGCTGCTGAAAAATCACGCTTCCGAAAAGCGGAATGCAAAACCGAAACAGCACCGCAGCCGGTTTGCCGACGGTCAAATCCTTATTCATACCTGCCTCAACCTATCCTCGGGGCGATTTTTGACGCATGGCATCAGCCCCGAACGAGCGTAACCAGTATAGCAGGCGCGGATTTTGCTGTCAATCGGCGCATCCTACAAATAAAAGGTCGTATTCCGGTGCTGCGCTGTGCCATATCCGTTTTCCGGGAATCCGTGAATTGCAAATAAAAAGGGCTGCCTTGCGATGAAGGCAGCCCGGGGTGTATGGAGTTAATTGATGACGCCTTCCTTGGGGAAGGTTTCGTTCAGGGTTTCCTCAGAGAAATAGTGATCGAGAATGTCTACCGCGATGGAGCCGAGGTTGCCGCCCTGTGCGCCCTTCTGGACGTAGATGGCGATGCAGATCTGCGGATCGTCGGCGGGGGCGAAGACCAGCAGCGAGGCGTTATCCGAGCCGCCGTTGCCGTGCTGGGCGGTACCGGTCTTGGCGCAGACGGAGACGGGATAATTTTGCAGGAAGTTCTTCGCGCTGCCCTGTCTTGCCGCCAGCTTCATGCCGTCGATGATGGCTTCATAGGCGGTATCGGAGATGGGATAGGAGCTGATCAGCTCCGGCTCGACCTTTTCCAGCAGATCCTGATAATCTGCGGAAATGACCTTTTGCAGGAAGGTGGCGCGGTAGCGGTTGCCCTGATTGGCGAGCGTGCAGCCGTAGACGCACAGCTGCAGGGGGGTCACGCGGTTTTCGGACTGACCGATGGCGGCAGCCAGCGTATCGGCCTTATACCAGCCGGACAGCGAGGGGTCGTCATACAGCTTGGCCTTGGTCTCTGCGTTGGCGCGGTAGCCGATTTCCTCATTCAGCTCTACGCCGGTATGCTGACCCAGACCCATGGCGGCAGCGACCTCATCAATTTTGTCAATGCCGGTGATGCGGCCGACCTCATAGAAATAGTAGTTACACGACACACTCAGGGCATGAGCCAGATCGACCACGCCGTGGGTCGCGGTGCCGTGGGAGCTGGTCCAGATATGGCACACGGGCTGATAGTCATCGTAGTAGGTGTAAACGCCCTTATCCTCCACGCTGAAATGGGGGGTGATGATCTCATTGTCCACCGCAGCGATGGCGGGGATCATTTTGTAGACCGAGCCGGGGGGATAGGTGCCGAGCAGGGCGCGGTTCCACATGGGGGAGCGCTTATCCTTTGCAAGCTCCTCATAATCCTGAGAGAAGGTTTCCAGATTGAAGGTCGGGTAGCTGGCGCTGGCCAGAACGTCAAAATTCTTGGCATCCATGACCACAACGGCACCGCCCTCAACGTCCTTGCCTTCGCCGGTATTCGGCACGCCGTTTTCGGCAAGGTTTTCAATGCAGTCTGCCAGCGCCTTTTCCGTGACCATTTGCAGGCCAATATCCAGCGTGGTTTCTACATTGGCACCGGCCTTCGGCTCCTTGGAGTAGTGCTCCTCCAGAACCAGACCATCGGAGGCCACGGTGGTGACCCTTACGCCGTCTTCGCCGTGGAGGTAGTCCTCAAATGCGGCTTCCAGACCGTCCTTGCCGATGATGGCATTCATGGCGTAGCCCTTTTCCTTGTATTCCTCGTATTCTTCGGCATAGATGGGGCCGGTTCTGCCCAGAATGTGGGGGGCATAGGTGGTATTGTATTCTCTTACGGTGGTGGTCTCCACGGTCATGCCGGGAACATTCAGCTCCATGAGCTTGGCAAGATCATCGGAGTCCACATCGGAGACCAGAGCATAGGTCGGCAGGTTTGCCACATTCACAAGCTCCAGCTCATAGCGCAGGCCGATGACTCTGCGGCATTCCTCTTCGGTCCAGCTGTTGGGAATGTGGTAGGCGGATTTCATCAGCTTGATGACCTGCTGCGCGGAGATATCCGAGTCCCAGCTTCGGGAATCGAGGAAGGCCTTGAAGCGATCCTGCCAGGTTTCGGAGAAGTCGTCAAGGCGGTATTCGTAGGGCTTCTCCAGCGTGATGGGCAGATGCTCGGCATAGTCCAGCCCCATGTCGAGGCACATATTCAGGAGATTGCGGCAGCTCTCATTGGGGTTGTCGGAGTTATAGAGCACATAGCTGTTGATGATCAGGTTATAGCTGGCGCGGTTGGACACCAGAATGTTGCCGTTGCGGTCAAGAATCTGTCCGCGGGCGGCGCTGACGGTGGTGTAGTAAGTATAGGTGCCGAGGGAATTGTCTGATTTGGTGGCATTGACCACCTGCACAGTATAGGCGCGGAAGCCGAAGAAGCCCACCATCAGGGCAACCAGTGCAAGGAAAACGCCTACGCGGAAGCGCATCATTCGTTCCATATCCGGCCTCCTTCGGTGCGGTAGATGGCCCGGCACAGATAGAAGAATACCGGGCAGGCGGGAATACCCAGCAGGACGCCGGGAATCAGAATATGAAAATACTGGGTCGGGGTGACGGTGTGCAGATACAGGCGGAGCGCAAAAATGGCGCTCTCATGGCACAGGCTCAGCAGCAGGCAGCAGGCCATGCACATCAGAACCTGCCGCCGGAACACCTTCTGCACCAGCAGGCCGATGCCCATGCCGCCGAAGGTGAGCACAAGGATGGACACAAAGCCCAGATCGCCGCCCGAAAGTGCCCAGATCAGGCTGGACAGCAGTGCGAAAATGCTGCCGCTGTCCGGCCCCTCAATGAAGCACACGCAGCCCACAAACCACGGCACCAGATTCACCTTGGCACCCAGCACGGGCAGGCGGCTGAGAATGACGCTTTGCAGCACCAGAATACCCACCAGAGACAGGGTGTAGAGCGCCCATTTCAGGATAGAGCGCCACTGATTTCTGGTGATCCGCAGCTTTTTCAGCTGAGAAAATCGTTTTTCCTCCATGGGAAAGCTCCTTTATGTGATGGATGGTCAGCGGAGGAAGCCGTCAAGAATCTTCTGCTCTGCCTCTTCCGGGGACAGGCCGAGGGTCATGAGCTTGAGGATCTGCTCACCGGCGATCTTGCCGATGGCGGCCTCATGGATGAGGGTGGCATCCACATGGTTGCAGGTGATCTCGGGGATGGAGCGAACCTTTGCCGAGCCCATGATGATGGCATCGCACTGGACATGGCCGAAGCATTCGCAGCTGCCGGTCACGCGGGGATAGAAAATCTGGCTGGAGGCATCCTGCGCTACGGAGCGGGAAATGACCTGCGTGCGGCTGCCCTTGCCTTCCATGAAGACATCCATTTCGGATTCGGCCTTCTGGTCATCGTGGGTCAGAAGCTTTTCGGTGACCACAAATTCGGTATTTTCTCCGCGCAGGACGGCCTTGGTGTAGCGCTTGGTGTCATCCACGCCGCGAATCTGGCTGGTTTCGAGCGTGACGGAGGCACCCTCCTCCAGATAGAGGATGGTCTGCGGATTCAGGATGCGCTTGCCCTGTCCGTCGCCCTCGCCGTAGTGCTTTTCGATATATTTGACCTTGGCGTTCTTGCCGACATAGAAGGTGTGAATGCCGTCATGCTGGCTGTCGCCGCAGCCGCCGCAGTTGTGAATGCCGCAGCCTGCCACGATGGTCACATCGGCGCCTTCGCCGATGAAAAAGTCGTTGTAAACCATGTCGTGGAAGCCGGAGGCGGTCAGCACGACGGGAATGTGGACGGATTCGGCCTTGGTGAAGGGCTTCACGCGGATGTCAATGCCGTCCTTGTCGGTTTTGGGGATAATTTCGATGGTTTCGGTGCTCTTTCTGTACATGCCCTTGCCGTCGGTGCGGATATTGACCGCGCCATCGGGGATGGAAGCCATGTCGGCGACCTCCTGCAGGATGCGCTTTTGAATGTCGTTCAGCATTTCTTGTCCACCTCCAGCATATTGCAGCCTGTGACCGTCTCGGCCATGATTCTGGGGTAGACCTGATCGACGCTGCCCCGCTCCATCAGGCGGCCGCCGCCGACCAGCAGAATTTCGTCTGCCAGGCGGATGATGCGCTCCTGATGGGAAATGATGATGATGGTTGCCTGCTTCTGGTCGTGGATTTCGCGGAAGGTATCGGTCAGGCGGGCAAAGGACCAGAGGTCGATCCCGGCCTCCGGCTCGTCGAGGATCATGAAGTCGGATCGTAGCCATGTCGTTCTGTGGGCCAAGGAGTTGGA
>JAZQOW010000039.1:0-18048 GCA_045628065.1 Faecousia sp.
TCTGCTTCGGTATGCGTAACTTCAATAATTTCAGAAATAGAATCCTTTTCTGCGGTACATAAAAATCGTGCCGGAGCACTTACTCCGACACGATCTGATTCTATTTCATTTTATCTCTACCCCAACTATTGACATAGAGCCCTTTTTTATAGCGGATTGTCTAGCCAAAAGCGTCGATGGATATTTTTGATATTTTCTGCTTCACATCCTCAGGCAGACGAGTGCAGCCCTCGAATGCACTTTCTCCGATATACTTGACGCTATCAGGGATGTTGATTGAAGTCAGATTACTGCACGAAAGAAATGCTGCATCGTCAATGAATGTGATCCCGTCGGGAAGGTGGACGGAGGTTAAATTTCTGCATGCATGAAATGCCCAGCCGTCAATCAATGTGACGTCATCCGGAATATCAATGGATTCCAGTCCGCTACAGAGGGCGAAGGCAGCACTGCCGATAGATGAAACGCTTTTTGGTATATGGATAGAGACCAGATTACGGTATCCCTCGAAGGCCTGTATGTCGATAGAAGTGATCCCCTCCGGTATAATGAGGCTGGTTTGGGTTAAATCGCTGGCGGAGATCACTTGATTGCGTTTTCGATCAATTAAGCAGTTATTTTTGCAGAAAAAAACAGGATTTCCCTTTGCAACAGTAATATGAATATGGTTACAGTCTTCAAACGGCGTTTTTCCCAGAGAGATCAGGCTGGCAGGAAGAACAATCTCGGTCAGGTTTTTGCACCCGGCAAAAGCCTGATGTCCGATTGAAGTAATACCGTTGGGAATGTTGATGGATTTTAAATTTTCGCACTTCGAAAATGCCCTGTCCCCTATGGATGAAATGCCATCGGGGAGAGAAATAGAGGTCAAGCGACTGCATCCGTGAAATGCATAGTTTCCAATGGAGATGACACTATCAGGAATTGTGATGTCCGTAAGGGAATGGCAATTTGCGAATACGGCATAGCCAATCTCGGTTTCGCCCTCCGGTATTTCGTGCTTGCTTGCAATCTGCTTTGTTGCGTTTTCTTCGATTCTTCTTTTTTCGCTGCCTGCCAGCCATTTTTCGCATTCCTGATAGGTATTATATTCATTTAAAAAGCGCGGGGCAGACAGCTTGAATCTGTTGGCAAGCCGTGCGTCATAGCTTTTTACGGTTTCCCGCACGCGATACGGAACGCCGTTTGTCGGGAAAGCGTAGTTTTCGCCCATTTTGGAGGCACGGACAGAGGAACAGGAAAAATAACGCACACCAACAACGGAATCATGATGCGCTTTATGAATCCACTGCATAAACAGTTGCGGAATCACATATTCCGGTGCATAGGGGTCACCTTTCTTGGCGCGAATAAAGGAGCAGCTTGCAATCAGCGGGTACCAGCGGATATATGTAATCTCATTGATATCCATTTCGGATTCCGTACCATCCGGGAAAAGACGATAGGGACTGATACTGATATCATAAATAATGATTTTATTATCATCAAAGATGCCTTTATTATTCTTTTTAAGCTTGAGCGGCACATAATATTTTTCCAACTCAAACTGCGCTGCGATCAGTGACGGGCAGGAGCGGCCTTTGCCGATTTCTTCACAGCACAGGGCAAGATTTGAACCCAGATACAGGCACGGGAAGCCGGGGATGCTGAAGCGCTGGGTAGACATCTTTGTGCGCAGATGAAAGGGCACATGGAAAATTCGGGAGCGATCCGGCTGGGCGGTATCGCCTGCATCCGTTACGCGATAGAGCTTCAGCCGGTCATATTCTTTGTCATCGACCAGCAGCGGCGTTTTTTGCAGGATATCCATTGCTTTTTCAAGGTAAAGATAAGCATCCTGCGGCAGCCCTTGAAAGCTTTTCACCACGGCGGTATAGATATTCTGCGTGATCGTCTTCACATCCGGCAGCATATCCGGGAAATACTGCGCAATATCTTCCTTATAGGCTTTGAAGAAGGCATAGATTGTCTGGCAAAAATCCTTCCCATCCCAGCGGCGCGGGAGGCCGTATTTTGCCTCGTCAGTGAACATCTTCTCAAAATTCGGGCGGTATTTACTCATACGATTCACCTCTATTGTGCGATACAGCAGGGCTTTTGTCTATTATATCTTAAAAATCGACATTCGGCAATCAAATAAAGTCACTTTCCAAATCTTTTCGCCAAAAAACCGCACCCATTTTTTCGGGTGCACCAGACCAAAGCCTTCTCCTTGAGGAGCAATGTCATCAACTTCACAGTGGCATATACGGAATGCACCGCCGTAGGGGAGGGGCTTGCTCCTCCCCGATGGTAGAATCAGCACCTTTTGGAAAGCGTTCAGAAAACCAAGGTCGGATTCGGGAGGGGCAAGCCCCTCCCCTACGGCATCGCATAACATAGACACTGGCTTGCTTTTGAAATCTCAGCCTTAAGTTGATGACATTGCCCCAGAGGGGAAGGCTTATGAATGCAAAGCCGCACCCGGGTATTTCCGGGTGCGGCATGGTTTTTATCGTAGGTGATAGATGAGCTCCCATGTGGAGGAGAAGAGGGCCAGGGCGGCGACAAGGATGGCGTAGGGGGTCAGCCAGCTGGTGTGCATGGCGATGCCGATGCCGAAGACGCCTGCGCCGGTGGCTTTGTTGGCGATGTTGTGCAGGGAGGCAAACCTCCTGAAGCGGATGGCGGATGTAAGGTAGCTGGCCAAGCGGATGACCAGCACCAGCCCGATAAAATACCAGATCCAGCCGGGCAGACGCTTGCGCAGATTGGGCAGGAGCTTCAGAAGCATGACGGCATAGAAGCTCAGATCCGCCGCGCTGTCCAGCTTTGCGCCGAAGGCGCTTGCTGTATGCAGTCTTCGGGCAAGGGTGCCGTCAAGTACATCGGTCAGGCCGCACAGCACATAGATCACATAGAACGCCGTCTCCATGGTTGGGAGGAAAATCAGCACCAGTGCGCCGACAATGCGCAGCGTGGTGAGAAGATTCGGAATCCAGCCCAGATTGGCATTGGCCTGCCGGAATTGAACAAATGCATTTTTCATACTTATCGCTGTTTCTTGGCAAGAGGCTCGGATTTCTCCTGTGCCAGCATGAGCTCTGCCAGAATTTTATTTGAGATCAGCATCCCCTTGGGGGTGAGGTAATAGCGGGTGTCATCCTGCTTTACAAAACCCATTTCGCGGAACCGCTCCAGCAGCTGGCCGATGGGGCGGAAGGGCAGGAGAAAACGGCGGGTGTATTCGTCGGCATCCACGCCCTGCGTGGTGCGCAGGCGGAGCATCAGGTATTCACCGGCGCGCTCTCTTGAGGGGATATCTTCACACTCGGAGAGAATGGCGCCGCCCTTCATCACGCCCTCGATATAGTCGGTGATGTTGGCTTTTGCCGTGAAGCGCTTGCCTGCGAAGTCACTGGCAGCGGAGGGACCGAAGCCCAGATATTCGCCGCCGAGCCAGTATTTGAGATTGTGGCGGGATTCAAAGCCGGGGCGGGCAAAATTGGAAATCTCATATTGCTGGAAGCCGACCTCCCCCAGATGGTCGCAGGCGTAGAGGTACATATCGGCCTGATCGTCATCATCGGGCAGGTTGCAGCAGTCCTTATACTCCCACAGGGGGGTGTTCGGCTCCACCTTCAGGCCGTAGCAGCTCAGGTGCTCCGGCTCCAGCTCCAGCACATGGTCAAGGGTTATGCGCCAGTCTTCAAAGGTCTGCCCGGGCAGGCCGTAGATCAGATCAAGCGAAATGTTGTCAAAGCCTGCCTTGCGGGCATTGCGCACGGCGGACATGGCCTGCTCATAGGTGTGCGGACGACCCAGCTTCTTGAGCACTTCGTCGTTATCGTTCTGCACGCCGAGGCTGATGCGGTTGAAGCCCTCAGAGTGGAGCTTTTGCAGGGTAGCTGTGGAGGCACTGTCGGGATTGGCCTCAAAGGTGATCTCCGCGTCGGTGTCCACATCGAAGCGGCGCTGGAGCTCATTGAACACGCGCACCAGCCGGTCTGCCCCGAAGTAGGAGGGCGTACCGCCGCCGAAATACACGGTGTCCACAGAGTATTCGGTTGCGCGGGCACCGAATTCCTTGATGTGGGCGGGCAGGGCGTGGAGGTAGAGATCCATCAAATCCTTATCCCGGCTGCCGCCGATGGAGTAGAAGTCGCAGTACTGGCATTTGGAGCGGCAGAAGGGAATATGCACATAAATACCTAACTTTTTCTTTTCGGTTGGACGCTTTTCCAGCCGAAACCATTTGGGAATGGGCATGGAGGAACCTCCTTTCACTTATTCGTCCAGCTTCAGGACGGCCATGAAGGCTTCGCTGGGCACGGCAACCGTGCCGAACGAGCGCATGCGCTTCTTGCCTTCCTTCTGCTTTTCCAGGAGCTTTTTCTTGCGGGTGATATCGCCGCCATAGCACTTGGCAAGCACATCCTTGCGCAGAGCCTTGATGGTTTCGCGGGCAATGATCTTGCCGCCAACCGCAGCCTGCACGGGAATTTCGAACATCTGGCGGGGAATATGCTCTTTCAGACGCTCACAAATCTTTCTTGCGCGGGTATAGGCACTCTCAGCAAAGAGAATGAAGCTGAGCGCATCAATGAGTTCGCCGTTGAGAAGGATATCCAGCTTGACAAGCTTGGAGGGACGGTAGCCGTCCATCTCATAGTCCAGAGAACCATAGCCTCTGGTGCGGGATTTGAGGGCATCGAAGAAGTCGTAAATAATTTCGTTCAGGGGCATATCATAGTGCAGCTCCACGCGGCTCTGATCCAGATAGGACATATCCTTGAATTCGCCTCTGCGCTGCTGGCAAAGCTCCATGATGTTGCCCACATAGTCGGGGGGCGCAATGATGCTGGCCTTCACGAAGGGCTCGTAGGCCTGCTGAATTTCCATGGGGTCGGGGTAATTGAGGGGGGTGTAGACCTCGATGGTCTCCCCGGAAATCTTATCGACCTTATAGACAACGTTGGGCGCGGTGGTAATCAGATCCAGATTAAACTCGCGCTCCAGCCGTTCCAGAATGATCTCCATGTGGAGAAGACCCAAAAAGCCGCAGCGGAAGCCGAAGCCCAGCGCGATGGAATTTTCCTGTGTATAGGACATGGAGGCATCGTTCAGCTTGAGCTTTTCGAGCGCATCACGCAGGTCACCGTATTTGGAGCCGTCTGCCGGGTAGACGCCGGAGAAGACCATGGGCTGCACGGTCTTGTAGCCGGGCAGCGCGGTTTCGGAGGGATTCTCCACGCCGGTCACGGTATCGCCCACGCGGGTGTCGGCAATGACCTTGATGGAGGCGGTCAGATAGCCGACCTCACCTGCGGAAAGGCTTTCTGCCGCAACCATGCCGCGCGGATGCAGGTAGCCGCACTCAACGACCTTATACTGCGCGCCGGTGGCCATCATCATGATATCCATGCCGGGACGGATTGTGCCGTTCATCACGCGGAGGTAGACGATGACGCCGCGGTAGGAGTCATACTGGCTGTCAAAAATCAGCGCCTGCAGCGGGGCATCGGGGTCGCCCTCGGGGGGCGGGACATCGCGGACGATCATTTCCAGCACGGCGGGAATATTGATGCCGTTCTTTGCGGAAATTTCGGGCGCATCCATGGCGGGCAGGCCGACGATATCTTCAATTTCTTTCTTGATTTCCTGCGGCCTTGCAGCGGGCAGGTCAATTTTATTAATGACCGGCAGGACTTCCAGATTATTGTCGATGGCAAGATAGGTATTGGCAAGGGTCTGCGCCTCCACACCCTGCGAGGCGTCCACGACCAGCACCGCGCCTTCGCAGGCGGTGAGGCTGCGGGAGACCTCATAATTGAAGTCCACATGACCCGGGGTGTCGATGAGGTTCAGGGTATAGTCCTTCCCGTCCTGGGCGCGGTAGTTCAGACGCACGGCTCTGGCCTTGATGGTGATGCCGCGCTCTCGCTCCAGCTCCATGGAGTCAAGGATCTGCTCCTCCATATCGCGCTTTTCCACGGTGTTGCACTCCTCCAGCAGGCGGTCAGCCAGTGTGGATTTGCCGTGGTCGATATGGGCGATGATAGAGAAATTACGGATGGTAGATTGGTCGATCAAGCTGCTCAACTCCTGACGGCGGAAAAGTTTCGTAATAAATATTATACCAACTTCCTGTGTAAAAGTAAAGTCCTCCCCCTCCGGAATTTCGGAAGGAGAGGAATTCTTCTTATGATTCTATGTATGGCGCTGCGCGTGGGAAAGCGGGCTTAGTAGTCGACGTAGGGCATGACGGCAGAAAATACTGCAACGGTGAAAACGAGGACCAGAATAAACAGCGCAACGGAGAGAATGCTGATAATCAGACCGGCAATGGCAAGTCCGCGGCCGGTGCGGGCCTGATCGGGCAGGGTGCCGTAGCGCTCAGCGTATCTCTTTGCCTTGGACAGGGAAATCGCGGAGAAAATAATGCCCAGAATGTTGACAATAAACGAGCAGACCAGACCAACGATGCCCCAGGTCAGGATGGGAGAGGGGTCTTCATAGGCGACCGGCTGTGCATAGACAGGCTGTGCGTTGGTGTATTCGGGTGCGGGGGGCGTATACATGGGAGCCTTCGGCTCCGGCTCTGCAAAGATGGGAGAGGGCTTCGGCTCTTCTGCGATGACCGGGGTGCCGCATTCCGGGCAGAATCTTGTGCCTTCGTTCAGGCTTGCGCCGCAGTTTTTGCAAAACATCTCATTTCCTCCTATTTCGGCATGGAATTTAATTCTTTTATGTTTTTGGAAATTTCTTCAACAGCGGTTTTAAACGACAGCTTTATAATGTAGAGCACGGTATACAGGCTGTTGGTGAAATAAAGCGCTGCGATCACCAGGGCGAGAATCGTCACAACGGCGGTCAGAATGATCAGCCGGGAGCGTGCAAAGCAGATGCGATTCACATTTTGTGCAAAAATAGCCTGGATCACCATGGCAATCAGCCCCACGCCGGGGATTAAATACAAGAGAGTAGTCCAGAAATACTGCCAGGGCCCAAGAGGCTCAAAGCGCCGGGCGTTGAGCTCCATCATTTCAAGCTCTTCTTCGGTCGGTGCCCCTTGCAGTGCAGAGGCTTCCGTATTTTGATCATTCATGACGAATCCTCCATTTATATTACGATCTATTGCTCATTTTACATGGCAAAAATCGCTTTGTCAACGATTTTCGCCCGGAAATCTTTTACATGAATCTGCCACTAGCGCCCGGCAGGCTCTGCCGCATCATCGGGATCGGATGAGGGCGCTTCTTCTGTGGGCTCTTCGTCGGGATCGGCTTCCGTATCGGAATCGGTTTCCTCTCCGTCTTCGGGAGCTTCCTCGGTCGGCTGATTCGCGGAGGCATCGATCATGGCTTCCGAGAGGGTGCGGCCATTGGAGGTGTGGAAGACGTTGTCCACGGCGGGATACATATTGGAGATGGTGCCGCGGCTGGCATAGACGGCATAGCTCTTGAACAGCACCGGGCAAATCAGTCCGTTGGACATGATCGCATCGTGGAGATTATAGTAGTTGCCGGAGTTTTCGAGCGCTGCCTTGCTCAGCTTCGTCAGTTCGTTGGAGTCGATGTGACCGTAGCAGAGTGCGCCGCCGTTGAAGAAGGAGGTCAGGTCGAAGGTGGGGGAGAGACGCGCTTCGCCGAGGAACAGCTCGAAATCGCCGTTATACAGGCGGTTTTTGTAGGTTTTCTCGTTGACGGCGTCCACGACCAGCTCAATGCCGTATTTCGCTGCCTCAGCGGCGATGTATTCGGCGGCCTCCACCCGGCGCGGGTCGGTGTTGCATACCAGGAAGGTGGCCTGCGAGGTTTTCGCCTTGGTCAGAGCAACGGCGGAGACAAATTTATCGGGGGCGTAATCGTATTTTTTCGCCAGCTCTGCATCATAGAACGGAGACAGCGGCGAAGCGGGCAGCACGGCAGCTTCGCCGTAGCCGCGGTAAAGCTCTGTCGCAATGGCATTGCGATCCAGAATATGCGTGAAGGCAATGCGCAGATCCGACAGGCAGAACAGACCCGAGCGGGCGTTAAAGCCGATGTACTCCATGATGGTGGTAGAGCAGTTCCACAGCTCATAGTCGCAGTGGTAGTCCACATAGGCGGCGGAGTTGGGGTCAGTGCATACCACGCCGGTGATGCCGTATTCAAAGTCATCGCGCACATCCGTGGGGGTGCTGGTCGGCACCAGATGGATGCTGCGAACGGTAACGGCGGCATCATAGGGGTCGCGCCACCAGTAGCTGTTGCGCACCAGCGTGCTGGTATGTCGTTCAGCCACCAGACGGAATGGGCCGGTGCCCAGCGGCGCATCCTCATGTGACGTGCTTGCCTGCACGATGGGCACATCGAGCAGGAGCGTGAAATTTTCATAGGGCTGCGTGGTGTGGAAAATCACGGTGGCATCATCCACGATTTCGATGCTGTTCAGCGCATAGAAGCGGCTGCCGTAGACATCGGAATTGATCGCCGCATTGTAGGAGGCCTTGACATCCTTCGCGGTCAGGGGGGTGCCGTCGCTGAATTTCACGTCGGGCAGAAGATGGATGGTATAGTTTTGCAGATTGTCGGAGACATCGTAGTAATCGCACAGCACCGGCTCCACATCAAACGTGGAGGTGACGGTGAACAGACTCTCGTAGAGCAGGGAGAGGATCGTGCGGTTGGACAGGCTGGTGCAGTCATAGGGATTGAGTCCGAATTCCGACTGATAGGCCAGACCGAAGGTGGAAAGATCATCCTCCTTCTCCGGGGTGAGCGCATCGGAGATGATATCGCCGGCATCGCTGCGCTCTTCCTCCTCCTCTTTTGCCGCGCCGGAACAGCCGGACAGCAGCAGGCACAGGCATAGAAGTATTCCAAGGATGCGTTTCATCAAGGCGCATCCCTCCTTTCCGGTATAGACAGATTGCGATGAGGCTTTTTACTCCCGCGGAAGCAGGATGACGGCAGCCTGAGAGCCTCTTGCGCTGCCGGTGACGCGGTGGGACCAGAAGCGCGCACTTTGGCAGCGGGTGCAGTCGGGGCTGACCTCTACCCGGGTCACGCCGCTGCGCAGAAGCCAGAGGCGGTTCAGCTCCTTTAAGTTTACATAATATTTATCTCCCCGGGGAGAGATGGCGTTTTCTGCCTCCCGTCCGAGGGAGGCGCGCATGGCCTGCGGCACATCCTCATTGGTTTCGAAGCAGCAGGGGCCGATACATGGGCCGATGGCGGCGCGGATGTCGGCAGGGTCGGAGCCGTAAAGCTCCTGCATCTGCCGGACGGCATTTGCGGCAATGCCGGCAGCCGTCCCGCGCCAGCCGGCGTGGACAGCGCCGATGGCCTGCCGCACCGGGTCATAGAGCAGCACCGGGGTGCAATCGGCGCTGAAGACGATGAGCCCCACGCCGGGGACGTTGGTGGTCAGGCCATCGTAATCCCCCGGAACCGGGTGAAATAAGCCCTCGCCCCGCGCCGCAGCATCTACCGGGCGCACGGCGGCGCTATGGGTCTGGTGGGTAAATACCAGATCCTCAGGGGAAAAACCAACGGCTTTTCCCAGAATTTTATAGTTTTCCAGCACATTTTCCGGTGTATCTCCCCGGTGAATGCCCAGATTCAGGCTCGACAGATACCCTTCCGATACGCCGCCGTACCTTGTGGTGAAGCAGTGCGCCGCGCCGCGAAGTCCTTCTGCGGTGAGATATTCCAGTGCTCCTTTATGGTGTGTTGTAAATGCCATAGAGACCTCAATCAGGCATTGCCCATTTCGTTGGCAAGGTCCTTATCGCGGCAGCATTTTTTATATTTCTTGCCGCTTCCGCAGGGGCAGGGGTCGTTGGGGCCGATCTTGACCTTGCGAACCGGCTGACGCTTCACGGTATGGTCGGAGGCGCCGCCCTCGGAGGTGATGGTGGCGACCTTTTCGCGCTTGACCTCTTCGTCGGTGCGAATCTGGAAGGCAAACAGGCGGCGGACCGTCTCTTCGCGGATGGCATTGGTCATGCCCTCGAACATCTCGAAGCCTTCCTTTTTGTAGGTGTCCACGGGGTTGTGCTGACCGTAGGCACGCAGGCCGATGCCCTGCCGCAGGTCGGTCATGGCATCAATGTTGTCCATCCAGTATTCGTCCACCACGCGCAGCATGACCACGCGCTCGACCTCACGCATCAGCTGCTCGCCGTACTGGGCTTCCTTGGCGGCATAGGTCTTGTGCATTTCCTCCAGGATCCGCTCCTCCAGCGAATCGGGCGTGACACCGGAGAGTGCTTCATCGGTGTAGGAAATCGCGCCCTTCGGCATGAACAGACCTTCAAATTCGCGGGTAATGGCATTAAGCTGGGAGCGGTCGGCAAGATAATTGTTGTGGCCGAAGGCATCTGCCACACGGGTATTGACATAATATTTCATCATGCCCTCAATGGTGCGGCTCAGATCCTCACCCTCGAGCACCTGACGGCGCTGGTCATAGATCACCTTACGCTGGGTGTTCATGACATCGTCATATTCCAGCACGTTCTTTCGGGACTGGAAGTTGCGGCTTTCCACGTTCTTCTGGGCATTTTCAATGGCACCGGAGAGGATTTTTGCATCGATCGGGGTATCCTCGTCAATTTTCAGGGTGTCCATCATGGCGATCATGCGTTCGCTGCCGAACAGGCGCATGATATCGTCCTCCATGGACAGGTAGAAGCGGGTTTCGCCGGGGTCGCCCTGACGGCCGGAACGGCCGCGGAGCTGGTTGTCGATACGGCGGGATTCATGGCGCTCCGTGCCGATGATGAACAGGCCGCCGACGGCGCGTACCTTTTCGGATTCTGCGCCGGTGTCCTTCTTATGCAGAGCCAGTGCGTTTTCGAAGTCCTGCCGCACGGCCAGAATGGCGGGGTCGGAGGTCTCTGCGTAGGAGTTGGCCTCCAGCAGAAGCTCCTCGGTCATATCCTCGCGCTTGCGAAGATCATCCAGCGCCATATGCTCGGGGTTGCCGCCGAGCACAATATCGGTGCCGCGGCCTGCCATGTTGGTGGCAATGGTGACTGCACCCAGACGGCCTGCCTGCGCGACGATCTCTGCTTCCTTCTCGTGGTGCTTGGCGTTCAGCACGGTATGGGGCACGCCCTCGCGGGAGAGAAGGCGGGAGAGATATTCGGATTTTTCAATGGAAATGGTGCCGACCAGAACCGGCTGCCCCTTCTTGTAGCATTCCACGATCTGTGCAATGACTGCGCGGAATTTGGCGGCCTCGGTACGGTAGACCACATCGGGGTGATCCTTACGCACCACGGGACGGTTGGTAGGAATTTCGATCACATCCAGATTGTAGGTGGAGGTGAATTCCTGCTCCTCGGTGAGGGCGGTGCCGGTCATGCCGGAGAGCTTATTGTACAGGCGGAAGAAATTCTGGAAGGTGATGGTGGCCAGCGTCTTGGTTTCGTTGGCAACCTCCAGCCCTTCTTTTGCCTCGATGGCCTGATGCAGACCTTCGTTATAGCGGCGGCCGTACATCAGGCGGCCGGTGAATTCGTCAACAATGATGACCTGATTGTCCTTCACCACATAGTCAATATCCCGCTTCATGAGGCCTCTGGCCTTCATGGCCTGATTGATATGGTGGGAGATGGTGGTATTCTCCATATCCGCCAGATTTTCCAGCTGGAAGAAGTCCTCCGCCTTCTTGATGCCGCGGGCGGTGAGAGTGCAGGCACGGGATTTTTCATCTACGATGTAGTCGCAGTCGTAATCGTCCTGCACTTCCTTTTCATCGGTGCGGGAGAAGACCAGCTTCTTCATGCGGCTGACAAGGAAATCTGCCATTTCGTAAAGCTTGGTGGAGGCTTCGCCCTTGCCGGAGATGATCAGAGGGGTACGGGCTTCATCAATGAGGATGGAGTCCACCTCGTCCACGATGGCAAAGCTGTGCCCGCGCTGGACGCGCTCGTTGGCATAGATGGCCATATTGTCGCGCAGATAGTCGAAGCCCAACTCATTGTTTGTGCAGTAGGTGATGTCGGCTTCATAGGCCTCGCGGCGCTGGTTGTTCGTCAGCCCGTGAACGATCAGGCCGACCTTCAGACCCATGAATTTATAGACCTTGCCCATCCATTCCGAGTCGCGGCGGGCAAGATAATCGTTGACGGTGACAATGTGCACGCCCTTACCGGAAATGGCATTGAGGTAGGCGGGCAGAATGGCAACCAGCGTTTTGCCTTCGCCGGTCTTCATTTCGGCAATACGTCCCTGATGCAGGATCATGCCGCCGATGAGCTGGACGCGGTAGGGCTTCATGCCGAGCACGCGCCATGCGGCCTCTCTGACTGCGGCAAAGGCCTCGGGCAGAAGGTCATCGAGCGTTTCGCCTGCCTGATAGCGGGCGCGGAATTCATCGGTTTTCGCGCAAAGCTCTGCGTTGGACAGCGCGCTGTAGGCCGGATCCAGTGCCTCGATTTTCTTTATTGTCGGCTCGAGCCGTTTCACTTCTCGTTCAGAATGGGTGCCGAACAGTTTATCCATCAGTCCCATAACGTCAGTTCCTTTCAAGGGCAGCGGTGGGCTGCCATAAGTATTTCTGCCTATAAAACGGCATTTTACCTATTATAACATATTTGCTGGCAAAAGGACAGAGCAAAAGAGAAAGCAATTGTAAACTTTCCGTGTTGCGGGGCTATCGGCAAGGGAATGCGCATAGGGTGTAGCAATTCATAAGGAGGGAACAGCATGAAAAGGACGATCATAATACTGTGCGCGCTTGCGCTTCTTTGCGCCCCGGTGCGTGCGGCGGAGCTGGCAGAGCGGGCACCTTCGTGCATTCTGATG
Organism: Faecousia sp.; assembly: GCA_045628065.1. Lineage (GTDB taxonomy): Bacteria > Bacillota > Clostridia > Oscillospirales > Oscillospiraceae > SVMC01. The sequence goes on from JAZQOW010000039.1 coordinate 12,780, forward strand.
GATGCCGCCACGGGGACGGTGCTCTATGAGAAGGAGGCGCATACCCGTCTGGCTCCGGCGAGCGTGACCAAGGTGATGACCCTGCTGCTGGTGATGGAGGCGCTCGATTCCGGCGCGATCGGGTGGGATGATACGGTGACGGCCTCCGACCATGCAGCCGCGAAGGGCGGCAGCCAGATTTATCTGGAGCCGGGCGAGCAGATGGGGCTGGAGGACATGCTCAAATCCGTGGTGGTGTCCTCTGCCAATGACTGCGCCACCGCCCTTGCCGAGCATGTGGCGGGCAGCGAGAGTGCCTTCGTGGAACGCATGAACCGGAGGGCACAGGAGCTGGGCATGAACGATACCCATTTTGTCAACTGCACCGGGCTCGATGACGGCGCGGATGCCGGGGAGCACCTGACCTCCGCCCATGATATTGCGGTGATGTCCAGAGAGCTCCTGTCCCATGAGGCGATCAAAAGCTATACCACGATCTGGATGGACACCGTGCGAAACGGCGCCTTCGGCCTGTCGAACACCAACAAGCTGGTGCGCTTCTATGACGGCGCCACCGGCCTGAAAACCGGCTTCACCTCCTCGGCGGGCTATTGCCTGAGCGCAAGCGCCAAGCGCGATGGCATGGAGCTGATCGCTGCCGTGATGCACTGCGCGACCTCCCCTGACCGATTCGGCGCGGCAAAGGAGCTTTTGGACTATGGCTTTGCCAATTACGCCCTGGTGCCGCCGGAGGCACCCACGCAGGAGGTGCCGGTTCGGCTCGGCACCGAGGAAACGCTGCTGCCGGTGCCCGAAGCCATGACCCCGGTGCTCATCAACAAGGCAGATCAGGCCGCCGTGCGGCAGGAGGTCGAACTGCCCGAGGAGCTGAGCGCACCCATTCAGGCGGGAGAGCAGATCGGCACTCTCCATATCTATGCAGGCGATGCGCTCCTGTCCGATGTTCCGCTGGTTTCGCCCGGCAATATTCCGAGATTGACCCTCTGGCAGCTCACAAAAGCCCTTCTGGATGGGGTGTGCTTCGGGGAAAAACAGGAATAATTTACAAAATAAGCCCCATTCATGCAAAAACGCCTTGACGGAAGGGAATTTTTCTGGGATAATACAGCCAAACGGGACGGGTCAACAAATTGCCCCGGGAAAGAGAAAGAAAACATGAGAGCCAGCGGTATTTTGATGCACATTTCCTCCCTGCCGTCTGCCTACGGCATCGGCACTTTGGGTACGGAAGCAAAACAATTTGTCGATTTCCTTGCCTCCTCCGGTCAGACCTATTGGCAGATTCTGCCCATAAATCCGACCGGCTTCGGCGATTCGCCTTATCAGGCGTTTTCGTCCTATGCGGGCAATCACAATTTCATCGACCTTGCCACGCTTGTGCAGGAGGGTCTGCTGCATGAGGAGGAAGTGAAGAATCTGTCCTGGGGTGCAAATCCGTCCCGGGTGGATTTTGACACGCTCTATAAGCAGCGGCTGGAGGTTCTGCGCCTTGCCTATGGGCGCTTTATCCGCACCCCCAACCGGGATTTCATCCGCTTTGTCACGGAGGAGCAGGACTGGCTGCGCGAGTACGCCGTGTTCATGGCCATCAAGCAGAAAAACGGCGGCGCGGTCTGGCAGGAGTGGGAAGAGCCTCTGCGCGCCCATGACCCGCTTGCCCTGCGGGAAGCTGCCGCCGGTCTCAAATATGAGATCACGTTCCATTATTTCCTGCAATATGAGTTCTTCCGCCAGTGGAATCGCCTGCGCGAGTATTGCAGGCAGAAGGGCATCCGCATCATCGGGGATGTGCCCATCTATGTGCCGCTGGATTCGTGCGATGTGTGGGCGAACAGCCGCCTGTTCCAGCTGGATGAGAACGGCGTGCCGACCGCCGTGGCAGGCTGCCCGGCGGATCAGTTCAATGAGGATGGCCAGCTTTGGGGCAATCCCCTTTATAATTGGAGCATCATGCGCACCGAGGGCTATGAATGGTGGCTGCGCAGACTGCAATTCGCTTCCAGAATGTTTGATGTGGTTCGCATTGACCATTTCCGCGGCTTTGAGAGCTATTGGGCGGTGCCCTATGGCGCCGAGACCGCGAAGGAAGGCCAGTGGATGCCGGGTCCGGGTCTGGAATTTGTGCAGACTCTGCGCTACCGGCTGACCGGCCTGCGCTTTATTGCCGAGGATCTGGGCTTCCTGACCCCTGAGGTGCGGGAGCTGCAAAGGGCTTCCGGCTTCCCGGGCATGAAGGTGCTGGAATTTGCCTTCGACCCCAAGGAGCCCAGCGAATATCTGCCCTATAATTATGGCAGAAACTGCGTGTGCTACACCGGCACCCACGATAATCCCCCGATTTCGGAGTGGTACGATGACCTGAGCGAGAGCAGCCGCGCCTATGTGCGCCGCTATTTCGCGCTGACCCGCGAGGAGGGCGCCGCATGGGGCATCCTGCGCGGCGGCATGAGCAGCACCGCAGAGCTGTTCATCGCCCAGATGCAGGACTATCTCCCCAATCTGTCGAATGCCCGCATGAATGAGCCCGGCCGCGTCAACGACCAAAACTGGCGCTGGCGCCTCACCCCCGGCTCCCTGACCCCGGAGCTCTCTCGCCGCATCAAAGCCATGACCCTGTGCTACGGCCGCGTCCCCCCAAAGGACATCCCCGAATCCGAGGCACCCGGCTTTGTTTCGCAGGAAGATAAATAATAAAACGGCAGCGGAGTGATTTGCCGCATATTGCCCGGATAAAATAAAAATCAAAGGAGAATAACCATGGAAAATACAATCAACAAGCACATTTTCGTTTGGGTCGGAACATTCGCATTCGGTGAGCTGGGCGTAGACCGCTTCATGAGAGGCCAGATCGGCCTTGGCATCTTAAAGCTGCTCACCTGCGGCGGCGCCGGCATCTGGACGCTCGTGGACTTTATCATCGCCCTCACAAAGGCTTATGGTTCTGCCTACATGGATACCGAGTATATTACCTTTGTAAACGGTTTGTATTCCAAATAATAATGAATCCATTCCCGTCAACACTCTACCGATAAATAAGAACAGCAAACAGGCAGCTTTTGCATTCTTGCAGAAGCTGCCTGTTTGCGGCATGAATTATTGCTGTGAATATGCAATCCTACAAAAGAGAGGAATTCCGTTGCTGAATTGTCTTAAGCGAACAAAGTACAAGAGCCATAGGGAAGTATAGATATTGAACCGGCTATTCCTCTTCGCTTTTGGGAGCGGAGAGGGCGTGGAAGCAGCGATTCAAATATACAATATGAGATACCGCTGTAAGGGCGCTTTGGAGCATTTCTTTTTCCAGTGATACAGTGACACCTACTTCGCTGCTTGCGTCTTTCAGACCGAATCTAAAGTACAATATGTTTTCCAGTTCATCACAAAAGTAATTATATGCAACGTCATCCGGATAGTTATTATTGTTACACTGAATCTGAAACAGCGCATGGACATTTTCAAGCGATATCACTTGCTTCAGCAGAACAAGGGCAATCAGATGCGCGATTTGATTTGCAGAGTATTGCTTTTTGACTGGATTTGTGATAAAGCCCTGCTTTACATAGTTGCGGATCATAGAACCGGTCACATCCTCAAACCCTAAAATATGGATGCATTGATTGATATATTTCGTTGTTTGCTCCAGATAGAGACCCACATCGGGAATCTCCTGATACCGCGGCAGACGAAATCCGCACATGGAGCTGGCTATAGCGTCTATCATTTGTTTTTTCATAAACTGATTATACTGATTATATACCTTTTTTGTCAAGCCGTGCGCTTCTACAGGTTTTTCAAAAACCCTTGACATAATTGAGAAAACAAGGTACTATAGTGATGTGCTTTTTTCAGAAGCCTGCCAAAGGGTAAATATCGTCATTTTCCCAATATGCAGTTTTATGTCAACTATTGCATATGCTGAAACACTGCTTTAACTGATGAAGAGATCAATCGGGGTTTTACAGATATTGCAGCTGCTGCGCTTTTATGTAATGAAAGTGAAAAAAGCCACTTTTTCCTGTCCCAATCACGCCCGTGTCATCATGAAAACACTTTTTTAGAAAGATGGTTGTAGCTCATGAAAAAAAGAAAAATTGTTGCTGATTCTTCTGCAAATAGAATGAAACTGGATGTTGTTCCTTTTGATGCAGCGCCCCTGAAGATTAACACGGAGAACAGGGACTTTGTGGATGATCCGGCGCTGGATTTGGAGGAAATGCTTGACTATTTCAATGCATATAAAGGAAAGTCGAGAACCTCCTGCCCCAATACAGAGGATTGGCTCAACGCATTTGGTGATGCAGAGGAGATTTTCTGTGTTACCCTCACCAGCGGACTGTCCGGCAGCTATAACTCTGCCTGTGTGGCACGCGATCTGTACATGGAGGCTAATCCCGGCAGCAAGGTATTCGTAATCGACTCTTTATCTGCCGGTCCCGAACCGACCCTGATTGTAGAAAAACTGGAAGAGCTGATCCTTGAAGAAATGAGCTTTGAAGAGATTTGCGCTGCCATCTCCGGATACCAAAAGCAGACCGGCTTACTGTTCAGCCTGGAATCTCTGAAAAATTTTGCTGCCAATGGCCGCGTAGCTCCTGCCATTGCAAAGCTTGCGGGCGTTTTGGGTATTCGGATCGTCGGAAAGGCCAGTGATGCGGGAACCCTGGCGCCTACGGACAAGTGCCGCGGTGAGTCGAAGACGCTTTCTGCTATCATGAAGCACCTGAAAGAAAATGGACTTGCAAGGGGCAAGGTGATCATTGCGCATTGCTGCAACGAAAACGCAGCGAATACACTGAAAAGTATGATCGTTTCGGCGCTTCCGCATGTGAGTGTGAAAATTGAAAAAACTCTGGGGCTTTGCAGCTACTATGCAGAGCGGGGCGGCGTATTGGTCGGCTATGAGATGTATTAAATCGTTCGCGCCGGAGAAAAACCATTTTTGCATGAAAAATCTGTTTTCCGCCCTGTATTGAATTAATTATACTTATTAACATCTCTTCTTTCAAGAAATAATATGGTGATTTCTAAAATAGGCCGGGTAAGATTTCTTGACGAAAACCAAATCGAAGCCCAACGAAGTGGGTTCGATTTGGGGAGGAGGAGCAACGAAGCGATATGCAGCTTTCGGCAATCTCCGCAGGAGACTGCCGGAAGCGGAGCGAGCGCAGTTTGCTCAAACGAGGCGTAAAGAATCAAAATGAACGAAAAAAACCAAATCGAAGCCCAACGAAGTGGGTTCGATTTGGGGAGGAGGAGCAACGAAGCGATA
>JAZQOW010000040.1:0-2637 GCA_045628065.1 Faecousia sp.
CCAGTAGACAATCATTTCATTGGCTTCCCGGCGGGTAAGTCCCAGTTCCACCAGAGATTTTTCAAAGAATGTGGCAGTATCCTTACCGGCAACACAGAAACCTTGGCGCATATCTTCCCACTTTTCAGTGGCTTCACCTTCCCAGTAGAGGTAATTGTACTCCATGCCATCAGCGGTAAGTGTGCCGTCGGGCTTGGCGGTTACTTTCCAGCGACCGTCCTCCATCGCAGGATAGACACAGGTAAACTGTGCATTATTCAGAGCCACCTCGACGGTTACTTCCGTTTCCTTCTCCGGATAGAGATAGATGACCGGCTTATCAAGTTTTCCGGCGCCTCCATGACTATCGCCCCCGCATCCACCGGAAACATTATCCAGCTCTTCGTCACTCAAAGCACCGAAAAATTCGAAGCGTACACTACCATCGCCAAGGGGTTCCAATTGCATCTGTTTGGTCATACAACTGTTGCGCCGCTCCTCGGTATACTGAGAAAGCGCATCATAAAAGCATTTCGCGTGGTCGGTCAATGGTTCTGCTCCGTTCCATGATGCAATGTCCTCCGCGCCTGCAAGTATCTGATGTACTTCTTCCGTATTTGTAGCCAACAATATTTTCTGAGTTTCCTGATTTGTTAATTTCACAATATGATCCTCCTTATTCTTTTTCCTTATCAAGAATCTGTTTGTATGCGCTGCGATAGCCCGGCAGCGCTGAATCTAATTTTTGCCAGTAGCGGCCCTCGAAAAACAGGCACTTGGACAGATCCGGGCCGAATACGTCTTCGGTCAGTGCCAATCCGATTGCACGACAACCGCCGCAACAATATTTGAACCACCGACAGTTCGCACATTTTTCATTGTGCTCAGCCAAGTCTTTCATCGTTGCACAGACGTTTTGCAGGTATTTACCTTCCTGCAGAAGTTTTTGCAGCCCATCCGTTTTCACGTTCCCGAGAAACCAGTGATGCTGTTCATAATAACCGGACATCTGATGGCACGGATACAAATTCCCGTTTGCTCCGACGGCTGCCATTCCGCGATTGCCACGGCAGACGGGGATCGAATCACGGTATTCCCCCTCGTCGCATTGCAAAGTGCGGGGACGGTAGGTCTTGCTCTGCGGGAGCAACTGCGCAAAGTTCCAAACGTCGATATCCATTTTGCAGTCTGTCTGCGCATACGCTTTCAAAAAGTCCAGCATTACGTCAAAGTATTCTTCCAACGTCAGGCAGGCATCCCCCGCATTTTGTAACCAGCGAGGGGCCTCCGTCGTGCGAATGATGCGCATTGTGCCGACACCCATATCCGACAGCAGTTTTGCCGTCGGAAGCATGGTATCGACATTCAGCCTGTGAACGTTGGTCTGTGCTTTGACACGGAACTCGTTTTCAATGCAAAGGCGGATGGCACGCAGAGCGTCTTCCTCCGCACCTTTGCGATTGCGCAACCAATCGTGGTGACCGATCCCGTCGAAAGAGATCTTCATCAGGGGACGGCATCCGATTTTTTTCATCTCGTCAAGGATCTCCTCCGTGAGAAAATAGCCGTTGGTGTTCAGCTCCTCCACGTACATTCCGTGATCGTAGATGCTGCGAAGAATGTCCATAAAATGCGGGTGAAGCATTGGCTCGCCGCCGGTAATGGTAAAAGCATTGATTCCGCATTTTTCCGCTTCGCAAATCAGCTTTTCGGCTTCTTCCAAAGAAAACTCGCTTTGCAGCCGGTTGTTGTCGGCAGCGTTGAAGCAATGCAGACAGTTATAGTTGCATTTGCCGGTGATCATCCAGTTCATCGCCGGAAAATAACGGTTATCGCAGACCTTTTCCTTCTGCCAATCGGAAAGTGTTTTCCCGTCCTTAGCGGTGATACATAATCCACGGCGGATCAATTCCTGCAAAAGCGGAGAATCTTCTATTTCCCGGGTACCGTCACATTGTTTCAAAAGTTCGTATTCATTTTGCTTCAGTCCCAGTGCGTTTCGCACACCCTTTATGTAATAGGCATACGGTACAAGCCGCCACGATCGAAGAGCAATAGAATCTGATAGTATGTATTTCATAATGAATTCAATTTAATCCTGTGTCCATTCGTCGCCGTCCCAATAACGGCGGAAGCTGCGTCCGCATTTTTTGCATGTGAGTCTGTCATACGGATCGCTGGTATTCCAAGTCATGCAAGTGAAATTTCTCAGCTTACAGAACGGACAAATAACCCGACCTTCCTCGTCAAAAGCCATTTCCTGCTTGGGAGGTCTTGGGTCATCACAAATGGATCCGCCGGCAATGTTGTTCAGTTCCTCGTCGGCGATTTCGCCCTCCTTGTGCATAGCATCAAACTTGGCCTTGATTCCTTCCTCTGTGGCTTCGATGCCTTCCGCTACAATTTATATTATTTTTTTATTATGTACTCAGCATCCGGCAGCCTTGCGAATAGCTTCCGGCAATTCGGCAATGCTGACTTCCGTATAAAGGGAATCAAATCCGCGTCCTCTGAAATAATCATTATTTTTGACGTTAACATTTCCGACGTCATCCAGAGTATAGATGGTTGCATAATAGATATCAGAATTTGCTTCCTTTAGATAAACATAGCGATCGGGGTGAGATAAATCATGATACCATTTTTGGCAGTATTCAT
>JAZQOW010000041.1:0-27813 GCA_045628065.1 Faecousia sp.
ATATCTGGGCGTGCAAGAATTACGACGGCGACGTGATGAGCGATATGGCCTCCACGGCGTTCGGCGCTCTCGCCATGATGACCTCCGGTCTCGTCACGCCCGACGGCAAGTATGAATTTGAGGCGGCGCACGGTACGGTCACGCGCCACTATTACCGCTATCTCAAGGGCGAACGCACCCGCACCAACCCCGTGGCGACGATTTTCGCGTGGAGCGGCGCGCTCCGCAAGCGCGGCGAGTTGGACGGTCTCCCCGACCTTGCCGCCTTCGGCGATAAGCTGGAAAAGGCGTGCATGGATACGCTTCTTTCCGGTACGGTCACGGGCGACCTTGCCGCCCTCATCGAGGACAAATCGAAGCTGACCGTAACCGATACGTGGCAGTTCATCGACGCAGTCGCGGAAAAAATGTAAAAAACGCTCTGTTCCGTCGTAGGGGCGAGCATTGTGTCAAGAGTAACATGGTTTACAAATTGTGCAATGACATGGTTTACATTTTTCTCAAAAGGTTATAAAAACAAAATAAAATCATGTAAAATAGGCAACTATTAGTTGCATGAATACACTTTTGCACTTTTGGTAGGGGGTGTCAAGGGCTTGAAAAGTGCATTTACCCTTGATATCCCCTGCCAAAAGTGCTGCAAAACACACTGTTTCAGTGTTTTTCAGAACTTGTGCTGTAGGGGCGGGCTACCAAAAATGTAAACCATGTCACTTCTCTATACACATTGCTCGCCCCTACGTTCATTCGGAACGTTTTATATTCAATATTCCGTTCCGTCCCGTGTTTTACACGGAACGGGCAAGCTGTATAGAGAAGTAAGATAGTTTACAAAATGTGCAATGAGATAGTTTACAAAGAAGGAGTACAATAGAGGCAAAAACGGGAGTGACCGTGATGCCTTGGAGAGAGACAGGAATTGCACAAGTGAGAGAAGAATTTGTAAAGCGGGTACTGCGGGGAGAGAAGACGAAAAGCGCGTTATGCATGGAATACGGTATATCCAGACCGACGGGAGATAAGTGGATAGCGCGTTACCTTGCGGGGGAAACGCTCTATGACAGAAGCCGCAGACCGAACCGTACGCCGACAAAGACGGCGCAGGACGTGGAGCAGCTTATCGTAGATTACCGAAACGAACACCCCGCCATCGGTGCTGTGAAAATAAGACGTATATTAGAAACTGCCGGACATACGGAACTGCCGAGTACCAAAACGGTAAATAACATACTGAAACGGAACGGACTCATCACGTTGGAAGCAAGCCGTGCGGCAACACCGAACGTGCGGTTTGAAAAAACGTATCCGAATGAGATGTGGCAGGCAGATTACAAGGGCAATTTTCTCATGAAGAACGGCAAGCGCTGCTACCCGCTGAATATAGTGGACGATCACAGCCGGTATAATCTCTGCTGTAAGCCGCAGGCCGGAGAAACATTTCAGGAGATAAAACCCGTAATAATTGGGCTATTTGAGGAATTTGGCGTACCATTTTCACTTCTTTGCGACAATGGGAATCCATGGGGCACGGCACAAAGCACCGGCTTTACGCAGTTTGAGATATGGCTTATGGACTTGGGCATACTGACCATCCACGGCAGAAAAATCCATCCTCAGACGCAGGGAAAGGAAGAGCGCTTCAACGGCTCCATGACGAGAGAGCTGCTCAAATACACAGAGATAGAGGACATGGAGGATGCCGAACGCAAATTTGCCGAATACAGGGACTTCTACAACAACGAGCGTCCGCACCACTCTCTGGCGCTAGACACACCGGCAAAGCACTACGAGAAGAGCAAAAAAGAGTATGATCCGAACATAAAAGCGTGGGAATATCCCGAGGGATGTCAGCTACACAAGGTAAGGTCAAGCGGATACATCAGCATAAACGGTCAGGGATATTTCCTGAGCGAAGCGTTCGGGGAGCGGGAAATTGCTGTAAAGAAATCCGATAAATCAAATTGCTTAAACCTGTATTACCGACAATTCATCATTGGCCAGATAGATGAAGACAAACGGGTTTTCACCTTCAAGAAGGCGTATCTGATCGACGGCGATCCGCGGCGCGAGGGCAAATGAGCCGCGCCGAATTTCAGACTCCGGTCGGGCTCCGCCCTCCCTCCGTCTGAAATTCGTTCTGCCTTGTTCATACAAATGTGTAAACCATGTCATTGCACAATGTGTAAACCATGTTCCTCTTGACACAATGCTCGCCCCTACGGTGTATCATGCAATATTCGCAGGAAAAGGGACTCATAGAGTCCCTTTTCCTGTGTTTTTATTCTGCAAAAGAAACATTTGTGCCAATGAAGAGAGGCACATTGGTTTTGCGGTCGTAGATGAGATAGAGATACGGGCGGTCAACGGTGACGGCTGCAATGGGCTCGGGGTCGGCAGACGTGGCTTCGAAGATCACGACGGTGGCAGCGGCAGCGCTGCAGCCGTTCTCGTTCACATCAATTACCGCCTTTTGAATCCCGTCCGATACAAACAGCGGGGTATCGGAGATTCCGCTGAGATCGGAGCGCCAGGGGTTGAATGCAGAGCGGATGCCCAGCTTTTCCAGAGGATCGGGGAGCTTCGCGGTGGTTTCGGCCTTGAATTTCGGCATAGCGGTTATGACAGCCCCGTTGATTGCACTGCCCAGAAGCTTACGCAGTGCCGCGCCATCGAGCTTCTGCACATATTCCTCCAGCCCGATCTCCTCGTTCGGCAGGATGACTGCAAAGGCGTAGCGGTCACTGTAGAAGCTCTTTACAAAGCCCTCGGCACTGTCATCGTGCAGATAGGAAAATTCGATGCTTCCGAGCATTTCCACCTCCTGCGCGCTGCCATCGGCGGCATGGAAGATGCCCTTCCCCGTGCCTCTATAGGTGCTGCTCCATTTACCCTTGAATGCAATGGCGTTGATGAGCGTCAGCACTGTCTCGGGAGAAAGCTCTTTTATGAGATCCTTGATCATTCCGTTGGTCTTTTCGCTGATCCAGCCGTTCATCTCCTTCACGGAGGCGGCATTCATCGGCGTGCGGTAGGCGGCGGCGCTGAGATAGTCGGCATTATTCTGCAAAAACGGCTGCTTGACATCAAAGCCGTTTTTCACCCAGATGGAGTTGGCAATGGAAATATCGGTGTTGCCGTAGGCCTCCTGTAGGTTGCCCATGATGGCGCGAAGCGCCTCATTGAGCTGCCGGGTGCTCATGCCGGTGGCAGCCTCCAGCTCCTGCAAGGTCTGACCCTGCGCGCCGTTTTGCAGCAGGGCAAGTGCATAGAGCACGGAGAGGGGAGAGAGCACCGTGTTTTTATCTTCATTTCGCGCAGCGCGGAAGAAGGACAGGGAGAAATCTGCCACGGCATCCGCGGCCTCATTGCTGATGGGGTCAGGCTGCCCGACCAGATTGGCGGATACACCGGACATCAGATTGACCGTCCCGGTTTCCCCGGAAATTTCCTCGGGAAGCGGAATTTCCAGCACTTCGTAAAGGCGCATGAGCATTTTTGCGACCTGCGCGCGTGTGGCGTTGTCCTTCGGCCTCAGGAAGGTGCTGTCCTTAGCCGCCACGCCATGGATGATCTCTTTTTCAACCGCCCAGCCGAACGCCTGCGCTGCATAGCTGCTGACCATCCCTGCATCCGGGTAGGTGCACAGCTGCTCGGGATCTCCGGCAATTTCAATGCCGAAATAATGGGTATAGCGGTAGAAAATGGTCACAAGCTGTTCTCTGGTGACCGGGGCATCGGGGCGGAAAGTGCCGTCCTCGAAGCCATTGACAATGCCATTCTTTTCGGCCCAGATGACCGCATCAGAATAATATCTGCCCGAAGCCACATCGGAGAAGACATTTTCAAAGCTTACATCGCGTTTTCCGTCCACGCGGTAGAGAATCGTAACCAACCGTGCGCGTGTGAGATTGGCATCCGGCGCAAATTCCGTGGCGGAAATGCCGTTCATAATATGATTGTTGACGCAAAAGGCAATGCCTGCATACTTCCAGCTGCCGGGCGCGGGCATATCCTTGAAGGGCATATCCTGCTCAAAAACACCCTCCGGCGCGTCCTGCGCCATGGCTGCCGTCTGGATCGCCGGGAACAAAAGGCTGCAGCACATCAGCAGGGCTAAGAGAAAAGAAATTGTGCGTTTCATGTTTTTTCCTCCTTGTTTGTTTCATTCACTATCTGCACATCGGCACGAGCCGAGCCATCGGTGAAGCGATAAAGTGTATAGGCAATGTCCAGACCGAACGCATTCACTCTGCCATAATAGATCGAAGATACGATCTTTTCACCTGCTGTCGATCCTCCCTGCGCTATGACCGCAGGACTGCCCACGCAGCCGGTGACATCAATCGTGATGCTCTCGCCGGTGGATTGATTGCTCAGAATCACAAGCTCTATGCTGCCCTCCTTCTGATAGCTGGCGCTGATGACGGGAGGCAGGTTTTCCTCTTCGGTATAAATGGGTGGCGGGTCATCGGGCGGCGGGTCATCGGGTGGATCGTCAATTGGTGGGTCATCAGGCGGCGGATCATCAATCGGCGGATCGACAGGCGTTGGGTCATCCGGCACAGGATGGACAGGTATGGGGTCATCGGGTGTGGGTTCATCCGGTGTCGGGGCATCGGTCATAGGTTTCGGTTTTTCTGTTCTTTGGGCTTGTGTGATGCCGCCGGGTTTGGTGATCTGCGGCTCGGAATGGGGTGTTTCAGGCTGTGGCGCAGGCTTCGGCGCGACGGAGGGCTCCGGCTGCTGATCCGGCAAAGGCGCGGACACTTCCGGGGCAGGCTCCGTAAGCTCTGCGGCAGGCTTCGGCATCGGCGCATGGGAGGGAAGGCTGGGGCGCAGATAGCGCCAGCCTGCACCGAGGGTCACGGCAACCGTCAGAAGCGCGGCTATGGGGAGAAGATAATACCGCCGCTTCGGGGCAGCCTTTGGCGGTGCTTCCAGAGTCTTCAGCTTTTCGAGAAATTTCTCTTCGGGCGCATATTCGGCATCGTTTTCGTAGTATGTTTTCAGCTTCTGTTCCCAATCGGCCATTTCAATCACCTCCCAAAAGCTTTTTGAGTTGTTTTCGTGCCCGGAACAGGCGGGAATGTACGGCGGTTTCAGATAGATGCAAAATTTCCGCGATTTGCCTGACGCTCAACTGCTCAAAGTAGAACAAATGTACCGCGCCGCGCAGATTCGGCGGCAGCTTTTCCAGCGCAAGGCGCACTTCAACGACCTCATCGAAATGCTCCGATGCGGTAAGGTCATCCTCCAGCGGCTGCTTTTTCCTGCGCCATCCGCTGGAGAGTAAATTTTTGCTTGTATTTGCCGTGACAGTCATCAACCATGCGCGCAGCTGCTCCGATGCAGCACACGCGGGGGGATGCTGTAGGTACTTGAGGAATACCTCCTGCACCACATCCTCCGCATCCGCCCGGTTCAGGCAATAGCTGTACGCCAGCCGATACAGGGAGGGCGCGTATTCCTCCACCATCTGTTGAAATTGAATTTCCATCCTATCTCCTGCAACGTCCCCGCTTCGGAAGAACACGAACGAGACCGCTCTGCTTATATAACAATTTAAAAGCATATTTTCTTGCAGATGTCAAGAATTTTTTCTTAAAAAGCCAATGTCTATGTTATGCGCTGCCGTAGGGGAGGGGCATTCCGTGTATGCCACGGTTAAGTTGCCCAGCCCCCGTAGGGGCGAACTGTGTTCGCCCGTTCCGGATTGCAGCTTAATGAAATGTCGGTTATACCGGATAGCGGGCGAACACAGTTCGCCCCTACGGGGGTGCCTGCTACCGAACAGCAAAGCATTGTCTTGAGCTGATGACATTGCCTCAAGGGTAAGGCTTGGGGGACGATTCCGGATTTGAGAATCGTCCCCCTGATTTTTATTTTCTTGTGTCCTTAATGATCAGCGAATGCATCCGCATGGGCTTTTGGCGCAGGGCGCGCAGGAAGGCGGCGATTTGGTCGTTGGTGCGCATGAGCTCCTGCTCGAATTCCAAGGCGCTGACGCGGAGGATGCCGGAGCGCAGGGCAGATACCTGCACCAGCGCATCGCTCGTGACCACGCGGACATTATTATTCTTGCCGATGCCGTTGGCAAGCTGCTCGATATACATATCGCCGGTCTCGCCCTGCGCGGTATAGACCACGCGCACGCCGTCGACGATCTCGCGGGAGCCGGGATTTTCCGGCACGCGGTAGGCATCGAAGACCAGCACCAGCTCGCATTTGGTAAAGCCGCGGTAGTTCACCAGCAGGTGGATCAGCTCCCGGCGGGCATTTTCCAGATCGTATTTTGCGATCTCGCGCAGGCTGTCCCATGCGAAAATCACGTTGTAGCCGTCTACAATTAAATATTGCGTCTTCACCACATCGGGAATCGTCCGCTCGGGGACAACGGCTCTGCGCCGGGGGGCGGAATACTCCTTCCGGCGGATGGGGCCGAACTCACGCTCCATGATGGCTTCGAGCGCCTTGTCATCCAAGTCCAGATTCTGCCTTCTGAGCACCGGCTCCTCCTGACGGGGCGGCTTGAGGCAGCTCTCCAGGTGCATATACTCCGGCACCTTGTCCCAGCGGACATTGAAGCCCGCGCCGTGGGCGCAGAATACGGAATCGGGCGTGTTTTCCAGATCGGCAACCGGGTCATAGCCCGCCGCCTCGATCACCTTCTGCGCATCGTGGCAGGGCGCATAGCCGGAAACAAAGCAGCTCAGCTGCCCGCGGCCATGGGTGTAGGCGCCCAGCTCCCGGGCATAATTGCGCATGCAGGCCACCGGGGCGCTGCCGGACAGGAGCATCATGCCGTCATGCTCGACCGGCGGCTCAAAGGTGCCGTTCATGGCCTTGATATCGCTCATCGCTCTGCCCAGATGCTCCATCGGCAGGGCAAGCAGGAACGAATACCACGGCTCAAGCAGGATGCTTTCCGCGCACATCAGCCCCTGCCGCACGGCGCGGTAGGTCGCCTGCCGGAAATCGCCGCCCTCGGTGTGCTTGAGGTGGGCGCGGCCGGACTTGAGCGTATAGCGCACATCGGTGAGGGGGGCGCCGGTGAGGACGCCCAGATGCGGTTTTTCGATCAAATGGGTCAAAATCAGGCGCTGCCAGTTGCGATCGAGCACATTTTCGCTGCAATCCGTGGCAATTTGCAGTCCGCTTCCTCTGGGAAGGGGTTCGAGCAGCAGATGCACCTCGGCATAGTGGCGCAGCGGCTCAAAATGCCCCACGCCCTCCACCGGGGCGGCTATCGTCTCGCGGTAGAGAATATGCCCGGCATCCACCGTGACCGCGACATCGAAGCGCTCTTCGATTAGTTTACATAATATTTCAATCTGCACATCGCCCATGAGCTGGACATGGATTTCCTGCAAGGCCTCATTCCATACGATATGAAGCTGCGGGTCCTCCTCCGCCAGCATCCGAAGCTTTGGCAGCATGGTTCGCACATCCACATCCGGCGGCAGGACAATACGGTAGCTGAGCACCGGCTCCAAAAGGGGCTTCCTCGCCTCCGGCGCAGCGCCCAGACCCTGTCCCGGCCAGGTGGCGGTGAGCCCCACCACGGCGCAGATGGTGCCGGGCGCGGCCTGATCGATCTGCTTGAATTTTTCGCCCGAGTATACGCGGATGCCCTGCACCTTTTCCTCCCGATCCTCGCCGTTTTCGCTGTGATAGGCAAGAGGGCTGCGCACCTTCAGGGTGCCGCCGGTGATTTTCAGGTGGGTCAGGCGCGCGCCCTGCGCATCGCGGGAGATTTTGAACACGCTTGCGGCAAATTCTGTGCCATAAGCGGGCATGCGGGTCAGATGATCGAGCGCATCGAGCAGGGAATCCACACCCTCCATCCTGAGGCCGGAGCCGAAGAAGCAGGGCACCAGCTCCCGGCGCACGATCGCAGAGGCAATGTGCTCTTCCGATAATTCGCCGTCCTCCAGATACGCTTCCATCAGCGCCTCGGAGCACATGGCGCACGCATCATCCCGCGCCTCGGCATCGAGCGTAAAATCGGCGCAGGGAATATGGAGCTGTTCACTCAGCCCCTTCAAAACCTTCTCCCGGTCAGCACCGGGAAGATCCATTTTCGTAACAAAAACAAAGGCAGGCACCCGATAGCGCTGGAGCAGCTTCCAAAGCGTGCGGGTATGTGCCTGCACCCCATCGGTGCCGCTGATGACCAGAACGGCATAATCCAGCACCTGCAAGGTGCGCTCCATCTCGGCGGAAAAGTCCACATGTCCGGGCGTATCAAGCAAGGTCAGCTCGGTCTCAGGAAGGCTGAGGACAGCCTGCTTGGAAAAAATGGTAATACCCCGCGCACGTTCGAGTGTGTGGGTATCCAGAAATGCGTTTTTATGATCCACACGCCCCGGCGTACCGATCATCCCGGAGCGGTACAAAAGCGCCTCGCAAAGCGTGGTTTTGCCCGCATCCACATGGGCAAGCACGCCAATGCTAAGCTGCTTCTTTTCTCTCTGTTCAGGCACAGGCGAACCCCCTCTCCGTATCATGTGAGTGCATTATACCATGAAGCGAAAGCGAATGGTATAATTGTGCATCATTTTCGATTGCCCCGTAAGGGGCGAGAAAATGGCACATTTTTTGTATAATAATTGCCTTGGCTATTATACCGTGAAGCGAAAGCGAATGGTATAATTGTGCATCATTTTCGGTTGCCCCGTAAGGGGCGAGAAAATGGCACATTTTTTTGTATAATAATTGCCTTGGCAATTATTATACCATGGAAGGGGGGCAGAAGTCGATAGGGAAAGCCGCATTATTGCAAAATTGCGGTGAGGCTGCCATTTCAAATGCAAAATGATGTCCATATTATGCAATGCCGTAGGGGAGGGGCTTGCCCCTCCCGAATCCGACCTTGGTTTTCTGCACACTTTCCAAAAGGTGCGAATCCAACCATCGGGGAGGAGCAAGCCCCTCCCCTACGGCGATGCATTCCGTATATGCCACTGATAAGTTGATGACATTGCCACGAGGATAAGAAATGTCTTCCCCTTGAGGCAATGTCATCAACTTAAGGGCTGCCCTGTTATTGAATAGGCTTCTAATGCTTTCGTAGGGGCGAACTGCGTTCGCCCGTTCCGGCTTGCAGCTATATGAAATGTCGCTTGAATCGGATAGCGGGCGAACGCAGTTCGCCCCTACGGGGGCTGGGTGCAATAGAATCAACCTAAGTTGATGACATTGCCTTAAGGCTTTGCTGCGGCGATAGCTCCCCTTAGAAATAAGGGGAGCCTTGGCATTTTATTGTGAGGCCCGGATCAGCTCGGCGAGGGAGGAGGCGAAGCGGCGGGCGGCTGCGAGGGCTTCCTCCTGTGTGTCGCCGGTGGAGCCTACCTCAACGAGAAGGGAACAGGGGGTAAAATGCTGGTTAAACCGCTCCCTGCGTAGGGACAGGTGGCGGCAAATGCCCGGATTTTCCCGCTCGATCAGGGTTTGCAGCTTTAAGGCGAAGGAGAGATTTTCCTGCCAGTTGGGGTGGGTAAGGCCTCCTTGATCGGTGCCCACCACCAGCATAAGCTGCGCGCATGCTTCGCCGCCGATATCTGCGCTTGTGCGCAGGGCTTCGCCCTCTGCATTTTCCACCGCATCCCGGTGGATGTCCAGGACGACCTGGATGGAGGGATGCTCTGCAAGCTGCGCTTCAATGCGGTCAAAGCTTCGCTCATAGGCCCCGATATACTCCGGGGCATCATTGACAGCCAAGTCCTGCACGGTTTCTATGCCCTGCTCCTCCAGCACCCGCGCCACCTCCGCGCCCACCCGGAGCATATTGTGCTCTGGGTCTGCGGTCCTGTAGGGGTCCGTGGCTTCATAGGATGCGTCGGGCGTGGGGGTATAGGCCTCCGAGGTATGGGTATGTACGATCAGTACGGTGGGGCCTTCGGTCTTGTCCAGCTTCAGTGGCGTCGTAAGCAGCGATGCAGAATCTACGCTGTAATCCGCGTTCCCGCCAATGGCGATGGCATCCGCTTCCGTCGGCTCGAAGCTGAGCGGCATGACTTCAGGCTCGGGCTTTTCGGTGCGGGGCGGTCTCTCCCGCTTGGAAAATTTCTGTGAGGCCGTCTCCTCCCGCACGCCCTGCGGGGTGAGCACCTCTGTCAATATGGACAGAATTCTGCCCGACGGCTGCGACTCCGCTGCAAGCGTTCCGATGGGCAGCGCCATCGCAAGCCGTGCCGCCACGGCAAACAACACCAGCCAAAGCCCCGCAAGCAGCGGGCGATGGCCTGTCCAATGCTCCAAATGTTCCATATACATCACGCTCCCGCTATCATTGTATGCAGAAAGCATGGATACAAGAACGCTGCCCACGATTGGTGCGCATTAGAACAAGCAAACGCCCGCAGGAGCTCTCCTGCGGGTTTCAGACTGTTGAAAAACCATGCTATGCACCTATGCGACTGAGCAGCGTGGAAAGGGAGAAGGGGGCAAAGCGCCCAATGGCATTAAGTTGTACACGCACAGAAGGCCAGCGGCTCCCCTTGGAAGGCAATGTCATCAACTTACAGCGGCATATACGGAATGCATCGCCGTAGGGGAGGGGCTTGCTCCTCCCCGATGGTGGGATCAGCACCGATTGGAAAACATGCAGAAAACCAAGGTCGGATTCGGGAGGGGCAAGCCCCTCCCCTACGGCATCGCATAATATAGACCAAGGGGCGCCTTGGGCTTTCTGAACTTAGCGACATTGGGCGAAGCGCCTCCTTCGCGTTCAATCAAAGAGATTTTCAAGCTTTTCTTAAAAGCTTGAAAATATTGCCAGCGTGTCAAAAGGACTTTTTTGACACGCTGAAACGCCCGCAGGAACTCTCCTGCGGGCGTTTGAAGCAATTATTTCTTTTTGGCCTTATCGGACTTCTGGGCGTTGCCGGATTTCGTCTCCCGGAAGTGCTTTCCGCGGTTCTGTGCGGTGGACTCCAGAGTTTCCAGAATTTCATTGGTAATCTGGGCTTCATCCTGCATTTCGCTCTTTCTGCGGAATTTCTTGCGAAGGGACTTTTCCTCAGGCGCCTCAGCTTTGGCATCGGACTTATGTTCGGTGCTTTTGCCGTACTTTGCATACTTGCCATAGTTTCCATAGCTGGCGTAGCTGCCGTAGCTGCCATAGTCGCCGTAACCGCTGCCATAGCCGCTGCCGTAACCGCTGCCGTAGCTGCCGTAACCGCTGCCATAGCCGCCGTAGCTGCCATAGTTGCCATAGTTGCCGTAGGAGTCATCGAGCTTGTTGCCATAGGTGCCGTATTTTCTGCTGTAGCCGCTGTAGTTGCTTCTGCCATAGCCGCCGCCATAGTTGCCGTAGCTGCCGGTTCTGCGGTAGTAGCGGGAGGAGTAGCTGTAGCGATAGCTGTAGCCATAGCCATAGGTGCGGCCGCTGTGTGCCGCGACACCATTGAGAACATAGCCCAGCAGCTCGATGCCGCTGTCCTGCACCATCTGCAGGCCGTCGGCAACGCGGTCGGGGGGAACCAGCTCGGTACGCACCACATAGATGGCGCAGTCCGCACACTGGGCAAAGGTTGCCGCATCTGCCAGCAGGCCGATCGGCGGGGTGTCAATCACGATCAGGTCGGCTTCCTCTTCCAGCTTTTCCAGAACCGACTGCACATTCTTGCGGCGGAGCAGCGAGATCGGACGCGGCACAGCGGTGCCGCAGATCAGGCGCAGGTCGGTATCCGGCAGGGTCGTGAGGCAATCAACGGGATTGAGCGTGTCATCCTTCAGCAGATCCACAAGGCCGTGACCCTTTTCCTGAACATCAAAGAATTCGCCCAGCTCCTGCGTGCGCAGGTCCGCGTCCACCAGAATTACGCGAAGGCCGGATGCGCTCAAATTCATCGCCAGATTGGCGGCGATGGTGGATTTGCCTTCGCTGGGGAGGGTACTGGTCACCATGATTTTCTTGACGGATTTCTCCTTGACGACATCCAGAATACGCGAGCGCATGACGCGGATGGCCTCCTCGTAGGCCGGCGGGATATTTTTATTTTGCAGATTCAGCACAAACGGTGCCTTGCCCCGGCGCTTCGGCTCGATCTTGGGCACATGGACGATGCAGGGCAGATTGGAAATCGCGCGCATATCTGCGGTGGTGGTGACACAGTGCTGGGTCTGGCCGATGAGGCACAGAATGACCAGCATGATGACACCGAAGAGCAGACCGCCGGTGATCATGGGCTTGGCAAGGCCGGGTTTTTCTTCCGGCTCGGTCGGCATCTCCGGCTCTTCGATCAGCTCGATACGGGCTGCACCGATGACCATAAACGCCATATCGGGATAGCATTCAAGCACCGCCGAGAGGATCTTATAGGCATCCTCCGGGGTCGAAGCCTTTGCCGTAATGGTAAACAGGTTGGAATCTGCGATGACTGCGGGCGTGATGGAGCCGGGGATATTGTTCATTCTCAGCACGCTGAGGATGCGCTCGTGCATGGCATCCGCGTTGATGATGGTGGAGAAGGTATTCACGATCTGCTGGGTCGTTTTCGCGTCGATAGAGGTAGAGCTGCTGCTGATAATATCCGTAACGGAGACATTGTCAACATGCACCGAAAGAACTGCGCGGCAGCTATAGGTGGGGTTATAGCTTTGCTGTACACGCAGGCCGAAAAGAGCTACGCCCAGTACGATCGCAACCAGAATCATCCAGTAGGTACGCTTCAGAAACCGAGCGGACTGCGCAACGTACTGTAGCATGTCAGTTGTTTCCTGCTGTGGAACTTGCTGTTCATCCTGCATGGTCGTCCTCCTGGTTCTGTGTATTATACTTGCCGTACTTGCCGTATTTACCGTATTTGCCGTATTTTCCGTACTTATTCAGCGAACCGTAGCCGGAGTAGCCGCCGTAGCCGTAGCCATAGCCGTAGCCATAGCCGCCGCGGGTCGGCACCCAGGTGGTGGTATCGTTCAGGACGATGCCCATGAAGCTGGACTGGGTTTTGCGGAGCGCATCAATGCTGTCATTGATCGCCGGGGCAGAGGAGACGCCCTGACGCACAACGATCATGCAGGCAGCGCTCAGGCGAACCAGCTGCTCGGCGTCGGAGAACAGTGCCAGAGGCGGCGTATCAATAAAGATGCAGTCGTAATCCTTTTCCAGATTGCGGACAAATTCGGCAAACTTATCCGAACCGATCAGCTCGGTCAGGTTGCGCTGACCCTTGGGAGAATAGATGGCATAAAGCTCTCTGTCCTTTTGCTTGGCAAGGTGAAGCTCCTGACCGTCCAGATGATACTCCTCGACTTTTGTCCAGAGGGAGCCTTCTGCGGCATTGCGGGGGGTATGGGGCAGATAGCGGGAGGGCTTTCGGAAGTCGGCGTCGAGAATCAGGACCTTGTCGGTGCGTTCGAGAACAGCCAGTGCCAGATTCTCGGTGAGCATGGATTTGCCTTCATGCTCGCATACGGAGCAGATGGTAAACACGCCGCGTCCAAGCTCCTGCTGGCGCTGCTCGAAGATGGAGGCCAGCTTATGAACAGACTCGGCAAAGGAGAAGCTGACCGTAGGGTCCGTGATGCGGATGGAACGGCGGCGCTTGCGCTGCTTCTCATGGCCGATGGTACCCAGCAGGCGGGCATCCAGCAGCTCTCTTGCGCCCTCCTCGGTCTGAATGACATCAAGCATCAGGTAGGAGAAGGCCAGCCAGACCAGCATCAGCGCTGCACCGATCGCCGAAACGAGCAAAACCAGATTCACCTTCGGAATTTTCGTGACGGCTTTGTAATAAAGGATGGGCACGCTGAGCTGATTGACGATCACCTGATCGCTGACATAGGCCATCAGCGTATCGGAGCGGTTGCAGACGCACTGAATCAGGGCATAGGCCTCCTTGGCCGTATCGGCTGTGAGGGAAACATTGAGGAAGTTTGTATTCTCAGGATTGGAAACCTTCAGCTCGCCCTCATAATCGGGGTAGCCTGCGGCTTTGGCAACGCGCTCACGAACCAGGTCGGTATTGAGAAGCTCGGAGAGGGTGGCCGCCGCCTCGGATGCGGTGTTATTATTATAGAGGACATTGATATCTGCGGCGCGGTTGGCAACCACATAGGTGACTGATGCGCCGACCTGATCGGGGAATGCCAGCGTAAGGACGGTACCGGTGACCATGGCGCAGCACAGCGCCGCCAAAACCACCATCCACAGATCCCGGAGGCACGCCCGGAGCAGATACATTGGCTCTATGTGACTGAGCTTTGTAGATTTGAGTGTTTCTGTCATGAGACCGCCTCCACATTCTGCACCACCACAGTCAGGATGGCATCGCCGGTCTGGCTGCGGGAGTTGGTATAGGAATATTGGACATCATAGCAACCTGGCTCGGAGGTATCGACCTCACCAATGATTTTGACATCCTCATAGTCAGCGGAAGCGCGGACATAGCCGCTGGCATAAGCCGCCTCGAAATAATCCTTGGGGTCAAATTTGTCGCCCTTATTGAGATAGATCAGATAGCTGCGCAGCCTCACCACCGGCGCCTCAATGCTCTTATTGCGGATGATGACCGGCAGCGTTACGGCGCTGGTGTCGCCCACATGGTTCATAACGCGCAGCGTGACATGGTAGATGCCCTCGGCGTTGTTATTGAGGTTCATGGTGGACAGGCGGATATAGTTGGTAATGTTGCCCTCGATGATGTCCTTGGCGACCACCTTGCCGTTCAGCACGACCTGCTCGCCGACATTATATGAGAGCTGATCCATAAGGACAAAGCGGGGGGCTTCGTAATCGGTATAGTGAATGATGCGGGCAGCGGTCGCGATATTGTTGGCCTCGTCAAAGACGTAGTAGTTGATTCTGGCCGTATCGGTGCCGATGAGCTGGGAGATGCTGCTGATCCTGACCTGATCCGTGAGATCGCCGGAGCGGTCATCGCGTGCGGTAACGCCCTGGAGCAGTACATCCTCGCCATCCTTGACACTGGCATTAATATGGTCCGAATCTATGATGATCTGGGGCGAAACGGTATCCTGATAGAACATGGTGTAGTAAATAGCCAAAGAAAATGCCACGATAGACAGGGCTGTAAGTACACACAAAACAATTTTCAGAGCTTTCATAGTACCTCCAAAAAATAGATTCAGCGAATGCCGGCCTCAACCGTATGGTCGAAGAGAATGCGCCGGGGATTGACGCGGAACAGCAGCTCGGCATATTCCTCATCGCAATTGTGGCACACCCAGCGGTATCCCCCCATGAGATCCGGCGTGCGGAAATCAACGCCGTGCGCATCGCTGGCCACAAGATGGGCAAGGCGATGGCGGAGGATCCACGCGGCGGCGGCATAGGCTTCCTGACCGAAGTTCCCGGTAAGGCTGCCGCGATTGATCTGAATCAGCCAGCCGCGGCTGACCCAGTCGCGAACCTGCTCCGGTGTCCACTGTACGCAGTCATAGCGCTCGGGATGGGCAATGACGGGGGTAAGTCCATAACGGGCAACCGTGGAAGCTGCATCCTGAATTGCAGAAGAACGGATATCGAAGGAAAACTCGATCAGCAGATAACGCGAGCCGGCAAGCGTCAGAAAATCGCCGCGCTCAAGAAAAATGGAGGGGTTCTCCGTGCACAGAAGCTCCATGCCCGGATGCAGGCGAACCGGGATCCGCTCCCGATAGAGCACTGCATTGGCCTGACGGGTTTCGGCAATGATCGCCTCCAGGCGTCGGGGCAGATTGAAATCATCTGTGCTGCAGTGGGGGGTGCAGACCATCTCCCTGGTGCCGCATTCGGCAGCCATTGCAGCCATGAGCAGCGTGTCCTGCATGGACTGTGCCCCATCATCCAGACCGGGAAGAATATGGCTGTGGAGATCGTACATTCATTTACCTCCTCCTCAGAATAATGCTGCTAGATATCCATTCTCGATTATTATATCACGATTCTTCCTGTATTGCAATTACAAGATAACATTTTTATTATGAATCCATCATTTTTCGCAATTTTTACCTAAATTTTCGTCCATCTCGTCCAGCGGCTCCATTCTCGGGGCGATATTTCGGGAAGGTCGCAGGGAATTGACGGATATTAACAAAATGTTCAAGAAAAATCCTGACAAATGTATATAATAAGGACAGAGAAGAAATGGACGGGAGGTATCCCTATGTCAAAATCTGTACTGATTATTGAAGACGATCATAATATTGCCGATCTTCTGCGCCTTTATCTGGAAAAAGAGGGCTACGAGGTCGCCATTGCCCCGGACGGAGGCAAGGGCGTGGAGCGCTTCCGGGAGATGCATCCGAGCCTTGTGCTGCTCGATCTGATGCTGCCGGTGCTCAACGGCTGGGGCGTGTGCCGCACCATTCGCGCCGAGTCCGACACCCCCATCATCATGCTCACCGCCAAGGGCGAAACCAGCGATAAGGTCACCGGCCTGAAGCTCGGCGCGGATGACTATATCACCAAGCCCTTCGAGATGAAGGAGGTGCTCGCCCGCATTGAGGCCGTCCTGCGCCGCAGCGGCGTGGAGCTGGACAAGACAGCCAAGCGGCTGGAATTTGACCAGCTCATCATCGACATGGACGCCTTTGAGCTGATCGTGCGCGGCAAGAAAACCGATACCCCGCCGAAGGAAATGGAGCTTCTGTATTACCTTGCCTCCTCTCCCAACCGGGTCTACACCAGAAATCAGCTGCTCGATGAGGTCTGGGGCTTTGAGTACTTAGGCGACAGCCGCACGGTGGATGTCCATATCAAGCGCCTGCGCGAAAAGCTTGAGGGTGTCTCCGACCAGTGGATGCTGAAAACCGTCTGGGGCGTAGGCTATAAATTCGAGGTCGTATAAGCTATGAAAACAACATTTGGCCGCCAGTTTCTGTTGACCGCACTGCTGATTCTGCTTTGCGTTCTGGTTCTGGCGCTGGCCTTTCGCGGCTATCTTTTCCATTATATCTCAGAAAATCTCTATGAACCGCTGGAGGAAAACGCCCGGGGAATCGCCCGGCTTGCCACACCCTACGAGAATCCGCTGAACCTTGCCGGCAGTTGGGATATGCGCATCAACCTCTATGTCTCTGCCGGAATTGCAGGCGATGATACCCGGTTTCTGATCTGCGACAGAGTGGAAAGCGGCAACAGTATTGAGCTGCCGGTTTCCATGTGCTCATGCAGCTCCTTCTATTGCAACCATCTTGGTCAGGTGCTTGAAGAGGATGAGAACGGCTATATCGCCAGCGCCATAGAAAACACCGACCAGCAGCTTCGTGACGGCATCGAATATCCCGCATTTTCCGGCACCACCACGATTTTCTCCATGCTGAAAATTGAAGA
Organism: Faecousia sp.; assembly: GCA_045628065.1. Classification (GTDB taxonomy): domain Bacteria; phylum Bacillota; class Clostridia; order Oscillospirales; family Oscillospiraceae; genus SVMC01. Next base: position 17,282 of record JAZQOW010000041.1, read on the forward strand.
AGACCAGCCATCCGAAGAACCGGATGCATCAGCATCTGTAGAGGAGCGGTATGCGCAGGATCCTCCCGCACAGAATCTTCCGGATAAAGCCCCTTCCACAAATGAACATTCCGAGCAGACGCAATACATTGCAGCGATCGTACCGATTTACACGTCGAATGAGCGGCTGGCCTTTGGTTATGCAGTGGCTTATAAAGAATACGACGGCATCTTGGAAAAAACCGATGATTTTATCAAATTACTTTCTATTGTGGTATTCCTTCTGGCGCTGTGCATTCTCCCCTTACTGATCCGAAGCCAGTACCTGCCCCTGCGGGATATGGCTGCCGCCGTGCGGCGCTTCGGTCACGGAGAGCTGGATGTGCGCATCCCCGTCGGCGGCAACAACACCGAGGAGATCGAGGAGCTGGCAGTGGCATTCAACAATATGGCAGTCTCTCTGGAGCAGTCGGAGCTGCGCAGAAGGGAATTTGTCGCCAACATCAGCCATGAGCTGAAAACGCCCATGACGAGCATCGCCGGATATATGGACGGTATGCTCGACGGCACCATCCCACCGGAGCGCTACCGGGAATATATGAGAACCGTCAGCAGCGAGGTGCGGCGCCTGAGCCGTCTGGTACGCAATATGCTGGAAATCTCCCGGCTGCAATCGCAGGGCATTCCCGATGAGCGCAAGCGGATTTTCGATGTCTGCGAGCAGGCGGGGCAGACCCTGTTCAACTTTGAGAAAAAAATCAACGACCGCGAGATCAATGTCACGGTCGATTTCCCAGATGACCCGGTGGAGGTCTTTGCAGAAAAGGACTCCATCACGCAGGTCATTTACAATCTGATCGACAACGCCGTAAAATTCTGCAACCCCGGCGGCGAGCTGCGCCTGAAGGTCGCCCACGGCCCCACCAAGGCGCTGGTCTCGGTCTCCAATACCGGCGAAACCATCCCGGCCGATGAGCTGCCCAGAATTTTCGAGCGCTTCCACAAAACCGACAAGAGCCGCTCTACCGACCGCGACGGTGTCGGCCTCGGCCTGTACATCGTCCGCACCATCATCCTCAGCCACGGCGAGGATATCACGGTCACCAGCCTTGACGGCGTGACCACCTTTACCTTTACCCTTTCCCTCCCCGCCTGACGGCGGGAGGTATCCCCTCTTTGGAGGCTAAAATATGTATTATGACGAACTGAATCCGACCCCCGACGAAACCAGCGGCGGAACCTACAGCACGGGCAGATCGGAGCAGGAGCCGGATCAGAACAGCGCCGTGATCGTCCTGTGTCTGCTGCTGGTCGTTTTCATCATTCTGGCCGGCATATTCAGCAGACCCGCAGCGAAGGAGAATCGGTCAATGCAGGAAAAGGAGCTGTCCAGCTCCGATTCCTCCGCGCAGAACAGCGAAGCGGTGCCCATCCCGGATTCCCCGGACTATATCGTGCACTACACCTACGATGATAAAGACTACTGCGGTTTCCTTTTTCGCCCCAACGCCTATAGTCTGCCGGATGGCTATATCCTCACCAGCTCTGAAATCTTCTCCGACAATGCGCTGATGTCCATCCGCATTTCCTCCGCTGACGGTCATCCATATACCGCCTATCTCCGGGAGAAGAACGATACCCTCGGCGTTGCCATCCTGATGGTTCACGGCAAAGACCTTCCCGCAGGCGCTGTGCTCAGCGGATTAAATTCCTCCCCCGGGAAAGCCTTCCTTTATCTGGACGGCGAACCGGATGCCGCGCTATCCTTTCAATATGAGACGCTTTCAGACAAAAATGTCTTCATCGACAAAACATTTCTGAAGCTGGATGCTCTGCCGGAGCTTGCCAAGCCGGGCAGCCCGATCTACAACGATGCGGGGCAGGTCATTGCCATCATGGCAAATCCGGAAAAGCGCCCCGGCGGGCTGGATGCCGCATCCGGCTATGCCGCCTCGATTGCCGATGTGAACGACTGGGTTTGGGATGCACTGAAAAATCCTCTGCGCTATATCGGCATCCACGGCAAAATCATCTTCTCGCCCGGCAAGGAAGCCCTGTCTCCAAACGGCGGGTTCTGCGTCAATTATGTGGAGGCAACAAAAAAATACGATTTGACGACCTGCCTTTCTCCGGGGGATCTCATTCTGGGCTTCTTCGATAACTACAGCCTGACAAGACCAAACAAGCTGTCGGGAACCGATGAGCTGAACAAGCTGTATAATAATTTCACCGATGGCAAGCTTGTCGCACTTTCCGTCATCCGCCCCGAAAACAAGGATCGGACGACCACCATTTTCCTGCGCCACAATATAGAACGATGAAAAATCGCCCCTGAAAGCCACTGCTTTCAGGGGCGTTCGCGTGTCAAAAAAGACTTTTGACACGCGGGCAAGATTTATTTGCTTGAACGCAAAGGGGCTCTTCGCCCCTTCCCCCCTGTTCAGTGGCAGGGCACCCCCCGTAGGGGCGAACTGTGTTCGCCCGCCAGCCGATTCAACCGACAGCTGATTAAACTGCAAGCCGGAACGGGCGAGCAATGCTCGCCCCTACGGGGGCGCTGCCATTGAAGGACAAGCCCTACAGAGAAGGTTTTCGACAGTCAGCGCCCCCTGAAAGCTTTGGCTTTCAGGGGGCGCTGTGTTTTTTGTTTATCAGCAGAGCTTTGCGCCTGCGGGAATGGCGTCGTCGAGCATGATGAGGTTAAGCTTCTCCTCGCCCTTTTCCTTGTGGATGGAGGACAGGAGCATGCCGCAGGATTCGCGGCCCATCATCTTTCTCGGAGGCAGGTTGATGATGGCAAGCAGAGTCTTGCCGACCAGATCCGCGGGGGCATAGTACTTGGCAATGCCAGAGAGGATGGTGCGGTCGGTGCCGGTGCCGTCATCAAGGGTGAACTTGAGGAGCTTGTCGCTCTTCTTCACGGCCTCGCAGGCCTTGACCTTCACGGCACGCAGGTCGCTCTTGCAGAAATCGTCAAAGGCGACCTCGGGGGCAAAGGGCTCAATTTCCTTCTCAGGCAGCGCAGCGCGCAGGGCTGCCTGATGGATCTCCTCCAGAGCCTCCAGCTCCTTTGCCATGTCGATGCGCGGGAAAATGGGGTCGCCTGCGATGACCTTGGCCTCGGCGGGCAGGACACCAAAGGTGGACAGGGTATCCCACGGGGCATCCTCTGCGCCGATTCGCTCCAGAATGACCTTGACGGAGTCGGGCATGAAGGGCACCAGGAGGCCGGTGCAGATGCGGATGGTCTCAAGCAGGTTGTACATAACTCTGGCAAGGCGGGCGCCTGCTTCGGGGTCCTTGGCAAGCTTCCACGGCTCGTTCTCGTCAATATACTTATTGGCGCGGGAGATGACCTTGAAAATCTCGGCAAGGGCATTCTGGAAGGCCAGCGCATCCATCTGCTCGGCATACTTTTCGCGCAGGCCGCCTGCCATAGCGAGCAGCTCTGCATCCTTCTCTTCATCGGCCTGCTGCTGTGCGGGGAGCTGGCCGCCGAAGAACTTCTGGATCATGGCGCAGGTACGGGAGACCAGATTGCCCAGATCGTTGGCAAGGTCGGTATTGATGGTGCTGATGAGCAGCTCATTGGAGAAGTTGCCGTCGGAGCCGAAGGGGAAGGAGCGCAGCAGGAAGAAGCGCAGGGCATCCACGCCGTAGCGCTGTGCCAGCAGGTAGGGGTCTACCACGTTGCCCTTGGACTTGGACATCTTGCCGCCATCGAGCAGCAGCCAGCCGTGACCGAAAACGTGCTTGGGCAGGGGTTCGCCCATGCTCATGAGCATAGCGGGCCAGATAATGGTGTGGAAGCGGACAATTTCCTTGCCCACGAAATGATAATCGGCAGGCCAGAATCTGGAATAATCATCATACTTGTCATTGTCGAAGCCGAGCGCGGTGATATAGTTGGAAAGTGCATCCACCCAGACATAGACCACATGACCCGGGTCGAAGTCCACGGGAATGCCCCAGGTGAAGGTGGTGCGGGAGACGCAGAGGTCTTCCAGACCCGGCTTGATGAAGTTATTGACCATCTCGTTCACGCGGGAACGGGGCTGGAGGAAATCGGTATTTTCCAGAAGGTCCTGCACGCGGTCGGCATACTTGGAAAGGCGGAAGAAATAGGCCTCCTCCTCTGCCTCATGCACCTCACGGCCACAGTCGGGGCACTTGCCGTCCACGAGCTGGCTTTCGGTCCAGAAGGATTCACAGGGGGTGCAGTACAGACCCTTATAAGCGCCCTTGTAGATATCGCCGTTGTCGTACATTTTGCGGAAGATTTTCTGGATGGCTTCCACATGGTAGTCATCGGTGGTGCGGATGAAGCGGTCATAGGAGATGTTCATCAGCTTCCACAGGTCCTTGACGCCGCCTTCGCCCAGCACAATATTATCTACGAATTCCTGCGGCGTGATCCCGGCCTCCTTGGCCTTCTCCTCGATCTTCATGCCGTGCTCATCGGTGCCGGTGAGGAACATCACATCATAACCCCGCAGGCGCTTATATCTGGCCATGGCATCGGTTGCCACGGTGCAGTAGGTGTGACCGATATGCAGCTTAGCGGAGGGATAATAGATGGGAGTTGTGATATAAAATTTTTCCTTTTCGCAATTCTGGCACATAAAAAATGCCTCCTTTTGGTTCGTACCCCCGCGAATGGGCGAAGGCCGGAATTTTGGATGGTATCATTATAAGGAATAAAATCGGATAAATCAACCGCAAAAACAGAAAACAGGCAATAAAGCCTTTCCCTTGAGGGGAAGGTACCGAATGGAGTGAAGCGGATGAGGTGGAGCTGCCGCAACTGAGAGGCTGCCTCGGTGGTCGGGGCACACCTCATCCGTCCGGCTTCGCCGTCCACCTTCCCCAGAGGGCAATGTCATCAACTTAAGGTTATTCAATGGCAGTCTGCCACCGTAGGGGCGAACTGCGTTCGCCCGCCATCCGATTTAACCGACTGCTGATTAAGCTGCAAGCCGGAGCGGACGAACACCGTTCGCCCCTACAGGAGGTGCCTGCCATTGAACAGGAAGACCCTGATGGGGAAGGCTTGGTGCGAAATACAAGGGGACGCCTGTATAGAAGCGTCCCCTTGTTATTTTTAATAATCTTCCGGCTCGTAGATTTCCACCGGCTTGCGGCGGGGGTTATTGTTGCGGGCGGTGTCGTGGTTGAAGATTTCCTCCAGCGCTTCGTCCTCGTCCGGCTCCTTTTTGGGTGGGGCGGGGCGCTTGGGGGCGGGCTTTTGGCTTGCCTCGCCGCGCACGGTGCGCAGGACATCGAGAAGGCAGGCGCGGAATTTGAGGGCATTGCGGGGCATGGGGTCCTCGCCCTGCTCGAAGAAGGCGCATTCATCCAGGCGGCAGTTGTCAAAGGCTCTTGTAAACTGCCTGCCGACGCCGAAGGCTTCGGCATAGAGGAGATTGCGGTAGAAATACTGGGGGTCGGAGCGCAGGAGCTGCTGGGCGGTGGCCGGAGTGAGGGTGCGGAGGTAGCGGCGCCAGCTGAGAAGGCCGGAGAGAATCTCGGTTCCCTCCTCCTTGCGCCTGGGGCCGAACACCAGCAGCAGCGACACGAGGAGGCTGTAGAGCGCCGCAGCGAGCAGGGCGCCATGGTCGCCCGCGAGCCGCCAGCCGACAATCAGCAGCACCAGACAGATGGCAAACAGGATGATCGGTGTTTTTTTCCGGCGCATCGGGAGGCGATAGGCGGCAGCTTGCAGCATAATTCCCCAGATCACGCCCAGAAGCGTGATGCCTGCCAGCGGCAGGGCGCGCAGAGACATGCTGGGAATCACGCGGTCGGCACAGGACAGGGCGGCAAAGCCGCACATGAGCACCGCAAGCGTGCGCAGAATGCGGGGATTTCCGGGTCTGCGCTCAAAAATGCGGTTTCTCCAGTAGACCCGCGCAGCCTTATCGGCTTTTTTGTCGGCGGCGCGCCAGGTATTGGAGTTCGCGGTCACATCGGAAACGCGGGCAAACAGGCGGGAGAAAATGGTCTGCTCATAGGCGCTGCGCTCGTTGCCCATGGGAATGCGCTGGCTGAACACGACCTGACCGCCGCGCAGGCGGCTGACGCGCAGATAGCCGCAGGCTGCCCAATGGAGCACCATCAGAGCAAGATCGGGCGCTTCGCCGACCGTGAGCATCCCGGCAACACCCGGCTCCACGCTCATCGGGGGCTGGGATTTGCTCTCCAGCCGGGGAAGGGGCGAGCGCAGGGAGCGCCACCAGTACAGCACGCCCAGAAGGGCAAGGACGATCATGGCGATCTTATCGATCAGAAGGGTGCGCCCCGCGACATTATGGAGGGTGAAATAATCCTGCTCCATGTCTAAATGCAGGTCGAGCGTTTCGCCGGAGAGCATCGCCTCCGTGGAGGTCGCGGTCAGGGTTCCGTCCTCGGAGACGGAGGTGGTCAGGTAATTATCAATGCTCTCGGCATAGTAGCCGCTGGAAAACTCGGGGATGGCGGAGAAGGGCTTCGGCATTTTGACCGAGACAACAAGCTTCCGAATGTCGGCATCCGGGAGGCCGCCCAGAAGACGGACGCTGAATTGCTGCGCCTCGCTGCCGGGCTGGACGGTATTATGAATCGTATAGGTGAGGTGGAGATCCATCTCATTGGGCAGCCCGTATTCGCTGGATATGGTGGCGCTGGTCTGGGAGGCGGCATGGGAGAATTTTGCGTCATAGCCGTCGAGATGCACGCCGGAAACATCGGGGCCGAGCACGATGGTAAAGCTGCTGCGCGTCTCGGGGAAGGAAAGATGGAGATTGGTATCGGCGCGCGCCGTCCCGTTCTCATCCACGATCAGGGCGACCTTCATGGTATCCACTTTTGCATCCGCCGCCAGAGCGCTTCCTGTCAGCGCGGCAAGACAAAATATAACAAAAAACAGGCGATAAAGCCGCTGCATTCTGCTCCCTCCCGTCAAAAGTCAACAGTTTTTACATTATATCATGAATTAAAACCGATGTAAACAGCGCAATGCCGCCAATTCCTTCCCCAAGAAGAATTTTTTCCCGCAGACCCCCAAAGCCTTCCTCTTGAGGCAATGTCATCAACTTTAGTGTTGAATAGATTTCCTGTAATCTCGTAGGGGCGAACTGTGTTCGCCCGCCTGCCGATTCAACCGACATTTGATGAAACTGCAACCCGGAACGGGCGAACACAGTTCGCCCCTACGGCATCGCTAAACATAGAAATGTCAGCCTTAAGCTGCTGATATTGCCTCAAGGGGAAGGCTTGGCCTTGCGTAGCTGGCTATATACAGATTGCTTATTTTTAATGGCATTAAACATTCAGAAAATGGCACATATGCTTGACTTTTCTTATTATTGGTGCTATGGTAAAGCCATATCATAAGAAAGAAGTGAGTGCTCATGAAAAAGCTCTTATGTCTGTTCTTGGCTCTCGGGATGCTGCTGTCGCTGCTGCCCGCACAGGCGCTGGCGGCGGATGCGCCGGGGGAAATCTCTTTATTTGTCGCGCAAAATGATGCCGCCGCGCTGCACGGCAAGGTGGCTGTGGCGCTCAAAAAAACCGATGGCCGCTATTCCGGCACCGTCTATCTTCCCGGCGGCGCGGATGCTGCCGAGCTTCGGCTGTTCTTCACGGGCGCCGAGGAAGTGAAGGTCGATGGGGTGGCCTATCCGAGCGGTCTGGCGCCCATCCCCGCCCCCGGCAAGAGTCTCAGCTATACCCTCTCCGGCGGCAGCTTTACCCTGAAAACCATGCAGGGCTCTGAGGGTGTCGCGGCGCTGTTTTTGGAGGTCGATGAATCCCGCGGCACGATCTCTGCCATGAACAGGGACAGGAATAAGAATACCGAGTGCTTCGGCAGCCTGAATATGGACGGGCAGACGCATTTTATGTCCATGAAGGGCAGAGGCAACAGCACTTGGACAAACTTCGATAAAAAGCCCTACAATATTACGGTCTACTCCGATGAAGCCTGCACCGCGAAGGAGACCGTCAAATTCATCGATGGCGTAAAATGCAAAAAATGGTCGCTCATCGCCAATGCCAAGGACTCCACCCTGCTTCGCAACCGGCTGGCGCTTCATATGGCAAGCGAGCTGGGCATCGGGTTGGAGACCCGCTTTGTGGATGTGTGGCTCAATGGCGAATACCGCGGCAATTACCTCATGACCCCGAAGAACGATTATCAGGCGCCCGAAAACGGCTATATGCTGGAAATCGACAACGCCGCCAGCGCCGGGGATGAGACCTTCTCCGTGCGCGGCTTCACCGGCTCCCGCGCTCCCAGCTTTACCGTGAAGGACAACGGCGCCGGGGTCAGCACCGGCGAGATCAAGGCCTATATTCAGGAGGCCGTCACCGCGATTCTCGACAAAAGCTCCACGAAATTTCTTGACTATATTGATGTAGAATCCTGGGCAAAAATGTGCCTTTTGCAGGAATTTTATAAGAATACCGACGTTGTCTCCGGCAGCCTGTTCATGTACCGCAGCGGCCTTGCGCCGGAGGATAAGCTTTTCGGCGGCCCGGTATGGGATCTGGACGTTGCCATGGGCCGCGGCTGGCCGAAATCTGTCACCACGGTGGAGGATGAGGCGCAGGTCTCCGGCGGCAAGTGGTATATTGATAATATCCAGACCGATGCCTGGTATCAGGTGCTGTGCAGGCATCCCGAAATCACCTCCCGGATGTATGAGCTTTATAATGAATACCGCGAGGTCTTCGACTCCATTCCCGCATATGTGGCGAAAGAGAATGCCGCGATACAGGACTCGGCGGATATGAACTTTGATTTCTGGGATGTGAACCGCGACAAGGATCATAATCCCTACACCTGCGAGGCGCCGGTCTCCTACGGCAGCGGCGATTATCAGGTGAATTTCATTGCCGCCCATGACCGGGACGATTATCTGACCAATTTCGATGAGTATATCAGCAAGCGCCTGCGCTTCCTCTCCGATTATCTGGGCGTGGAAACCCCGGTCGGCACGATCACCGGCAAGCTCAACCCCAAAAACGGCGAAAAGCTGACCCTCACCGCCGCGCTCACCGCCGGGAAGGACAAGCCCACCTACCAGTGGCAGAGTGCAGCGTATGGCGGCGAATTTGCCGATATCCCCGGCGCAACGGAAGAAACCTACAGCGTAAAGGCCACCCCCGAGCTGACCGGCACCGCCATCCGCTGCCGCGTGCGCAGCAACGGGCAGCTCATTGAAACCCAGAAAATTGCCAAAGTGAATGCCGGTGCCGCCGCATATCTGGAGCCTGTCACCATTGCCGTGGATATCGGCGAACATACGCACAGTTACCGCGAAGCCGTCACCCCGCCCACCTGCACGGAGGCAGGCTTCACCACCTATACCTGCACCCTCTGCGGAGAAATCACCACCGGCAATGAGATTCCGGCGCTCGACCACGACATCGTGGACGGCAGCTGCTCCCGCTGCGGCATGAAGCCGTATAGGGCAGACTTCCGCGCAGAGCACGCATCCGTCACGGTCTATGCCTCCCAGACGGAAGGCTGTGCCGCACAGGAAAATCCTTCCTTTGTCTACGCCAGAGACGGCGATACCGGCATCATCACCGCCGATGGCGGTCAGGTGAATTTCACCGTTACCCCCGAAGCGGGATACCGGGTCGTATCCGTCACGGCTGCGCCGACAGAAAATTACAAAAACCTCAAGCTCCCCGCCGAGACCGGCACAGGCTACCGCGTAACCAAGGTGGCAGGCGATCTGACGATCACCGTTGTCACCGAATCCGTCCTCTGTCAGCATGAATATGCAGACGGCGTGTGCATCCACTGCGGAGAGAAGGCCTACCGCGCAGACTTCATCTGCGATGACCACTGCACGGTCACGGTTTACGACACGCAGGCACTGGAGCACGGCGCAGAAAAAGCTGATCACGCCTTTGCAAAGAACGGCGACACCGGCGAGATTGACCTCTCCGGCAATGGACAGCTGAATTTTGTGCTCATCCCCGATCCGGGCTATGAGGTAGCGTCTGTGACGGCTGCTCCCGCAAATTTCAAGAATCTCAAAACCCCGGCGGAAACGCTGGTTCCCGACTATTACCGCATTACCAAGGTGACAGGCGATTTCACCGTCACCGTCACCACCCGGAAATCCGTCTGCGAGCATACCTATGTAAGTGTTGTCACCCCGCCCACCTGCACCGAAAAGGGCTTCACCACCTATACCTGCGGCAAGTGCGGCGAAAGCTATGTCGCAGATGAAACGGATAAAATTCCCCATGAATTTGCGAATGGGGAATGTGTCCGCTGCCATGCCGGGCTGTTTGCAATCCATTTCGCTGCAGATCACGCCGTTGTGACCGTCTATGAATCGCAGGCAGAGGACAGCCCCTTTGCCGTGAATCCCGCCGTAGCCTATGCAAGAGGCGGTGATACCGGCCTTTATGACATCAGCGGTGACGGACAGGTGAATTTCACCGTGAAGCCGGAGGACGGCTATGCCATCGTCTCCGTAACTGCCGAGCCTAAGGAAAGCTACAAGAACTTCAAGAGCCCCGAGGAGACCGGCACCGGCTACCGCGTGACCAAG
>JAZQOW010000042.1:0-22584 GCA_045628065.1 Faecousia sp.
AGGAGCAAACTTGCCGTTGCCAACGCCCTTGGTGATGCCTGCTTCTACTGCCCATGCAACTGCCTTAGCATAGAATGCGGTATCCTTGACATCGTTGAATGCAGCAGTGCTCTCAACCTCGGGGCAGCCGGCGGCACGCCACAGGAAGGTGACGATCTGGCCGCGGGTGACACTCTTAGCAGGAGCAAAGAGGGTATCGGTAACGCCCTTGGTGATGTTGTTCTTAACAGCCCACTCAACTGCATCATAGTAGAAGGTGTTCTCGATGACATCCTCGAACGGATTCACATAGGGAACCTCTTCCTTTTCGCCGCAGCGCGTGCATTCGCCGTCTACGAAGTTGTGGCCGAGGGCTGCAATTTCGGTGACGGTCTCATAGTCGCAGCGAGCGCAGGTGACGGTGACGGAACCAGCCTCGGTGCAGGTAGCAGCAACGGTGGTCTCCTTAAGGTCGTGGCCCAGTGCGGGGATGACGGTGACCTTTTCATAATCGCAGCGGCTGCACTTTGCGGTTACGGAACCGGCAGCGGTGCAGGTAGCGGCAACGGTGGTCTCCTTGACGTCATGGCCAAGAGCTGCAACCTCGTCAGCCTTGTAGCTGTCGCCGCAGCGGGCGCAGGTGTAGGTGGTATAGCCCTTGTCGGTGCAGGTGGGAGCGGTAACAACGGCCTTATAGTCATGGCCGAGAGGCTCGGAGGCACCGGCAGCCTTGAAGACGTACTTACAGAAATTGTAGACGCCGCTGCTGGTCGCGCCGCCGTGGTCAGCGCCGGGGACGACCCACCAGTAGTGGTCAATGCCGTTCTTGGTATAGAGCTCATCATACACCTGCGGGAACGTGCCGACAACGCTGTCTCTATCACCGGAGGTCATCATGATGAAGGGAGCCTGACCCTCGGGATACTTGACCTCGTCCTCCTTGAACTGGCCGGGATGGGTCATGAAATTATCCTTACCTGCGATGACGCCGGGTGCGGAAGACATGGCGCAGATATAGCCGAACACATCGGGATGGAACAGGCTGATGGAGAGGGTTTCGCGGCCGCCCATGGAGAAGCCGGCAAGCGCGGTATTCGCCTTGCCCTCCTTGACGGAGAAGTTTTTCTTGATGAAGGGCATCAGGTCTGTGACGATCTCATCGGAGAACTTGTCGTAGCCCTCGCAGGTTGCCTGATTGATGCCGCTGGGAGAAGCAGCGGTGCCGGAGAACATATTGGGATAGACAACGATCATTTCCTCGGTAAGACCGTCGGCAACCATGTTCTGGATCAGAGTACCCTGACCTACCATGTCGTTCTCGCTGCCCATGATGCCGTGCAGGAGGTACAGGACGGGGTAGGACTTGGATTCGTCATAGTTCGCAGGAACCTGCACATTGACCTTCTTGTCGCGGTTGGCGACAGTGGAATGATAGGTGAGGTTGTAGACCTTACCATAGGTCATATCGGAGCGCTTGGAGGTCAGGCCGCTGGGAACATTGACCTCAGTGACGACCTCGGGCATGGAACCGCCGCCCAGAGGTGCACGATAGGTGTCGCCGCACTTGGAGCAGACGTAGGTGATGTAGCCTGCCTCGGTGCAGGTAGCTTCGGTGACGTATTCCACATAGTCGTGCTCGGTGCATTCGCCGCTTGCTGCGGTAAGCTTGTAGAGCTTCACGGGGTAGTTCGCATAGGAGCTTTCCCAATCAGCACGCTGCGCCCAGGGAGCATTGAAGCTCTCGCCGGAGCCCTGAACAAAGAAGACATAGTCAGAATCGTTGGAGACCACACCAATCTCTACAAGGCTCTTTGCAGAATTGTCCAGATCCTTGACCAGCCAGAACACACGGTTCAGGTTTGCACTGGCGGGCATATCGGAGAGGATCAGATTTGCAGCACTCTTGCCGCCCAGACGGTTGCGGTAGAGCAGCTTGCCGTCGGCGGAGCAAATGTAGTAGCCCTCATAATCGGGAGCATCAGGAGAGGAGCCGGTCTTGAAGGTCCAGAGCATATTGTCCGCAACCTCGGAGGTGAGCTTATCCCCCTCGACGGTGACGGGGGTGGAGCCAAGGGACGTACCCTCAGCCACAACGCTGTCGGTGACGGAGCTGCTGTTCAGGGCGTAGCCATTCGATACGATGACATATCTTTCGCCTGCCTCGATCTTATCAGTCAGCACATAGCCGCCCGCGGAGGGAACGACCATGGGGATGACCTCAGTCTTGACCTCGCCGCAGCGGGCGCAGGTGAAGGTCTTGATGCCGGTTTCGGTGGCAGTGGCGGGCTTGGTGATCACGCCCTTGTCCCAATCATGACCGAGGGCTGCGATGGTGCTGCCCTTCTTGACGGTCTTGCCGCACTTTTTGCAGACCTCGTCGCCGGTGTAGCCCGCTGCCACACAGGTAGCAGCCTTGGCATCCTTAAGCTCGGTCTCGTGGGCACAATCGGGAGCTGCTGTGCCGCCCTCGAATTCGAGAGACTTGAGGGTGAATACGTAGCCGGCGGTCATGCCGGTATAGGCATCGATGAGGATCTGATCAGCCTCGATGCCGGTGTCCTCATAGGTAAACATCACGGTGAATTCTTCGCCGTTGCTGCTGCGCTCGCAGATATAGGAGGTATCCTCCTTAGTCAGGCGCAGGTAATAGGTACCCGCGGATGCGAAGCCGGGAGAGGAGTTGAGATCGGCGCTGTCGGCAGTGATGGCGCCGTTCTTGCGCAGGAAGTTCTGCATCGCGCCGTCGCCGCCGCGGATGCCTGCGAGGTTCTGATAGTCCTCGCCCTCGGCTGCATAGAAGCCGAAGAACTGATAGTAGCCGTTGTTTGCGCTGCCGGTGGAGAAGTCCACGGTCAGGGTTGCAGTCCAGTCGCCGCTGACAGGAATGGCAACGACCTCCTCGGGGTTGGTGGCCTGATCGCCGGAGTTCTGATCGTTGCAGGTCTCAAAGGCGGGACGGGTGCAGGTCAGCTTGAGGCCGGTACCTTCGACAATGGCATTATTATTGGTGTTGTTGAGAATTTCAAACTTGCTCTCATCGGCAGCATCGGTGAAGTCGATGTCGGGAAGTGCGGGGCCGGCATTGGCTTCGGTGAGCTTATAGAGCTTGACGGGATAGTTGGCATAGGCGCTCTCCCAGGAGGCACGCTCGGACCAGGGAGCATTGAAGCTCTCGGCAGAGGCCTGCAGGAAGAAGACGTAGTCAGAAGTATTGGCAACCTGACCGATCTGCACAAGGCTCTTCGTGCCTTCTTCGTCCACGTCCTTAGCCAGCCAGAACACACGGTTCAGGCTGCCGCTGCTGGGCATATCGGAGAGGATCAGACTCGCAGCGCTCTTGCCGCCCAGACGGTTGCGGTAGAGCATCTTGCCATTATTTGCAAGGATATAGTAGCCCTCATAGTCGGGAGCATCGGGAGAGGAGCCCTCGGCAAAGGTCCAGAGCATATCGTCGGAGACCTCGGAGGTGATCTCCGTATCCTCGACGGTAACAGCTGCGGAGGCAAGCGAGTTGCCCTCTGCCACAACGCTGTCGGTAACGGAAGCCGCCTTGAGGGCGTAGCCATTGGAGACGATGACATAGCGCTCACCTGCCTCGATCTCGTCGGCAAGCTGATAGGTAGTCGATGTGACCACAGCATCGGACTCAAAGATGGCCTTGACGGTCACGGCTGCTTCGGGCATGACGAACTTGCCGTCCTTGACGGAAACGCCGCCGTCGATGACCTGCCACTCCTTGAAGTGGTAGCCGTCCTTGGGGGTCACGGTCAGAGCGATTTCCTGACCGGGCGCGGACTTGGTCGCGGATGCGGAGGCGGTGCCGCCTCTGCCGTTCTGAACCTTGATGACGTACTGCTTCTCACCGCCAAATTCGGTGTGGCGCAGGGGTACCTCGATAACAGAGGGGTTCTCATAGACTCTCGGCGGGTCGATGCGGTCTACGCTCTCGTCAGGACGGTAGCTCTTGAAGTTCGCGTTGGTATCATAGGTGGGGTTAGCAGAGAGGGTATTCTCAACGTGGCGGTAGTTGATGACGATCTTATCCTTCTTGATCTCAACGAAGGAGCACACGCCGGGGCCGGGGTCATTGTTGAAGCCGCCGGTCTGGAGGTTCCACATATCGTTCATGCAGCCGGTGCTGACGTAGGTGAAGTTGATCTCGGCGGTGCGTGTACGGTTGGGCTGACCCTGGTGGGCATAGTAGGTGATGGTGGAGCCGGGCTTTTTGACGGTCTGGCGCATGGGATCACCATAGTGGTTATGGCCCCAGAAGTAAACGATATCAATGTCATCGGCGTACTTGTTAAGTGTATTGATCATCAGGTCAGCGTTGGTGATGTTGCGGTAGTTAAAATTCCAGCCGCTGTGGATGGGCCAGTGGGTCTGGATGAAGACCACACGCTGCTGACCGACCTGCGTGGCAAGATAATTGTCGAGCGCCTGGATATCCTGGACAAAGAAAATTTCCTTGTCCACGCCCTGACGGTTATTGCCCTGTGCGCCGATCTGGTAGATGGCATAGTCGTCGGTCTCCATACGAAGGCCGCAGCGGGGATAACCAAACACCTTCTCGAACAGGGCTTCCTTATCGGAGCCGCTGCCGAGGGCGGCAGCTTCCCATTCGTGGTTGCCCATCGTGTAAATGGCCTTGGCGTCAGGGAAATTGGTCTTGATCGTGCCGTTGATAATATTGAACATTTCATTCCAGTCGGAATAATCGGCGTAGGTATCGCGGGTATAGTCGCCGCCGCAGGTGACGGCCTCGGGATGAAGCCCTTCGGCCTTCAGGTTGGACAGCATATACTTGAGATTGGAGAACTGGGAGCAGGGGATGCCTTCCTTGTCTATGGCATAGGTGCCGGAATGGATGTCAGACAGGAAGAGGAGCTGATGGAGCGTGTCAGAATCGTCGATCGCCGCAAACACATTCGTGGGCAGCAGCATGACGATCATAACAATCGCAAGCAGCAGGGAAAGAATTCGCTTTTTTGCCATAGTATAACCTCTTTTCCATTTTTCTTTTGTGCTGAATAACAGAAATCATGATACCATGACAGCGAAAGATTGTCAAGCACACCCATTGCCTCCTGCCGCATTTTTTGGAAGAATATGGGAAACAATTTCACACCGGAGATCAGAAATCCGTTTCTTTTCAAATCATATAATATTGTAAGATCAACTGAAAAAGCACATTCAGGGAACAAAATCACGGGAAGAATCTGTCTGCTTCTATAGAGCCAGAAAGGCCGCAGAAGCAGCCTCCTCAGTTTATGAGCCGCATTCATGGACAGAAGGCTCGATCGGCGGTGGTCTCTGCATGGTGGTTCCCGAGATGCTTTCGGATATTATCGGTATAGGCTTCAACAGCAAATCCTCTGCTTTCTGAAAAAATCATAATGCAGCGACCTCGAAAATAAGGCCGCTGCATTTTTTGCTATTTTTTTGTTCTGCGAAGGTCGGCGCAGTATGCCGCTGCATCAAAATCATCCAGTGCGGAATCCTTTTTCAGGTACAGGGGGTGGTGAGGATGGCCTGCTTTTTTCGAGCGTTGGCCGGCAGTGACCCAGCGGGCGTGGAAGGCTTCGCCCTGACGGATGAAATCCATCAGGCAGTCGGAGAGGTATTCCCGTTCCTCGATGATGGTGCCCCAGGCCGCCCAGATGACAGGGGGCTCTTCTGACAGGGAGAGGATATAGGAAAAGGCTTCCATGTTCTCGCGGTGGAGAAGCGCGTTGCATTGCAGATCCATATCCTTCGGTCTGGTCGCCCTCTGGGGATAGACATTGAACATGATGAAGCTGTCAAAGCCGTTGCCGTCGGCAATGCGCGCTACGGATTTCAGGGTGTTATCCAAGTCACCGGGCTTGGCGGTGGAGGGGTTAATGCCGATGCAGATCAGAGGCTTTTTCCCTTTTGTGCCCAGTATGTAACGGTATTCGCAGTAATGATCCGGCGCATAAAGCCAATGCTCCCGGTCGTAATCCTCGGATTTCTCACTCCGGCACAGGCTCTCCCGGAAGGACAGAATCTCCAATTCTTCGGAGGCACAGCTCGGAATATGCATAAGGCACTCCCCTCTCTGATTTTCTATGCAAAAATGCCCCTTCCGAAGAAGGGGCATTCATGGCACACCAGAAGGGACTCGAACCCCCAACCCTCAGAACCGGAATCTGATGCTCTATCCATTGAGCCACTGGTGCATTTGCTCAACTATTATAGCAGTGTTTTCCTGGTTTGTAAAGGGGGAGAAGGCAGAGTTTCCTGTCAGGTTTTATCGTTCTTCGCGGAAATACGGCAGACCCAGAGCAGCAGGCGGCTGGTCCTCCTTCTTGCTGCGGAGGGATACCACCAGCAGAACGATGATCGTGACCACATAGGGGATCATCTTGAAAATCTCCTGAGAGCTGCGGGACAGGTTGGGGATATAGAAGTAAGCCCAGTAGAGCATACCGAACAGATAAGAACCCCAGATGCTGCGCAGCGGCTTCCAGGTAGCAAAGATGACCAGAGCCACAGCCAGCCAGCCCAGAGCCTCGATGGTGCCCTGATTTTCCCATGTGCCGCTGATATAGTTCATGACATAGTAGGTGCCGCCAAGGCCGGAAATGGCCGCGCCGAAGCAGGTGGCAGAATACTTGTACCTGGTAACATTGATACCGGCTGCATCCGCAGTTGCCGGGTTTTCACCAACAGCGCGAAGGCTCAGGCCGGTGCGGGTCTTATTGAGGACGAACCACAGAACAACCGCCAGAATCAGCGCCGCATAGGTCAGGAAGCCATAGGAGAACAGCAGCGTGCCCAGCTTCAGGCCGCCGGTCAACTGATCCAGACGGTCAACAAGCGCGCCGGAATAGGCACGGAAGACCTCAGAGGTCTTTGCAACAGACACCTGACCGACACCGCCGGCCAGCTTATTCAGGCTGCCGCCGAAGAAGTTGCCGACACCGGAGCCAAAGATGGTCAGCGTAAGACCGGTAACATTCTGGTTGGTGCGCAGGCTGATGGTCAGGAACGCATAAACCAGACCGCCCAGTGCAGCTGCCAGCAGGCTTGCTGCCAGACACAGAATAATGCAGATCACAGCATTTGGCTGAACGCCCGCATTGACACACCAGACATTTTCATAGAGGAAGGTAGCACTCAGTCCGGCGATACCACCGAGGTACATAATGCCGGGCACACCAAGGTTCAGGTTGCCGCCCTTTTCCGCAAGGATTTCGCCCAAAGCACCGAACATAATGACCGTGCCGAAAATAACTGCGGAATGAAGCAGCGTGGGGAGGGACAGAATAAAGCTCCACATAATCTTACCTCCTTATTTCTGTCTGCGCAGCTTGACTTTATAGTTGATAAAGAACTCGCTGCCTAGAATGAAGAACAGGGTAATGCCGCAAACAATCTGAGATGCGTATTCGTTCAGGCCAAAGTCCGAAGCAATCTGCACAGCACCCTTATCCAGGAAGGTCAGCAGTGCAGAAATGAGAATCATGATAAACGGATTCATCTTGGCAAGCCATGCAACGATAATCGCCGTGAAGCCTCTGCCGCCTGCGGTGTTGATAGAAATGGTACGAGAGACTGCGGATACGGCAAGGAAACCGGCAAAGCCGCAGATCGCACCGGAGAGCGCCATGGTACGCATGAAAATCTTCTTGACGCGGATACCGGCATAACGGGCAGTATTTCTGGAATCACCCACAACGGCAATTTCATAGCCCTGCTTGGTATAGCGCAGATAGCAGTACATCAGTACAGCGAGCACAAGAACGATCAGCACGGTCCAGCCGAAGTCCGTATTGAAGCCCTCGGAGAACATATTGGGGATCCAACCCGCTTTTGTCTGCTTATTGATGGTGCCGACCGTGTTGGAGCCATAGGGGTTCTCCCACTTGGCAACGCAGAAAGCGGTAAACTTGATGGCGATATAATTCAGCATCAGGGTAAACAGCGTCTCATTGGCATTCAGCAGTGCCTTAAAAAGGCCGGGGATCAGACCCCAAATGGCGCCGAACAGGATGGCGCCCAGAATCATGCAAACGAAAAGCAGCGGCGTGGGCAGTTTATTGGCAAACTTAATCATGAAGAATGCCGTTGCAATGCCGCCCACCAGCATCTGGCCCTCTGCACCGATATTCCAGAAGCGCATCTTAAACGCCGGTGCCAGACCGATGGCGATACAGGTCAGAACCATCATATCACGAAGCAGGAACCAGATACGCTTCTTGGTGCCGAAAGCACCGTTGAACATGGAAATATAAACCTTCAGGGGGTTCATTTTCACGATTGCAAAAATGACAACAGCAGAAACGATCAGCGCCATCAGGAGAGAAAGCAGCCGAATGCCGATTCCCTTCCAAAGCGGGATGTCGTTACGTTTGGAAATACGAACCAGCGGCTCATTATGTTCATTGTGCATCCTGTTCGCCTCCTCCCAGCTGGGTCATCATCATGCCGATTTGCTCCTTGGTGGCGGTTCGTGCATCCACGATGCCGGAAACCTTGCCGCCGCAAAGAACCAGAATACGGTCACAGAGCTCCAAAAGAACGTCCAGATCTTCGCCAACATAAATGACGGCAACGCCCTTCATCTTCTGCTCTGTCAGAAGATTATAGATGATATATGACGTGTTGATATCCAGCCCGCGCACTGCGTAGGCAGACATCAGAACCTTCGGCTCGCAAGCGATCTCGCGGCCGACCAGAACCTTCTGGACATTACCGCCGGACAGACGGCGCAGGGGGGTATGGTTGATATCCGGGGTGACGACCTCCAGATCATTCACGATCCGGCCTGCCTGTTTACGCGGATATCTCTGATCGGTAAACATGCTCTTGCCCTTACGGTAGCTGCGGAGCTTGACATTGTCAATAATGTTCATGCCGCCGACAAGACCCATGCCGAAGCGATCCTCCGGCACAAAAGCCAGACGAATGCCCTTATTGATAATATCCAGCGGATCCATATCATTGAGCAGATCCCGCGCGCCGGTATCGGGATCGATATAGGTAATCTTACTATCGCCCTCCAGAAGCTGCAGGCCGGAAATGGCCTCCAGAAGCTCTTTCTGACCGGAGCCTGCGATACCGGCAATGCCGAAGATTTCACCGCCCATAGCGGTAAAGCTGACATCGTCAAGCTTCTGTACGCCGTCCTTGCTCTTAACAGAAAGATGCTCCACGATCAGACGGTCAACGGGGTGATCATATTTCGGGCGGTCAATGTTCAGAGAAACCGCATGACCCACCATCATATCCGTAAGAGACTGCTGCGTTGCATCCTTGGTGTCCACACAGCCGATATAGCGACCCTTACGCAGAACCGCCACACGGTCAGACACGGAAAGCACCTCATGGAGCTTATGTGTGATGATGATAATGGCCTTGCCATCGGCCTTCATATTGCGCATAACGGCAAACAGCTTTTCCGTCTCCTGCGGCGTCAGAACGGCTGTCGGCTCATCAAGGATCAGGATATCCGCTCCGCGGTACAGAACCTTAACAATTTCAACCGTCTGCTTCTGCGAGACAGACATGTCGTAAACCTTCTGATCGGGGTCGATCTCAAAGCCATAGCGGTCAGAAATTTCCCGAATGACCTTATGGATGGCCTCTTTATTCAGTTTCCCCTTCTCCCCTTCCAGGCCGAGAACAATATTCTCTGCGGCAGTGAATACATCAATCAGCTTAAAGTGCTGATGGATCATGCCGATGCCATAGCGGAAAGAATCCTTAGGTGAGGCAATGGTTACATCTTCCCCATTGATGGCAATGCTGCCCTCATCGGGGTAATAGATTCCGCCGAGCATATTCATTAGTGTGGTCTTGCCGCTGCCGTTTTCGCCCAAAAGGGACAAAATCTCTCCCTTGCGCAGCTCCAGATTGATATCGTCATTGGCAAGAATCGACCCAAAGCGCTTGGAAATATGCTTCATTTGAATCGCGTACTGGCTGTCATCCTGATGCAAGTAAATCATCCTTTCTGGTGAGCGCTTCACTGAAATGCAAGAAAACGCCCATTGTGCCATTATCCATATTAGGATAACACAAAATGTAGAAAAAGTAAATATTGGGAGGAAAAATAGTATACAACATCTTCTCCTTCCAACGCAATGCAGAGGAAGCGTACCAAAAGGAAAATCCCTCTGCCTTTCGCAAGAGGGATTGAAGCCGATACTATGGGTTATCCGGAGCACAGATGTCGGCACAGGAGCAGATAGAGAAAGACCTTGCCGAAAAGGACGAAAAAACTTTTCGCGGTATCTGCACTGCAGCGAGAAATAGATCAAAGAAAAGCGCAACGGGTATGGGCAGGAATACCTCCCGATTTGCTTGCCAACAGACAGAAGCATCGAAATGGGTCCTGCAACCTCATGCCTTTGTTTTTTCAACGGCAGCAAAAATCATTTTTGTTCTTGCTTTGTCAGCTTGATGCATCCTTGCGCACCTGCACCGGTAACAGCCAGAACATATCTGCCGTCCTCATGGACGGTTACGGTAAAGGAGCTTGTTTCCACCGACTTCCCCTCGTAATCAGGTGCGGCATCCATGATGCCAAACGCAATGTCTATCTGACCGGACTCTCTTGTTACGTCGAATCGAACGGTGTCACCGGATTTCAAGTCGATTTCCTGTGTTTCTGTTGTATTCAGGATCCGAAATTCCATGGTAATGCTGTTGCCGATCTTATAAGAATTGCCGACAAAATCGGCATTTGCGCAAGCAGTCAGCATCATAATAAGCATAAGACAAGTAATGACCAAAAAGCACTTTTTTCTCAATTGTTTATAATGAAACTTCATGTCACAAATCCTCGCTTTTCAATTCATGAATTTTGTTCTTTCCTCTTTATTTTTTACACACCATCGGCGTAAACCTTAACCCGTCTACCGTCTGTTCCTTGTCGGTATCACAGAATCCGAGTTTATGATAGATCGGCACTGCATACGGAGAGGAATTTACTGTAAATTCTTTCAGTTCATAATCCTGCTGCATACGCTCGAACAGCCGTCTGCCGTGACCCTTTCCCTGATACGATTCTTTCACAAAGAAATCGCCGATGTGCTGCGGTGCTCTCATACACAGCGCCCCAACCAGATGCCCGTTTTCAAATGCGCCATACCACTTGAGAGAAGCGGTACGCACCGGATCATCCAAAGAGGCGCGGAAGGTTCGGATGCCTTCTTCACTGTAAACCGGCGCTTCAAATCTGAGGAACACTTCCCATATCAGTTCGATTGCTTCCGGGATTTCATCGGGCAGGAGCAATCTTGCATACTGCCTTTCAAGGCAGGTAACATGCTCGGTACGGATATCATCCATCAGCTTCCAGTGAATATCTTTGTTTGTATGATGATAGACAAAACCGCATTTTTCCTGCGCACGTTTTGATTTTTCGTTGCCGGCAAAATAGCCGCACCAAAGCCTCGCAAGGTGAAGGTCGTCAAAAGCATGGCGTATAAGCTCCCGTACGGCTTCGGGAATCCGTCCCTGCCCCCAAAAGGGAACGCCGATCCAGTAGCCTATCTCTCCCTCGTTTTCCGGCAGAGCAAGATTACTGTTTTTTCCAATCATCAGCCCGATACTGCCGATGGCTTTGTTATCCTCTTTTAAGCATACGGCGTACGTTTCGGGCTCCGACAGCACTGTCCGGATAATCTCACGGCTGTTCTCCACGCTTGTATGGGGAGGCCATCCGGCAATGGGACCTACACGGTCGTCCTTTGCATATTCATATAAGCTCTCCGCTTCCGCTTCATCCCACGGGCGGAGGATCAGTCTCTCTGTTTCAATCAGCATATTCTTCACCGAAAATATTCTATCTTTGAAAAGCATCTTATGCTATCGGCGTTCCGACTTCAATCAGGTTGCCGTCCGGATCATAAAAGCGCACCACACGCTGCCCCCAACTATGCGTCGTGGGCAGGTTGACAAACTCTGTTTCCGGATAGAGCGTTTTCAGCTTTTCAAAAAAAGCATCCAGATTTTCTTCCTCAAAATACAGCTCGCAGGCATTGTTCTGCGGCATCACGTCTTTGCCTAAAAATGTACGCCAGTACTTTTCCTCCTGCAAGACAAGGCCGTCCGACAGGATCATGTTGCCATCATTATCTACAAGCATTTCAAGGCCGAAGAGGTCGTGATAATATTTCATTGCCTTCCGGCAATCCTTTACTACAATCAAAAATCCACTTAATTTCATTACCAAGTCCTCCGTGCTTTCAATCTTTGTCTCTTTCACAACAAACGGATACGCAAGCGGACCGTCAAAAGAGCCATATCAGGCGTAAACTCTGCTTTGTCTGCCGCCTTAATTATCTTTACCGCACAATTGCTTCACCACCGTAATAAACGGAGCGAACAGCACACCGGCGACCGGCCACACGATCCATGTGGATTTCCAGTCCTTGGTGATAAAACTCCACGCCAGATATACCGCTGTCGTCAGGCACCAATATATACTGCTTGCGGCATCGATGGCTTTGCTTTTGCTTTTTTCTGTTTTACCGAACTCACCCTCCTGCAGAAGTACTTTATAGCTCTCGTAAACCAGTGCAGCACGGACGATCATAAATACGCCAACCGAGACAATGCAAAGAAGCAATGCCGTCATAGATATAACCAAAACATCCGCCTCGTTGATCAGTGCGGTAATGATCAGCGGAACCGGTGATAAAATGCAAAGGCCGACGCCTGCAGATAAGTACTGGGTATATATGGGTTTATAAGCTTCCTTTTTCTCCTTCACAAGTCCCGATACACCGTATGCGGTTTCAAACTGTTCTTTCCGCAGATAATCGAATCGTTCGGTCTTAGCCGCAAAAGAAATGAAAAGAAAAACCGCAATGGTAACAAAGATAAAAAGCTGCGCTAAACCTATAACAGATGCTACAGTCTCGGTAATTCCTCCGATATTTGCTTCCGAAAGACCTGCAAGGAATATAAGCAATACGGGGCAAAGAATGCAAAGCATCACACCGAACGCCATTACCTTGCTTTGTTCTGCTTCTGTTTTCATAAAATCATTTGCTTCTTCCATGGAAACGCGGCGTATCGTCCTGTCGCTAGCGGATTCACTCGATAGATTTTGTTCCTGCTCCATTTCATCTTTCAAAAGATAGTCGGTGCTGACAGAAAACAATTCCGACATCAGGATGATTTTCTGCAAATCGGGAACAGACTGTGCGCTCTCCCATTTGGAGACCGCCTGCCTTGAAACGGATAATTTTTCCGCAAGTTCTTCCTGCGAAAGCCCGAGCTTTTTTCGTTCTTCGAAAATTTTATTTGCTAAGATCATTTTTATGTTCCTCCTGTGATTCAGTGGTACTATTGTGCCACAAATTAAGGTTGCATGCCACCAAACAGGGCTTGAAAAGTGTCAACCGACGGTTGCCGGGGGCGAAAATATCCCAATCAACCTTGTTTCGGCTAATATGTGACCGCGCATCGCATCAATCAGTTTCTTCTTGTGGGACTGTTCCGATATATCAAGCTGACAATCCAAAGCATAAGCAGTAAAGACATACCGATGTTTTTTCCTGATGAAAAACGGTTGTTTCGGCCCTCTGTAACGGTGCTTTCCCCATGCCTCACCCTGACAGGCAGTAATCGGTTCATGGATCACCGATCCGCAGGGTAATCCCTCCGGAATAACTTCCGTCACGGGAATGTTCCATATGATCCAGTGGGTGAAGGTTTTCCTAAACGGCACATCCAGATCATCAAGGATAATTGCGAAAGATTCCGCAGCTTCGGGAGCATCAGCGATGAAGAGTTCAGGCGAAATATCTTCTCCGAAGCCCGTGTGCTTTTGCGGGATCATGCCGTTATTTTCAAAAGCTGTGCTGCTGACAATCATTCTTTTCTCCTTTTCATAGCATCTTTTCAAGCAGCTTCATTGCCTTCAGGAAATGACGTGGTTTTTCAAAGTGAATGTCATGTCCGCTTCGAACGACCTTCTTCTTTCCATTTTGTAATAGGCGCATGACTTTTTCTGCGGATTCATCCGAATTTGCCGCCCACAGAATGCCATCTTTCCCATATTTCGTCCTTGCTTTCAGATAAACGGCGGGGCATTGGACGGCTTTCAGAATACTTTCCTGATTCACACCGTCAAACCATTCGCCGGTGTAAAAGCTTTCTGAGAAAAGCATATCGAATTTGTCCATATAGGCAAATCCGTGGAAGGAGTTTTCCGCAACCTTTTCGACCTTTGGGATCGTTCCCGGTGCAGCTTTCAGTTTCTCTTTCACTTCAGCCGCGAGCTTGTGTGCCCATTCTTTCCCGAAAAACTTGCTGCCGAGATAGTTGAAAATATAGCCGTGGTCGATATTGTAAACCATGTATTCGGTTTCTTCTGTCTGATTCAGGAAATCATGTAGGACTTTGAAGCCGTCATGATATACGAACGTGTTTTCAAATTCTCCCGGCTGGACGTTAAAGAACGGAGGGTCTTCCAGCATGACGCCTTTTACAAGTTCCGGGATCACACCGGCCACATACGCCGCAAGAATTCCTCCGGAGGAATGCCCGCTTACAATACAGGGCTTGCCAATTTCATTGCGAATGAAATCCGCAATTGCGTCTCCGATGATCCTGCAGCGGTACAGCTCCGGCGCTTTTTCACTCTCTCCGTGTCCAAAGCAGTCGATCAGATAAAGCGTATAGCTCTCGCACAGCTTCTCCGTGACCTTTTCATAATCCAAACCGCACATACACTGACCGTGAATCAGAACAAGTGACATATCGGAATCGCCCGGAACAAGCGTATAATGCAGCTTTGCATTTGAATATATGTAGTCCTTTTGAATCATGCTGTCTTACCTCTCATATTGGAAACCCTGTCAACAGTCTTATTCCTTTGGTCATTTCTGTCTGCCCATATCCACAGGGCAACAGACAGACCCAGCCAGATCATACGGTATATATTTGTTATCGCGTTCCCCGGAAACGCATCAAACAGAAGATTCCAATCATAAACCGCCCCGATCGCATCCATAAAGGAATGATAAACCGCGCAGGCGATCACACTTTTTGTGGCTTTATAAAGTGCCGCCAATGCAAACGCCCAAATAAAAATTGTGATTCCAAAGCCAATGAGACTGTCGCCGTAATGGTTGGAAGTCGGGTCAAGCCACAGGTCAAGATGCCAGACATACCAGATCGCCGCTGTCAGAAGTACGGAAAAGGGAAATTTCATTCGTTCCTCAAATGCCGGCTGCAAAAAACCGCGCCAGCCGGTTTCCTCTGCTATTCCGACAAACGGTATCATAATCAAGAATCCAAGTGGGAGCATAACCCACGGGGAACCGTTGGGTGTGCCGTTTATGAGCGCAAACAGCAATGCCAGGAGGCACAATCCACCGGTCAAAAGAAAGGTTTGCAGTTTGTTCTCTGTTTGGAAAATCCATCCAAAGAAGTTCTTCAGCCCGATTCGCTCTTTAAATAAAGCGATGACCACTACAGCTATAAAAGGAGCCGGTGTTGAAAAAAGCAGTCCGATTGCCGCATAGCAGAAATATCCCGCCGTCATTTTCCCGGACTCCGTATAGGCAACAGAATACGGCATAAGCAAAAGCTTCAGCGTTACAAAGCAGAAAGCCCATAAGCCGACAACCAGCAACAAAAACAGTACGATATTCTTATTTGACTTTTTCATGTCATTCTTCGTCATCGTTCTTCTTTTTCTCGATGAAAGAACCGATGACAAACCCAGCCAGCATTCCAAGCGAGAGTCCGATACCTGTATTATTGCCGAGAGAGGTACCGATTGCCACACCGAAGCACATTCCCAAAGCCATTCCTTCGGTACTGTAGTTCTCATTCTTTTTATTTTTCTTTTTCTTTCGGGCACTCTGCGCAAAGAATATGGCAAGCAACAGCCCTATGCAAATCCACGGCAGTGCCGCAGACAAAAAGTCTAATATGTCTTTCATGTTTATTAACCTATCCTTATTGACAAATTACAGCGATGCAAAAATTTCCGTTCCTTTCTTTTTCAGCCAGATATGAAGCACAAGCCACAGGATCAGGAACAAAAGAATGTAGGTGCAGAGCACAGCCCAGACGGGAATGACCATTGCGAGGAAGGCAGCGCCAAATCCCAGCAAAGCGCAGAAGGCCCAACCACCGAACAAGCTGATCACGACCGGCATGCTTTGCTTTGTAACGGATGCCACATTTGTCCAGCTGAAGTTCGGCATTTTCAAATTCAGGAATAAGCCGAAGTCGGAAAACGCCCAAATATAGAACCACACAGCAGCACAGATGAGCGCTGTTTCCCACCAGTTAAACCGCAGTACCGTGCCGCTGACCAATACAAAGAAGATGGCCGGGTACAGATTTAACTGAACAGACATGTTTTCCTTTGCATGAAGTATTTCCCACGGATCAAGCGGAAGAGACTGAAGCTGCCAGAGCGTTTTTCCCTCCATGGATACGGAAACGGGCAAAATGGCATTAGCAGACAGGATCAGACACACTGCCGCAGGGAATACAACAGGGAGCAGCGCATAGAGTTCGGGAATCTCAGCAGCAATTGCCGGAAGGACCTCTCTGATTGCTCCGCTTTTGACAAGGAGCACAGCTGCGCCGATCGGCAGCATCAGCAAACCGAAGCCGCCGTTGAGCATCCATGTGGAAACAGACGTAAAATGCTTGTATTCACGACCCAGAAGTGCCGTCTTGACCGGTTTTTTCGTATAATCCGCGATTACCTTTTTCTTTTTACTGCCGTTCACGCTAACGGTAGACAGTTTCATAAATGTTTTTGAAAGCACAAGGAAACAAAGTCCTGCAAGTACAAGCGTAATCCCTGTGACAAGCAGCATGGAAAGGATATCCCCGTCGGAGGCTTTGCCGAGCAGATAAGAATAATGAAGCCAGGACTTCACGGTATCTCCGAGCTCTGCGATATGGCTCAAAATCTCACTGATTGAGCCCACGATCTTGAAATACACATAATAATAAAGGACAAAAACCGCAATACTCAGGAATAGCGTAACAAAGCTTTTTCCTTTCGCTTTTGATGCGATCAGCGCCACCACCCATCCGAGGATGCAGGACAGAACCGTAACAAACAGCGCGATAACGAATGTCATCAAAACCGGGAACACGACATTCAGCGCGTTTAAAGGCACCATGACCCAATAAGCGATCATGACCGGAATCCATACCCAGGCACTGTACATCAGGCTTGTAAGATAAACCCCGGTGAGTCTTGCGAAAAGCAGCGTTTTTTCGGGGATCGGAAGGGACAAAAGCAGCTCGTTGTCCGTAGGCAGATAGACGCCTGCATAGGTGTTAAAAACACTGCCGAACACGCCGAGTGCCATTGCCAAAAGTCCCATCAGTGCAAAATACAGCCAGTTGAAGCCGTTGCCGAGTATGGCTCCGCCGATTCCTCCTGCCATAGCATAAAATGCAAAACCAAGTCCGAGAAATAACACGCCGAGCAGCAGAAAGAACAGTATGATTCCTTTTTTCGTGCGAGCTTTTCCCGTTTTTCTATCGATAAAATATCCCTGCCATATCTCCAGCAGTTGCTTTTTGATCAGTGTCTTCAGCATGATTTACGCCTCGCTCTCGCCAAGCTCAAGAAATACTTCCTCAAGGCTTTCATCACCCTTAACCTCTTCCATCGTGCCGGATTTGATCAGCTTGCCGCTTTTTATGATCGCGACCTTGTCGCAGAGCTTTTCCGCGACCTCAAGAACATGGGTCGAGAAGAAGATGGCACCACCGTTTTCACAGTGCTCGTGCATCATCTGCTTGAGAATATGGGATGCCTTCGGATCAAGCCCAACAAACGGCTCGTCCATGAGGATCAGCTTCGGGCTGTGAATCCACGCGGCAATAATGGCAAGCTTCTGCTTCATACCGTGGGAGTAGGCCGAAATCGGTTGTGCGAGATCATCCGTCAGTTCAAAGGCTGCCGCGTACTTTTCAATACGTTCCTTGCGTATCTCTGACGGGATCTCAAAAATATCCGCAATGAAATTCAGATATTTCATGCCGGTCATATAATCGTAGAGGTCGGGGTTATCCGGTATGTAGGCAAGCATCTGCTTGCATTTCAGCGGTTTCTCCTTGATGGATTCGCCGTCAACCGTAATAACGCCCTCATCAAAGGCAAGAATGCCCACAATGCTTTTCAGCGTTGTTGTTTTGCCTGCACCGTTGTGTCCGATAAAACCGTAGATTTCGCCGGGATGAATATGAAGGCAGAGATCATCCACCGCTTTTTTATCCCCGTATTTTTTTGTTAAATGCTCAATTCTCAGCATGATTTATTTCCTCTTTCTTTTTGTATATTATTGTTCACCGTACCACGCCAATACTTGGGACAAGTGATCGGCTGATACCAAATTGCCGCCATGGAGCAGAAGATCAAGCATGGCATCTTCCTCCGGCGTTCTGTTCTGCTTGTCAGAAAGCCCTTTTCCGACGGTTGCTTTCATCGTCTTCATCATCAGCTTATGGAGCCCGTGAAGCTTTTGGAGTTCAAAGCCGCCCTGCAAGTAAAAAACGGGCATAGTGTCTGAAAGCTGATTTGCTTTCCTCATATCAGCCAGCTGCGTATCGCCGCCGGACATTCCGACACCGCATACGGCTTTGACGGCAAAGCGTTTTGCTGCTTTTTTATACCCTTGAACGGTACCCGCCATGAGCCAGCCGAGATAGATGATTTCGGTTTCTCTTTGTAATTCCTTCGCGGCATCATTTAATTCGTAAACGGGCAGATTCGCTTTTTCGCCGAAAATTTCCGCATATTGTTTTGTGTGTCCGGTTTGGGACTGATATACGATTGCTTTTATCATGTTGTTTTGCTCCTCCTTTTCTGCAATGCAAGATTGGTAAAGTTTGCTGCGCAGGTAAGAGCAAGCCCCATCGGCAGATACCAGTTCGTCTCGCCTGTTGTAAACTGGCATCCGATTGACAGTACTATAAAAGAAAGTGCGATAAACTGTACAGCCAGAATTGCACAGGCGGCAAGACTGACACCCTTGAAGCGCGGCATAAGGAAAACGAGAACTGTGTAAACCGCATACAGGCCGTACATGGTGCAGCTCACCCAGTTCGGCCACGGGA
Source organism: Faecousia sp. (assembly GCA_045628065.1). Taxonomy (GTDB): domain Bacteria; phylum Bacillota; class Clostridia; order Oscillospirales; family Oscillospiraceae; genus SVMC01. Next base: position 19,066 of record JAZQOW010000042.1, read on the forward strand.
AACTGCATTCAGGATGCGTCAGAGCAATGATGACAAATACAGCCGCGAGCAGGCAAAGAAAGGTTCCTAAAATGTAATACGGTTTCTTATTCTTCATTTATTTTATTCCTTTTCGATTTGCAGAAATATGTTTCATTATATGTTTACGGGTAGTGTTCCATTTTTCCTTTATTGAACTGATATGCCGATCATGATCGTTTCCCCATCCAGATTACTCCATACAGAATGTGGGATACTACCCTTTACGAGATAGGATTCATTCTCGTGAATAATAACTTTTCTGTTTTCGGCGAATACCACCGCCTCACCCTTCACAACAATAAACAGGTGATCGTGTTCATGCGTATGCTGTTCAAGCGGTCCTCCGCCTTTCAAAGTAATATAGGCTATGGAACCGTCTATAATACGCCCCATGGGACCGAATAATCTTTTCGCCTGAAAATTCACATGGTCAGGCGGTACAATAAATCCATCTTTCATGATTATTTCCCTTCTTTGTTCTCTATCTCTATTTCTTCAAATCAGAGAAAATATTTATGCTTCATCATACTTGATCATGCTTTATCAATCATGGACAAGGACACCCATACATCTTGATAAAATGCTTTACATACGCTTCGATCTGCCGCATGATCATCGGCTCCTTTTCAGGCTCGCGGTCGCAGTAATGGATAAGCAAAGTGATAGGAGAAGTGAAAACAAACGCAAGCATATCCGGATCATCTTTCTTAATGATTCCGTTTTCCATCATTTTTTCAAGGATTATCTGGAATATTGCCTTTGTCCCGTTCATAAAATGCTCGGTTGCCAGCTTTCTCACACGATCATCATGGAACTGCTCTGTCATAAGCAGCTTCCGGGTCAGGATGATTTTCTCATCATGAATCGTAAAATTCACCATCTGCATGGCAAGGGAATAAAACGCATCAACGGTTTGCGGAATTTCCGGCATATGCTCCGTTGAACCAAAGCGCTCCCTGTAATATGCTTCCATCTTGTCAACCAATGCGTTCCAGATCGCTTCTTTGCTTTCGTAATGACTGTACAGGGCAGATTTGCTTAACCCCATGCCTGATGCAAAATCACGAAGATTCGTACCCTTGAACCCGTTTTCCACAAAGCTTACGAGCGCTTCGTCCAGAATTCTGTCTTTCGTTTCCTTGCCCATAGTGACCTCCACAAACAACATAAAGCGACCATTTGGTCGCAAACATTATTATAGCGACCACTTGGTCGCTTGTCAAGAGAAATCAAATATTTTTTATTGCCAGAAAAACGATGCCAGGGATTAACAGGTTGTATATAATAGAAGAAATGGATCGTTGGTCAAATGCCTTTGCAGAGGGTTGTAGCACCAAAACAAAAATGTTGAAACGTGTCTGCTTCGGTATGCGTGAGTTCAATAATCTAAGAAACAGAAGCCTTTTCTGCGGTACAAAAAAATCGTGCCGGAGCATTTCCTCCGACACGATCTGATACTATTTCTTTTTATCTCTGCCCCAGCGATTGACATATCGCCTTATTTTTGTGCTTGGGAATCTTCGATGATGCCAACACAATATAAGCTTAGCGCAGGGATATCCTCCACCAAAATCTCCCAAGTGGTTTCGGGATCAACAGTGCCATAGCTATGGGCGACGATATTTCGCATACCTTTGATTTGCCGCCAGGGAGCGCCGGGATGCTCTGCCCGGAAGTCATCTGTCAGCTTTCCGGCAAGCTCGCCGATCTGCAACACACACATAGCGGCTGCATTTCGGTAGATGGCATCTTTAGAAAAAAACAACGTAGCTGTTGCCAAAGCGCTGGATAGTTTCTTCAAGCTGGTCGCAGTAATTGACAATATGCTCCAGAATGCTGATATTTCGATCAAGAGGCTTCATACAGCAGCACCTCATCCGCAGAAATAGATTTCAGAAAATTCTTGTCCAGACTGCCTGTAGGGACCAGGTCAACGGACATACCAAATGCATCTTCCAGATCGGCAGCAAGGCCGCCCAGCTGCAGGCCGCGAATAGAACCTTTGTCGATCCGAAGATCGATGTCACTGTCGGCATTTGCATCGCCCCGGGCGTAGGAGCCAAACAGATAGACTCTGTCAGCGCCATACTGACGAGCAAGAACCGATACAATTGCTTTGATTTCGTTAACAGAATATCGCATAAGCTCCCCTCCTTGATAATATTCTACAATGATTTTACCACAGCTATACAGAAACGGCAACTGAAATTTGTATAGTAGAAATGGGAACTATAGACCTTTCTGTCCAAGTCCATATAATAAGGCAGAGCATAGAGATAATTTCCTTTGCAATGAATGTACCCCTACACCAAGAAAGCAGAGAATGTCTTTATGCGTAACTTCAATAATTTCAGAAAAAGAATCCTTTATATCGTGAGCAAAGCGAACACATTAACTATTCACTATTCACTATTAACTATACACTATTCTCTATTCGCCTTCGCTAGAGTGTCAAAGAATTACTGTTTCGACTTTGCCGTATTGATCGAAGAAATAAGCATCCTTTTCAGCTCAACACATTCGTTTAGTACCGAATTATCATTATAATATCCGCTTTCGATAAGTAGTTCAATCCAGTACTCACTCTCAGAGCATTCCTTCAATGAAATTTGCATTTTGGCAATAAAATCAGACCTGCTATGAGCATAGGATGCCTCCCGGATATTTGCGCCAATACTTGTCCCCGAACGGACAAGTTGATTTGTTATAATACTTTCGTGCTTTGACATTTTAATTTCATTACATATTTTGATAATACGAAGCGCAAAAGCTTTTGATTTAACAATCAGCGGACTATCCATCATATCTGCCTCCATTTTTAATCGTGAGCGAAGCGAACACATTAACTATTCACTCTTCACTCTTCACTATTCACTTTGAAAGTCAGTTAAATGCAGTTCAGTGAAAAGTGAAAAGTGAAAGGTGAATAGAGAAAATCCCTCTCACTTTCGTTCGAGGGATTTTTGGAGGTGCCACCCAGATTTGAACTGGGGAATGAAGGTTTTGCAGACCTTTGCCTTACCACTTGGCCATGGCACCGTATGAAATAAGGAACGCAAAACGCGTTCCTTATTTGTTTGGAGCGGGTGACGAGGCTCGAACTCGCTACCTCCACCTTGGCAAGGTGGCGCTCTACCGGATGAGCTACACCCGCAGAATTGGTGCCTCCGGTCGGAATTGAACCAACGACACGCGGATTTTCAGTCCGCTGCTCTACCTACTGAGCTACAGAGGCATATGTATGGGGTGATATGAAATCACCCCAATTACATGGCGACCCGGAACAGACTCGAACTGTCGACCTCCAGCGTGACAGGCTGGCGTGCTAACCGACTGCACCACCGGGCCATATATGGTGGAAAGTACAGGGCTCGAACCTGTGACCCCCTGCTTGTAAGGCAGGTGCTCTAACCAGCTGAGCTATGCTCCCGTCCTTGCCGCTCCCTCGAACGGCAAGGATGATTATACTAAAAAACTATCGTGCTGTCAACAGAAAAC
>JAZQOW010000043.1:0-24937 GCA_045628065.1 Faecousia sp.
ATAGGTGGTGCAGCCGTCTTCGGTGCAGGTAGCAGCGGTTACTTCGGCAGCATAGTCATGACCCAGCGCTTCAACCAGAGTGTCGGTAAATCTGTTGCCGCAGAGGGCGCAGGTATGGGTCGTGTAACCATCGGTGGTGCAGGTGGGAGCCGTAACTTCATCCACATACTTATGGCCGGTGGCGACAATTCTGTCTGCAACGTAGCTATCACCGCAGAGGGCGCAAGTGTAAGTGGTAAAGCCATCGGCGAGGCAGGTAGCAGGTGTTACTACAGCTTCATAAGCATGACCGGGAGCTGCAACTTCATCGGCAACATAGCTTTCGCCGCAAGCAGCACAGGTATAAGTGGTATAACCGTCTTCGGTGCAGGTAGCAGGAGTTACTACAGCTTCATAAGTATGGCCAAGGGCTGCTACTTCATCGGCAACATAGCTTTCGCCGCAAGCAGAGCAGGTGTAAGTGGTATAGCCATCCGTGAGGCAGGTAGCAGGTGTTACCACAGCTTCATAAGAATGGCCGGGAGCTTTCACCAGACTGTCGGTGAATCTGTTGCCGCAGACAGCGCAGGTATGGGTCGTGTAGCCATCTGTGGTGCAGGTGGGAGCCGTGACTTCATCCACATACTTATGGCCGGTAGCAACGATCTTGTCTGCAACATAGCTTTCGCCGCAAGCGGTGCAGGTGTAAGTCGTAAAGCCATCGGTGAGGCAGGTTACAGGAGTTACCACTGCTTCGTATGCATGGCCGGGGGCTGCTACCACGTCAGCAGTGTAGGTATCGCCGCAGGCGGAACAGGTATAGGTCGTAAAGCCATCCGTGAGGCAGGTAGCAGGCGTTACCACAGCTTTGTAGTCATGGCCGGGTGCTGCAATTTCATCTGCAACATAGGTTTTGCCGCAAATGGAACAGGTATAGGTAGTAAAGCCATCCGTGAGGCAGGTTACAGGAGTTACTACTGCTTCGTATGCATGGCCGGGCGCTGCAACCACGTCAGCGGTATAGGTATCGCCGCAAGCAGAACAGGTGTAAGTGGTATAGCCGTCTTTGGTGCAGGTAGCAGGAGTTACCACTGCTTCGTAATCATGGCCGGAAGCTTTCACCAGACTGTCGGTGAATCTGTTGCCGCAGACAGCGCAGGTATGCGTGGTATAGCCGTCCGTGGTGCAGGTAGGCGCCGTGACTTTATCCACATACTGATGTCCGGCAGCTGCTACATAGTCAGCAGCATAGCTGTCGCCGCAGTGGGAGCAGGTATAGGTGGTGCAGCCCTGTGCGGTGCAGGTGGGTGCCGTCACAACGGCGCGGTAATCATGCCCCAGGGCAGCGACCAGATCGGTGCGGTAGGCATAGCCGCAGTTGGCGCAGACGTGGGTAGTATAGCCGCCGGAGGTGCAGGTGGGCGCGGTCACAACGGTACGCATAGTTTCATGATTGCATACCGAGGTGTCCACCACATCCAGAGACTTCACCATGAACACATAGCCGGTGGTCATGCCGGTGTAGGCATCAATTGCCAGATTCTTTGCCTCAATGCCAGTGTTGGCATAGGAGAACATCTGGGTGAATTTCACGCCGTCAGAGGAACGGTAGCAGGTGTAGGTGGTGCCCTCCTTCACAATGCGGTACCAATAGGTCCCGTTATTGGTGGACAGGCCCGGAGCGGAATTCAGATTGCTGGAATCGGCAGTAATGGTGCCGTTCTTGCGCAGGAAGTTCTGCATGGCATTGTTGCCACCGCGAATACCGGCGCAGTTCTGATAGTCCTGCATGGCATAGAAGCCGAAGAACTGATAATATCCGTTGGAAGCATTGTTGGTCTTAAAGGTGAATTTCAGAGTTGCTTCCCAGTCACCTTCTACGGGGACGAGCACCAGATCCTTCGGCGTGGTAGCAGCCGTGCCGGAGAGCTGACCGTTGGCAGGCTCGAAGGCATTCTTGGTGGTGATCATGTACAGGCCTTCGCCTGCGCGGATGCTGGTGGAAGCCTGATTGACGACCTGGAAGCTTCCGGCAGATGCCGTCTTCGTGAAATCAATGCTGAAAGAATGATCGGCATCCTGAATCGTTGCAGGATCCTGTGCGCCGCACATGGTGCAGAAGCCGTCAACATAGTGATGCTGGGCGATCCCGGTCTGGTTTGCCTGATAGCTGCTGCCGCAAGCGGTGCAGGTGTAGGTGGTATAGCCGCCTGCCTGACAGGTAGGCACGGTCACAACTCCGGCATCATAGGTATGACCCGTTGCAGGAACAAAGCGATCCTGATAGGTTTTCCCGCAGACCTTGCAGGTGTAAGTGGTATAGCCCTGTTCTGTGCAGGTAGGAGCCGTGACAACACCGGCATTGGGCGTATGCTCTGCCGCAGGAACAAGCTCATCCTGATAGCTCTCACCGCAGACGGTGCAGGTATAGGTAGTGTAGCCGCCATGCTGGCAGGTAGGAGCCGTCACAACACCGGCATCGGGCGTATGCTCCGCCGCAGGAACAAGCTGATCCTGATAGCTCTCGCCGCAGACGGTGCAGGTATGGGTGGTGTAACCGCCATGCTGGCAGGTAGGAGCCGTCACAACACCGGCGCCATAGGTATGACCCAGCGCAGGAACGAAGCTGTCCTGATAGCTTTCGCCGCAGGCGGTGCAGGTGTAGGTGGTATAGCCCTGTGCCGTGCAGGTAGGAGCCGTCACAACGGCGCTGTAGGAATGCGTATGGGCGGGCGCCTTTCTGTCTATGGTAACATGGGCAGGATGGTTGAGGGTAACATTATGATTATTGATGACATTGGTCGCATCATGGGAGTAAACCCACTGATTATTGACCTTCTGAATACGGTTATAATTGAAAATAATCTGGCTGCCGGTAACAGCGGTAGAGAGGCAGGCAGAAGGACCGCGCCAGTCGGGTGCGCTGGTATTGTTGCGGCCGGTCTGGAGGTACCACATATCGTTCATGCAGCCGCAGTTGGCATAGGTAAACTTAATGGTCTTATACTTGGGGTTGCGGGGATTGCCCCAAGTGGAGCCGGTGGTGTCGGCCTTGTAGAGAATCTGGTCACCGGGCAGGAGGATGCTAAAGCGCATATCATCCTCATAGTGGTTATGACCCCAGATCCAGACCAGATCCATATCGTCAGCGTACTTATTCATGACATCAATGAGAAGGTCAGAATTGGTAACCACGCGCTGCTTGAAGTTGTAGGAGCTGTGTGCGGGCCAGTGGGTCTGGAGGAAGATGACCTTTCCGCTGCCCTGCTTGGAGGCAAGATAGGAATCAAAGGCATTGATATCCGTCGTGGTGAAGCCCTCACCGCCGCCGCCGGAGCCGGTCTTGTTCTGGGCGCCGATCATATAGATTTCGAATTCATCATCGGCATACGCAAGGCCTGCGCGGGCGTAGCCGAACATGGCTTGGAAGGCTGCCTCTTTATTGGTGGTTCCGCCGAAGGTGCCGTCCTCCCAGTCATGATTGCCCATGGTGTAAGCCGTAGCCACGCCGGGGAAGGTCTGAATTTCCGTGCCGTGAATGACATCATAAACCTGGGTCTGCCAGTCCACCTGACCGCCCTTGTCGTCTTCTACATAGTCGCCGCCGTGAGAAAGAACCTTGGGGTTGAGCCCTTCGTTCTTGAGCTCACTCATCATCTGCTTGAGGCCCTTATAGCCGCCCACGCCATTGTGGAGGTCGGACATGAAGACGATATCGTAGCTGTCATCGTCCGCACCAATGCGGGGAAGAACTTCGGTTTTGGTCTCACCGCAGCTTCCGCAGGTATAGGTCAGAAGGCCGGCTGCAGCTGCGGAGGGCTGGACGGAAATGACACCGTCATCCCAGCTGTGTCCCAGTGCAGAAACGGCATCTGCCTGATAGCTGTCACCGCACAGGGAGCAGGTATAGGTGGTATAGCCGTCGGCGGTGCAGGTCGCGGGGGTGACAACAGCGCTATAGCTGTGATCGCAGCCGCTATCGATAACCATTTCATAGAAGGTAATCGCATCCTGATAGGTCTGCGGATCAAAATTGGTTTGAGAAGTACCGGGGCAGTTAAATCCGCCCGTTTCGCCGTTCATAGCGAAAAGATAGTCGCTTCCCGAACTGCTGTTGACATACATCGTATAGGTATTTGCAGCGGCACCGCGCACAGCAAAGGACCAGGTGCTGTAATGCGGCTTGGCAGAATCAAAAGCACCGACAGACAGGGGCGCCGTGCCGGAGGAACCGGAGGAACGGCGGCTGAGGTACTTGCCGCTCTGATCGAGAACGAAATACTGAGGCTGTCCATCGTAAGAAGCCGCAACGCTGGCAGCATCGGCAGCGCGGATGGTCCAGAGCATGGACGATGTGACATTGCTGGTAATCATGCCATTGCTGATCGTAACAGAAGTGGCACCCAGCGAAGACTGTCGATTGAGGGTGACGGTGGAATTGTTGAGCGCAAACTGACCCTGCGCGACAATGACATAGGTCTTGCCGATCTGGGGTGCGCTTGCCAGCTGGTAGCTTGTCTGCGCCTCTGCCGCAAAAGACAGCGTCGGCAGCATACCAATGAGCATGGCCAGACAAAGCAGGATGGAAATGGTCCGCGAAATCCGTTTCATAATAGCCTCCATTTTTTCTTTCTCACACAATGCTTCAATAAGCACAGGTAGGTGTTCGTCACCTACAACGGTGGATGGACGTAGATAATTGGGTACAGATTTCATTTTTTATCTTTATATTGATGCATCTCTAAGCAAAAAAAATACGAGACGCAATCAAATAAATACGCATAAAATTGCCGGGATATCGACAATATTTTTCAGCCGCCAAGGCAGAAATAATTGAATAAGCATTTTTTTGTCGTATTAAGTCATGTAATATCGAATTGATAGTACAATTTTTTACCGTTTTTGTCAAGTACTATGTCTAATTTTTCCATGATATTTTTTCATTGTAAGTCTTTCCCATTCTTTTGCAGCGAAATAATGCTTGAAAATCATGCCCGTCAGGCAAAAAAAGAACCCGCTGCAAATTAGCAGCAGGTTCTGATTTGATGGATTCAATTTTTATTCCGATTATGCCACGCGTCTTGCGCCGACATAGCGGCTGGAGTAGTATTCTTCGCTCAGGCTGGAGGTCTTTACGCCATCAGAGGAGTTGGCGGCATGGACAAACTTGCCATCGCCGATGTAGATGCCGACATGAGATGCCGCGGCAGAGGTGTTATAGGTGTGAGCAAAGAACACCAGATCGCCGGGGCGAAGATCGGAATAGGAAACAGAGTAGCCGTTGTTCAGCTGGACATCGGCAGTGCGGTTGATGCTGATGCCGTTGAGCTTGCAGATGTACTGGGTAAAGCCGGAGCAGTCAAAGGAGCTGGGGCCGGTGCCGCCGAAGACATAGCCGCAGCCGATGTACTTCTTGGCGGTGGCAGCGATCTGGTCGCCCAGGCTGCTGGAAGAAGAGCTGCTGGAAGAGGAGCTGCCGGAAGAAGAGCCGCCGGTAGCGCTGTAGCCGCTGTTGCAGTAGGGCTTTTCGGTGAGGGTAACCAGATCAGAGCGGATATAGCCGACTTTGCCGCTGTACTTTACCTTGTACCAGCCGCAATTAAAGCCGAAGATGAAAACCTTATCAGAGCCGGAAGCCTTTGCAACGGTAGAATAGGAAGTGTCGGGGCCGCTTCTCAGGTTGGCAAGGTAGGGATTCACAGAGCCGTAACCCAGCTCAACATTTTCGCGTTCCTTGACCTGAATGTAGTCAGCGCTCATGTAACCGATATCCAGATTGTAATCAACCAGATACCAGTCGCCTTTACGGCGGATGATCACGACATTGTCGCCGCAGTCGGCGGTGTTGATAACCTTGGCGCTGGTTGAAGCAGAAGCTCTCAGCCGCAGGCCGGAAGAAGCGGTAACGATACCGATGCCGGTCTTGAGTTCCGTAGCGTTGGCAAATACCGTCATCGTGGCAAGCATAACCACCAGCATAGCCAGCAGGGTGATCCATTTATAAATGCGTTTCATATGTATCCTCCGTCCTTGCGCTTATTTGTTCAGCGCACGTTCAAGCCACACACAGCCCACATCCAATGCCGTGTAGAAGCCGTCTTTTTCACTCTTTTTAACGATACGATCTCTGGATTTTACGCTGGGGTCGGTCAGCTGGAGCTGAACCGAAACCTTCGTAGCCAAATCAAGATCGTCCATCTTTTTGCTCTCCAGAATTTGCAGCATCACGATATGGGAGTCTGCCATGGAGCCGTAGTAGATGATGTTGCCCAGCCGCATCAGGGGATGCCCTTTGTAGGTCAGGCCTTCATTTTTCTCAGACATGAAATACCTCCTGATCAAAATGTAACCAAATTGTAACACATACTTGCCGATTTGTCAACAGTTTGGCGACATAAAAATTACAAATTGTAACTTTTGTTTTCGCCATTGTAACAATTGGTTCAATCGCGTGGGAGAATTGGATGGGAAAGGACGGGGATCCATATGAAATTGTGATTTAAAACGGAGGCTCGAAGGCCTCCGTTTTGCGGTTATTCATCGAACAGGTAGTGACGAACCAGCTCATGGAGCAGGTCATCCCGGTCGATCTTGCAGATCAGGCTGCGGGCGTTTTTGTAGTTGGTGATATAGGTAGGGTCCTCGGAGAGCAGGTAGCCGACGATCTGATTGATGGGATTGTAACCCTTTTCGCTCAGAGATGCGTACACTGCCTTTAAGACACGCTTCATTTCATCCGCAGAATCATCTGGAACAACAAATTTGATGGTTGCATCATCCATAACATCGGCCTCCTTCTCATATATAATATAATAATTTGCCGAAGATGTAAAGTCGAAAACAGAAAACAATGAAAGAAGTTTTTTCATTCGGTGCCGTTTTACGCTCTATCTTGCGGAACAAACGCCCGAAAGCCGGCCAGCAGGTCAGCTTTTCCGGGCGTTTGAATAATAACGGCTTATCTCAGAACTGCACCCAGCTCTTTGAGGGCTTCAAGGATCTTTCCGACCAGTTCATCGACCTCACCCACGGTAAGGGTGCGGTCAGCGGCGCGGAATTCGAGATTGAACGCAACGCTCTTCTTTCCCTCGGGGATGCCGGTGCCGCGGTAGATATCAAACAGTGCAACGCCGGACAGCGCGCTGCCTGCGGCCTTGGCGATGCAATCCTCAAGTGCACCGACCGTGATGGCTTCATCGCACACCACGGCGAGGTCGCGGCTGACTGCGGGGAAGCGGGGCAGCGGAGCATAAAGCGGGGTATCACCCTGGCAGTCGAAGATCGCGTCTACGGAAAGCTCAGCGGTATACATTTCGCCGTCAGCGCTGAAGTTCTGAACAACCAGCGGATGCACCTGACCGAAGGTACCGATCAGGCGGTCTCCGGCATAAACCTTGGCGCAGCGGCCGGGATGATAAGCAGAATTCTCCTTTTCCGCAACATAGCGAAGGCCGGGAATGCGGAATGCGCCCAGAAGTGCCTGGACAATGCCCTTGAGCGCGAAGAAGTCCATATCGCTGCCATAGGCGCCGAGGGTCAGCACGATGGGCTCATCGGCCAGAGGATCGTTCTCGCGCTTGAAGTAGGTGCGGCCCAGCTCATACAGGCGGACATTCTTATTGCGGTAGTTATAGTTTCTGGCCAGAACCTCCAGCATGGAGGGCAGTGTCGTGGTGCGCATGGCGGAGGTATCCTCGCCCAGCGGATTGAGAATGCGGATGGCATCGCGCAGGGGAGAATCGGCGGGGAGCATGATCTTGTCGAAATTGCTCGGGCTGAAGAAGGAATAGGTGATGATCTCATCAAAGCCTGCCATGCGGCAGATATCGCCCATGAAGCGCTCGGCAAGCTGACGCTTGGTATAGCCGCCCTGGGTGGTGGAGGCCTGATCCATCAGCGTGGAGGGGATGTTATTGAAGCCGTAGAAGCGTGCAACCTCTTCTGCAACATCGTTGTGATAATACTCGGTGGCAAAATCACGGCGCCAGGAGGGAACGACGACCTTCTCGCCATCGACCTCAAAGCCGAGATCGGTGAGAATCTTTTCCATGGTTTCGCGGGGAATATCGGTGCCCAGAATGCGGTTGACGCGGTCGGGCTCCAGCGTAATGACCAGCGGATTGGTGTCGGCTGTGATCACATCGACCACACCGTCCACAACCTCGCCGCAGCCCAGCAGCTCGACCAGCTCGCAGGCACGGTTGACCGCATCATAGGTCATCATGGGGTCAAGGCCCTTCTCATAGCGGGCAGAGGCATCGGTACGCATATTGAGCGCAGCAGCGGTGCGGCGGATGGAGGTGCCGTTAAAGTTGGCGGACTCGAAGAGAACCATGTCGGTATCGCCGACGATCTCGGAGTTTGCGCCGCCCATAACACCGGCAAGGCCGATGGGACGATCTTCGTCGCAGATGCACAGCATGCCGGGCTTGAGTGCTCTTTCGCCGCCGTCAAGCGTGGTAAGGGTCTCGCCCTCGCGTGCGGTACGCACAACAATCTTGCCGCCGTTGACGCAGGAGAAGTCAAAGGCGTGCATAGGCTGGCCGTATTCCATCATGACGTAATTGGTGATATCCACCAGATTATTGATCGGGCGCATACCCATCGCGGAAATGCGCTCACGCATCCACTTGGGAGAGGGACCGATCTTGACATTCTTGACCATGCGGGCGGTATAACGCAGGCACAGGTCGGGATCTTCAATATCAATATCCACCATGTCGGCAATGGAGCCGAAGCCGCCCTTGACCTCGGGCTTATGCAGCTTGAGGGGCTTCTGGAAGGTGACGGCAGCTTCTCTGGCCAGACCGATCATGGAAAGGCAGTCGGAGCGGTTGGGGGTGATCTCGAATTCTACCACATGGTCATCCTTGCCGATGACGGGGCGGATGTCATCGCCGCAGGCAATGCCCTCTTCATTGAGAAGGAAAATGCCGTCGGCAATGCAGTGGGGGAACTCGGCCTGCTCAGCGTGCAGGTCTTCAAGAGTGCAGATGGTGCCCTTGGCGGTATTGAAGGCCACAAGGTCGCCCTCATGGATGTTGCCGCAGGGGGTATCCACGGTAACGCTCTCGCCGCCGAGGTTCAGCTCGCAGGTGTAAAGGCCGTATGCCTTGGTGGCAACGGAAACCGCCTTTGCAGCGACAGTGGAGCCAAAAATCTTATATCCTTCGGAAATATCCGCAGGAATGGAGGGACGGTTCGCATCTTTGGCATGATAATCGCCCAAAATGGCGGCAGGAAGGATGGTTGCATAGGGGAAATTGTGCTGATCCAGCTCCAGCTCACCCAGAGAGCACAGCATACCGGCAGAGGGAACGCCGCGCAGCTTGCCCTTGGTGATCTTCACACCGCCGGGGAGGGTGGAGTTATGCTTTGCCACGGGAATCAGGTCGCCCACATGGACATTCCACGCGCCGGTGCAAATCTGGACGGGTTCTTCTTCGCCGACATCGATCTGGCAAACCCACATATGGTCGGAATTGGGATGGCGCTCCATAGCGACGATCTTACCGACCACCACATTCTTGATCTCCGCGCCCAGATCGGTGAAGCACTCCACCTTGGAGCCGGAGAGGGTCATAGCCTCGGAAAATGCGCGGTCATCTATTTCCTCCATGGGAATATCAACAAACTCAGTGAGCCATTTTCTACTAAGATTCATATCTGTCGCTCCTTTCTCAGAACTGTTCCAGGAACCGGACGTCGTTATCATAGATCAGGCGAAGATCGTCGATCTTGAACTTTTGCAGGGCAGCGCGTTCCAGACCCATGCCGAAGGCCCAGCCGGAATACTTTTCGGGATCAATGCCGCTGTACTTGAAGATGAGAGGGTTGCAGACGCCTGCACCCAGCAGCTCGATCCAGCCCTCGCCCTTGCAGGTGGGGCAGCCCTTGCCGCCGCACTTATGGCACTGCACATCCATTTCGCAGGAAGGCTCGGTAAAGGGGAAGTGATGGGGACGGAAGCGGGTCACGGTGCCGGGGCCGTAGAGCTGCACAGCCATGTTGTGCAATGCACCCTTGAGGTCGGCAAAGGTGATATTCTTATCAATAACAAGACCCTCCATCTGGTGGAACATGGGGCTGTGGGTGGCATCCACTTCGTCCTTGCGGTAGCAGCGACCGGGAACGATATAGCGGATGGGCAGCTCGCGGGTCTCCATAAGGTGTGCCTGCATGGCAGAGGTCTGGGTGCGGAGAAGAACATTGCTCTCTTCATCCAGATAGAAGGTATCGGTCCACTCTCTGGCAGGATGGCCTTCATCGGTATTCAGGCGGTCGAAGTTATAGGAGGACAATTCGATCTCATTGCCTTCGTCAACAGCGAAGCCCATGCCGATAAAGATATTCTTAAGCTCTTCCAGAGAGACATTCATAGGATGACGGTGGCCCAGGCGGACAGGGGTACCGGGCACGGTGACGTCCAGCGCTTCAGCCTCCAGTCTGGCATTGAGGGCAGCCTTTTCAAGCTTATCCTTGCACTGCTCCAGCTTGGCCTCAATATCAGCGCGGACGGCATTGGCGATCTGTCCCATAACAGGACGCTCCTCGGCAGAGAGCTTACCCATCTGCTTGAGGATGGCGGTCAGCTCACCCTTCTTGCCCAGCAGCCGGATACGCAGAGCCTCCAGCTCTTCGGCGCTTGCAGCCTGCTCCAGTGCGCTCAGAGCCTCGGCTCTAAGGTTTTCCAGATGCTCTTTCATAATTATTTGCTCCTTTTTATAAAAAAGTAATACGCCGGACGAAAAGAAAAAAGCCTCTCATCCTCTGGGGACGAAAGACCAAACTTCCGCGGTACCACCCGCAATTCGCCAAACAGCGCTCTTTTACGATAACGGCGTTACCCGGCACACCCTACTTGGCGATCGCGGTTCAGGCGGCAGCTCACGGGGGAAAGCCCCATTTTCGGCAGGAAGCGGCTCCCAGCACCCCGCTCTCTCTGAACCTGCCAACGAAAACACGACAACCCGGTCATTGCTTTTCACAATATCGGCTATATCTTATCATGCCCCAATGTATTTTGCAACATTTTTTCGCTCTGTTTTATGGCTTTTTCCCGCCCGACGCGCTATAATACAGGAAAAGGAGGGACTGCCATGAAAACGGAGGCTCTGGAAAACGGACAAGCTGTGCAAATCATGGAGGCATCTGATCTGCAAAGACTTCTTCCCCCGCGGGACGACTATGCCCATAAGGGAGATTTTGGAAAAGTCATGCTGCTCTGCGGTGCGGTGGGCTATACCGGCGCGGCGGCCATGGCTTCCCGTGCAGCCCTGCGCTGCGGCAGCGGATTGGTGTTCACGCTGGTGCCGCAGGCGGTTTATCCCATTGTGGCGGTCAAGCTGAACGAAGCAATGGTATTTCCGGTCGCCTGCGACAGCAACGGACGGGTCTGCCTTGCAGCAAAGGAGACGGTCATCTCCCGCCTTTCCTCCTGCGACTGCGCCCTGCTCGGGCCGGGACTCGGAACAAGCCGGGAGCTGACACAGCTTCTGAGCGGTCTGGTGCAGGCCTCGGAGCGTCCGCTTGTGCTCGATGCCGATGGTCTAAATGCCTTTGCCGGGCATATACATAAACTGCGCGGCGCCCATGTGCCGATCATCCTCACGCCCCACGACGGAGAATTCGCCCGCCTGATGCCGGACGAGCCGAAGCTTCCCCGCACCGATCTTGCCCTTCGCTGTGAAGCTGCCATCCGCCTTGCCAAAAAAAGCGGTGCCATCGTGCTTCTCAAGGGACACCGCAGCATCATTACCGATGGTACGACAGTTTATGTAAACTGTACCGGCAATCCCGGTATGGCCTGCGGCGGCAGCGGCGATGTGCTCTCCGGGATCATTGTCTCCCTTCTGGGACAGGGTGTCCCGCCTCTGGAGGCTGCGGCGCTCGGTGCCTTCCTCCACGGAAGTGCCGGTGACCTGTGCGCTCAGGAGCTGGGGCAGCGGGGTATGCTGCCCGGCGATATGATCATGGCGGCTGCGCGACTATTAAAATAAGGATGTGGGTCTATCAAGCGAATTGTTCCTCTGTGTCTTTCCCTGCTGCTCCTGTGCGGCTGTGGAAAGCAAAACCGCGCCATGCAGACGGCGATGGATTTCCGTACCGCCGCACTCTCGCAGGGGTGCAGCTTCACCGCAAAGCTCAGCGCCCATCTCAATGAGGGCACAGCAGATTTTACGCTCTCCTGCTCCTGCGCCCCGGACGGCAGCACATCGCTGGAGGTAAAATCCCCCGATGCCATCTCCGGCATTCATGCCACAGTGAAGCCCGGCGGAACGCAGGCCAGCTTTGACGATGTCGCACTGGACTTCGGCCTTCTCTCCGATGCCGAGGTGCCGCCCATAGCACTGCCCCAGCTGCTCTATGAAGCCTGGACGCAGGGCTATATTCAGGAGGCCGGGCAGGACAGCGACCTTTTCACTGCGGTCTATACCACCGACTACGGCGGCAAAGAGCTGCGGCTGGAGCAGTGGTTTTCCCGGGATGCCGTTCCCCTGTCGGGCGATTTCTGGTGCGGCATAGAAAATATTGCCAGTGTAGAAATATCGGATTTTTCTCTTGGAGCTTCTTCTCAGGCTGTCTCATGATTGAGGCAGCCTGTTTTTTTATATTTTCCCGATTTTTGCGCAATAATAAGCCTGAAAAAACTTAGAAAGCGGGAATTCTTATGGCAAACACCCAAATGCGCCAATCCATGATCTTCTCCAGCCCTCCTGCCGTTGCGGGCTTCGGCTCGGTGGCAGGAAAAAAAGAGAGCGAAGGGCCGCTGGCTGCTTCCTTTGATCTGACCTCAACCGACACCAAATTTGGCCAATCCAGTTGGGAAAAAGCAGAAACCAAAATGCAGCGCCTCGCCCTGCAAACCGCCCTGAAGCACAGCGGCCTGACAGAGGATGACCTGACGCTGGCCTTCTCCGGCGACCTGCTAAACCAGTGTATCAGCTCTTCGTTCTGCCTGCGGGAGACCGGTATCCCGGTGCTTGGGCTCTACGGTGCCTGCTCCACCATGGCGCAGGGGCTCCTGCTTGCCGCAATGTGCGTGGCAGGCGGCTTTGCAAAGCGCGCAGCGGCGCTGACCTCCTCCCATTTTGCCTCCTCGGAACGGCAGTACCGTTTCCCCTTAGGCTACGGCGGGCAGCGAACCCCGACTGCCCAGTGGACAGTCACCGGCTCCGGGTGCGTGATTCTCCACAATGCAGACGGCAATATCTATGTCCGCGGCGCCACGATCGGCGCCATTGCCGATCCGGGGATCAGCGACCAGAACCAGATGGGCGCCGCCATGGCACCTGCCGCCGTTTCCACGCTGCTCACGCATTTCCGCGAGCTTGACCGCCGCCCTGAGGACTATGACTGCATCGCAACGGGTGACTTGGGCGCCATCGGCAAGCAGGTCGTATCCGAACAAATGGCGGCGGAGGGCTATGCGCTGGGCGAGCGCTACAACGACTGCGGCGTGATGATTTATGACTGTAAAAAACAGGACGTCCATGCAGGCGGCTCCGGCTGCGGATGCAGCGCGGTCGTTCTGTGCGGCGAGCTTCTGCGGCAGATGCAGGAGAAAAAAATCAACGATTTGCTGTTCTGCGGCACCGGCGCACTGCTCTCCCCTGTCAGCGTCAATCAGGGAGAATCTATCCCCAGCATCTGCCACGCGGTGTGGCTCAGCACGAAAAAGGAGTAAATTATGGATTATTTGAAAGCATTTTTCGTTGGCGGCATTTTATGCGCCATCGGCCAGATTCTGATCGACAAAACGAAGCTCACCCCGGCAAGAATTCTGGTGGCCTATGTAGTTTGCGGCGTTTTTCTCGGTGCCATCGGCGTATATGAAGCCCTTGTAGACTTCGGCGGTGCGGGCGCGACCGTACCGCTCACCGGCTTTGGCTATCTCCTCGCCAAGGGCGTGCGGCAGGCCGTGACCACAGACGGCATCCGTGGCGCACTGACCGGTGGCCTCCACGCAGCAGCAGGCGGCATCACAGCAGCCATCTTCTTTTCCCTGCTTGCCGCGCTGGTATTCTCCCCAAAGGATAAATCCTGAATGAGGCGAGCGCTTGTGGGCATACTAACACCGCGGTCATCCGCAATCAATTTGAAAAGGAGTATATACCATGGAAAACCGTAATCAGAACAACAGCCAGAACAACAATCAGAACAACAATCAGAACAACAGCCAGAACAACACCCCCAGCTCCAACCGCTCCGGCAACCAGAGATAACACTCTGACCGAATGCAAAGAGGCTGTCTCACAAGCTCTGTGAGACAGCCCCTTTCATTATTCACAAAAGCTCTGCATGGCCTGCAAGGTGCGCTCCAAAAGTGTATCGAGTGGCCAGCCAAGCTGATCTGCACCGCGCTGGATCACATCGCGGCTGCAGCCTGCGGCGAATTTTTTATCCTTGTATTTCTTTTTCAGGCTCTTGAGCTCCATATCCTGCACGCTCTTGCTCGGGCGCATCAGGGCGGCAGCACCGATCAGGCCGGTCAGCTCGTCGGTGGCAAAGAGCACCTTTTCCATCTCGTGCTCCGGGACGACCTCAGAGCAAATGCCATAGCCATGGCTGCATACGGCATGGATGGTACGCTCGTCCGCGCCGCCATCGCGCAGAAGCTCGACACAGCGGACACAATGCTCCTCCGGCCACTGCTCAAAGTCAATGTCGTGAAGAAGTCCCACATTCGTCCAGAAATCCGCTTCATCGCCATAGCCCAGCTCGCGGGCAAAATAGCCCATGACACCCTCAACGGTCTGCGCGTGCTTCAGGTGAAATGCATCCTGATTATACTTCGTCAAAAGCGCCCATGCTTCCTGTCTGGTCATTGCTGCTCCTCCTTAGATTATTCGAGAACCTCGCCGTTGGGCTTAAACAGGGGCAGCCGCTCAAGATAGATGATATCCTCGCGCTCGCTGGACTCGCCTTCTGCCAGAATCGCCATACGTCCGCAGATTTCGCCGCCTGCCTTTTCAACCAGCGCCTCAAGTGCCCTGAGGGATTCGCCGGTAGAAATCACATCATCAATAATCAGGATTTTTTTGCCCTTCAGCATCTGTGCATCGGCCTCATCCAGATACAGATGCTGCTCCTTCGCCGTGGTAATCGACTGCACTGAGCACTCAAATACACCGGTCATATAGAACTTAGGGCCTTTGCGCGCAAGGAAATAGCGCTGGTTGCCGGCCTGACGCGCCATCTCATGGATCAGGGGAATGCCCTTGGCCTCGGCGGTGATCATGTAGTCGTATTCCGGTGCCTTTTTCAGAAGCTCTGCGGCAGCGGCAACGGTCAGCTCGGGATCGCCGAAAATGACAAAAGCACCGATAGAAAGGGAATCATTGACCGGGCAAATGGGCAGCTTGCGCTCAAGTCCGGCAATCGTCATCGTATAATACACAAAAGGTCTCTCCTTTTCATAATTCTGCGTGGCTATTATATGCCCTTCCCTGATGAAAGTCAATGAATTCGCCCGATTTCCGGGAAGCTTTACCAGAGGAATTTCCCATCATCATGGGCAAACTAGCCACAGCAGAACAAAGGAGGAATACGATGAATCAGGATACACAGGTACTTCAGCAGATTTGCAAAAGCACGCAGATGGGGCAATCCGGCATTCGCGCCGTGATGAAGGGCGCCCACGATCCCGCCATGCAGCAGGCGCTGGCTTCCCAGCTTCGGGAATATGACGCCATCCACCATCAGGCAGACCGACTTCTGAAAGATCGCGGCCAGTCTGCGCAGAAAATTCCCGCCATGGTACTCACCTTCTCCCGCATGGGCGCGGAAATGAAGCTTGCCCGTCAGGAGACCAGCTCCACCATTGCCGAGATGATGATTCAGGGCAACACCAAGGGCATGGTAAAAAGCATCCGCCAAAGCCGCACCATGCGCGCACTCGACCCCAAGGTCTCCAGCCTCTCCAACCGCCTTTTGCAGACGGAGCTTGCCAATATCGAGCAGATGAAGCCCTTCCTGTAAACAGAAAACGGCAAAGGGCGGTTTTCTGTATTGCAGAACGCACACAGAAAACCGCCCCTTTGTTTTTCAATTGTCATTTTTCTGCCTGCCCAGTATTATGGATGCAGGATCATGAACTCGTTCGCAAAGGCAGTATCGTCATCCGTCTTTCGGGCGCTGAGATAAAAACTCATTTCTGTTACTTCGGTAATTCCGGATTCTTTCAGGTCATTTTTAAGATAAACAACACGAGCAAAGGCGCATTCTTTTCCTGCAAGATTTACATGATTGCCATAATAAAAAGGAGCATCAAACAGCTTTCCATTTACAGAAAGACAATCCATATGAAATTGAAGCGCTTCATTGGTTTTATTCTCAAAATACAGCTTGGCAAAAAAGGTGTCCTTCGTCTCTTCATAGCCCGTCACCGTCACACGCGTGTGCTCGTTATCAAGAATCACCTCATCCGATGCTGCCGCCTCCCGGACATAGACCGCAGCGCTTTCCTCCCCATAGGGATAAAGATGCACGGTTTCCTCTGCGGCATTTTCCGATTCCGGATCATCTCGAACATAAACACAAAACGTGAGCGCAATATCCGTATATTTCAGGATATCGTTTTCTCTGAGCGCACTGTCCGGGAAAACAATCTTTTCCTTGCTCTTTCCGGGAGCACTGATCACCGGACAGAAGTTTTCAGGACAGCACTGTACCCCATTGATTGCAGCATGGTGTAATGCAAATGTATACGGATGATCGGCAGTTTTGTTTTCCAGCTCAGCATCCAGCGTATAGCCGTCAGGAGCATTCGGGTGAATTCCGGTAATTATAATTGCATATTGGTCGTTGTCAATGAGCACAGCTTCCTTAAATGCCGGCGGCTGTTCTACCGTCCGTTTTTTTGTGGAAGCATCGTCCCCGCACGCAGTCAGGGAGAGCATCAGCATGGCGGCAAGGAACAGTGCAAAAACCTTCTTCATGTGTTTAACCTCCACTCTTTGCATAGTGAATCTGTCTTCTCAACCTTATTCAGCAATCAGCATATTCAAGATTTAGCAGTTGAAGTATTTTTTCTCAGTTTACCGAACCAAAAGCGCAGGGCAATGGCCAGCAGCAGGAGGCTGATTACAAAGCAGAGGGGTGTAAAGAAATACACACATCCCTGCTCAGGAAGCGGCATAGGCCAACAGCATACTTGACGATATCCGTTTAGCACCACACTCAAGATCGGCAGGGCAGCTGTAATGAGCAGCAGAAGTCCCGTGAAGATGGGACGGCCATGAAGCAGGCCGACAGCAAAAGCCAAGGTCAGATTCAGGCAAATAGCAAGCATAAAGCCAGGCAGCGCAAAAAGAGAATGAGAGCCGGAATAATTTAAGTATTCATCAATCATGCCATCTATGTACAGCCGCTCCGACCCCGGCACGAAGCTCAGTCCCAGCGCCAGCGCAATAAGCAGGCAGGCAATGCCCATCTCCTTTTGGGAGAAAACGGTCTTAGGTGGAGAAGCTGCCGCTGCAAGCTTATAAAGATGGTATGCTCCGACTGCCGCCGCAGCCTGTCCTGCAAAAACAACAAAGCTCAAGGGTCTACTATCACGAAAGTGAAAATACAGACAATCGCCCACAAACAACAAGGCCGCCGTTTCAAGAAGCACTGCGCAGATGGCAAGCGTATTGGGCTTGCTCGTCGCCGCATAATGAAAGAGAACGAAAGGCACAATACCCGTCAGAATACCGGACAAAGCTGTAACGGGATCCGCAAAATAATAATTCCGAGGGATAATCACTTCCTCCACGACTTTTCTTTCGATGAACGATCCCTTGAACAATGTCATCACAAATATAGCAATCACAAAATAGATGAGCGCTACCAGACCAATACGGAGGCGCCGCTCCTCAGGGGTTTCTCCTCGGTTCATAGTTTTTCTCCTTTCAAGGTACAAATCATCAACATATTGTTGATCTTTTGCAAACCAGAGCAATGCGCAAAGCATTGATGTGACATAGGGACAGGTTCCCTCTCTCCTTGTCCTTATCCGGGCTGCTTATTCCTTTTCAACACAGTGCTGCACATAGTCGAGCAGAATCTTTGCCATGCTTCCGCGGGTGATGGTTTCGTTTGGGCCGAAACGCTGCTGATAACGCTCGCCGTACATAGACAGCAAATGAAGCCTTGCCCAGCTTACGGCGGATTTTGCGCTGTCGCTGACATCCTCCCAGTCGCCCAGCGCCGTCTGTTCCTCTGGCTTTTCCTTCTGCCCGCTGAGGCTATAGAGCATCATGGCCAGCTCCTGCCGGGTCACCGGCTGTTCGGGATACGTCCTGCGGTCAAAAAAACCGACCTTGATCATTTTCTGAGCGACTGCCCACTGCATGGCATCGGCATACCACGCGGCCTCATCTACATCCCGAAAATGCCGCTTCCGTCCCTTTGCCTCGCCATTGTGGATGCGGTAAAGCGCACTCACCAGCTGCGCCCGCGTTGCAGCTTCATCCGGGCAAAACTGCTGATCGCCAACGCCGTTCAGCCAGCTGCTGACAGACAGAGCATAGAACTGCCCTGCCGAAGCGATCGAAACATCCCGATAAGGCATGACAAACTGCTCATCGTCCCGAAATCCTTTTTCCTTTACCGGCCACCCCTTTGCCTCGGGGGTATAAAAAAGCTTTATTCCGCCCATCTTCGGGTCATATTGGCTAAAGATTTCCCAATTTCCCTGACTATTCACGCAAAAATCCGGGGCATCTCCAAGAAAGTAGGCGCAGAAAATATCGCAGCCCGCAAAGCACTTTTCCTCCAGCCGCGTCAGGCTTTTGGGGAACTGCACCGCCTGAAGCGCAGTTCGGGCAAAGGCCAGAGCGCCGATTTCACTGATGTCATCGCCAAAGCTCACATCCCGGATCGGACAATGGTAGAACGCGCAGCTGCCGATGCGGGTGATCCCGTCGGAAAGCGCAATGTGCCGCACATCTCCATCCCCGGCCAGCGGGGAGACCCGTCCAACCACCGACCACGGAGCGTCGTTGGAGAGAAGCTCCTCAGCAGGCAGTGTATCCGGGTCAAAATCCCAAATTTCACCCGTCCCCGATACCTGCACAAGCCCCCGCGTCCGATTGAACGTATAGGTGACATGATCCCCAAGAACACCGGTTTCAATCTCATCCGCATAGGTATACACCGTGAGCAGGATGGAAAGAAGAAGCAGAAAACTCAGGCATACGCTGATTCTTTTCATTTGGCTACCTCCCTTATGTGCCGGGGACGATTCGAAGCTGCCGAAAAATTCCCCTTGTCAGGCTTCGCAGTTTCTATATATGTACAAAATAGCACAAAAAAAATAATGATTCAATACATAATTGGTAAATATTTTGTAAATAAAAAAGAACGCCGGAAAATGTTTGAAAAGCCAGACCTTCCATTAATCGCGATGTCATCAACTTAAGGCGGGGCTTGATTATCACCCTGCTCTCAAAAAATGATATGTCCTATCGTAGGGGCGAGCATTGCTCGCCCGCCATCCGATTCAACCGACATCTCATTAAGATGTAAGCTGGAGCGGGCGAGCAATGCTCGCCCCTACGGCGGGTGCCTGCCTCCTAACAGCGTAGTGTTGTCTTAAGTTGTTGACATTGCCCCTAAGCGTTCTATTCTCACGCAGCACGCATAGTCTGTAACGAATGATATAAGGGGGGAATGCTATGGCATCGGGAACCATTGTCAGTCAGACCCGCACACTCGATGATCTGTTTCCTGTGGGGGATGTCACCGTATCGTACTATGAGCGGGGCTTAGAGGGGAAAATGCACCTGTTAGCTGTACGAAGAAGTGACGCAAGCGGCAACACAGAGCCGGTTTTTTTGCAGACACCCTCGCGGGAGGAAAGCTTGCAGGCCGGCAACCCAATGCCCTACCGAAGCATCAGCATCATGGCAGATCATCCGGGTTATGAACGCATAATCGTTGACGGTGTGCAGGTATTTGACGGGATCGTTACGAATCAGAATCTAATCATGATCCCGCTCCCGGCACCCATCGCCGGGGGGTTGCCGGACGAAATGTATGATACATCCAATCAGAATCTGTAGAGGAGGCGGCTATGCCAGAGATTGTTCCCACCATTCCGGAGTCCATCACAGTTCACTTGGGTCCACCCTCCTCGGATGCCCCCAATGTAACGGTTCCGTTCATTGACTATGTCAAGAATGTGGCCTCCAGTGAGGTCTATCCCACCTGGGATATCTCCGCCCTTCGCGCCAATATTCTGGCCATTGTATCCTTTGCGCTAAACCGGGTCTATCTGGAATATTACCGCAGTCGGGGCTATCCCTTCGATATCACAAATTCTACAGCATATGACCAGCAGTATGTTTACGGCAGAAGCACCTTTGAAAACATCGACCGGCTGGTAGATGAATTATATAACGATTATATCCGCCGCAAGGGCTTCATTGAACCGCTGGCCGCCAAATTCTGCAACGGTACCACTGTAACCTGTCAAGGCATGAGCCAATGGGGGTCACAGGGTCTGGCGCAGCAGGGCTACAATTCGGTAGAGATTCTGCGCACCTATTATGGCGATGATATCGAGATCGTCACCAATGCCCCGGTGCAGAATCCCACACCCTCCTATCCCGGGCAGCCGCTTCGGCTGGGTTCCGTGGGGCCGGATGTGGTGCGGCTGCAATTCATCCTGAATCGAATTTCGGATAATTACCCCCTGATTCCCAAATTAGGCGCACTGGACGGTATTTTTGGCCCGCAAACAGAACAGGCAGTCCGCACCTTCCAGTCCATCTTTGATCTCACGCAGGACGGTATTGTGGGGCAAGTCACATGGAATGCTCTGACCCGGCTGTTTGTAGGCATTACCCGGCTGGCAGAGCTCTATTCCGAGGGGCAGCAGTTTTCCATCATTCCCTGGAGCTATCCGGAAATCTTGCAGGAGGGTTCCACCGGGCAGAAGGTCGTGCAGCTGCAATATATGCTTTCCGTGCTCTCAAGCTATATTCCAGAAATATCAAGCCCCGACATGAGCGGAATCTTTGACGGCGCAACAAGGCAGGCCGTATTGGATTTTCAGCAGTGGGCAGACCTCAGTCCGACCGATCTGGTAGGTGAGGTAACATGGAACCGGCTCTACCGCGAATATGAAGCCATCGCAAATAACGAACAGCTGGAGCCGACACTTCAATTCCCCGAGCAGAATTTCGGTGCAGCAAGCAGGGAGGCGAATTCATGAGGCAAGGAGATTCTATTCGCAGTCTGCAAATCATATTGCAGCGTATTTCCGCTTACATCCCGGAGATTTCCCCGGTCATTCCCGACGGCATTTACGGTGAGCAGACGATGCACGCGGTCATGTCCTTGCAGCGTCATGTCCATCTGCCGGTCACCGGCATTGTAGATGCCGCCACATGGGCTGAAATTGCAGCGCTTTATCAGAAGGCCGAGGACTACTTCTCCGCGCCACAGCATTTGGAAATCTATATGCGCCCCGGGCAGTGCATTGCGCCGGAGGAGGAAAACCTGCACCTGCATCTGGTGGCAGGTATGTTCCGGGCGCTATCCCAGGTCTATGACAATGTGCCCCCGGATATCGCGGGCGCACTTCGGTGGCTGCAAGGCACGTGCTCTATGGAGCAAAGCGGGATGCTGGATCGCCCCACCTGGCGGCAGCTGAGCGGACTTTACCGGCTGGCTGTTTATGACGGAAATACGCATCAAAGGCAGACACAAAACGATTCACAATAAGACCCACAGCCCTCTGCACTCAGAACATGAGCCGCAGAGGGATTTTTTCTGGCTTGTTGCCTTTTTCCGTGCTATAATGGTTAAAAACGAAGGGAGGCGACACGATGCTGGAAATGGTTTACAGCCCGGATTGGAATGCACTCAGCGCTTTTGCCTGCGACAGAATTGTTGCCGATGGAAAAAAGGAACTGGGCGGCAGAATCTGGATCGTGCCGGAGCAGTTTTCCTTTGAAACAGAGCGTTCCCTCTGCGCTGCCGGCGGCGCAAAGATCAGCCGCTACGCAGAGGTTCTGAGCTTTTCGCGTCTGGCTGACCGCGCTCTGGCGGTATGCGGCGGCATTGCCCGGCCAACCGCCGATCAGGGCGGCAGGATCATGGCACTCGGCGCCGCCGTAGAGCAGGTGCGCTCCAAGCTGCAATTCTTCGCCCGAAGCGCAAGAAAAGCGGATTTTCTGATGCAGCTGCTGTCGATGGTGGATGAGTTGAAAACCTGCCGCATGGGAAGCGAGCAGCTCTATGCCGCCGCCGAAAAGCTGGAAGGCGCTCTGGCCGTAAAAACCGAAGAGCTTGCCCTGCTGCTGGAAGCCTACGAAGCCATATGCGCGCACGGCGCACAGGACCCCAGAGACCGGCTGGAGCTGCTTTGCGATCATATTGCTCAGCGCGGATTTGGTAAAGATTTTCATATTTATGTGGATGGTTTCTTTGGATTTACTGCGATAGAGCTTGAAATTCTCGGCGCATTTTTGGCGCAGGGTACGCCCGTGACCGTCTGCCTGTGCTGTGACGGTCTGTTCCACGGGGCGCAGGTGTTCGCCGATGTGCGCAGAGCCGCGGGAAACCTCATGCAGCAGGCAGAGAGGAGCGGCGCAGAAATACGCCAGATGGCGCTTCCCGCTTCCGCCCATCCCATATCCGCCGTGGCGCTTTCCGCTTTCACCGGGCAAAAGGAAGAAGCCGCCCCGGGGCTTTGCCTCTACCCCTGCCAGACAAGCAGCGAGGAAGCCCGCGCCATCTGCGGAGAAATTCTCTCCCATGTCCGTTCCGGCGGACGCTACCGGGATATCGCCGTAGCCTGTGCCGATCAGGAGGCGCTCTCCCCTATTCTGGAAGCAGAATTTGCCCGCTGCGGCATTCCCGCCTTTTTCGCAGGCAAAACACCCGCCCTGCGTACGCCGATCCTGAGCGCGGTGCTCTGCGCCGTGCGTGCCGCCAGCGGAAGGATGGAGCAGGCCGATGTTCTGGCCTGGCTCAAATCCGACTGCGCCCCGCTCGAGCAGGAGGACTGCGATCTGCTTGAAAACTATGCGCTGCTCTGGGATCTGAGCGGCGAGCGCTGGCAGCAGGAATGGGTGCTACATCCCCGGGGCTTTGGCTATGCGTTGGAGGAGGCCGACCGTCAAACCCTCGCCATGCTCAACAGCCTGCGGGAAGCCTGCATCTGTCCCCTGACCGAGCTCCGCACCGCCATGCGCAATGGCGATACGGTGGGGCAGTATGTGCAGGCAGTTTATGATTTCCTGTGCCGCACCCATTTCTCCGAGCGGCTGGAACAGCGTCTGTCCCGGCTGGAGGCAGACGGGCTTTTACAGCTGCATCAGGTAACAAGGCAATTATATGAGCTGCTTCTCCATGCGCTTGAGCAGCTTTATGCTGTGCAGTATTCGATTCCAAGCAGCCCGGAGGAATTTGTCCGGCTGCTGGAAATTCTGCTCTCCCAATATCAGGTCGGTGCCATCCCCGGAACGCTGGATGCGGTGATCGTCGGCACCCCCGAGCAGCTTCAGCACCGCGCTTCGCGGCAGCTTTATCTCTGCGGCTGTGTCGATGGCACCTTCCCCCCGGTGTCCTCCGGCGGAAGCCTTCTCAATGAGACCGAGCGCTCCCGTCTGCGTCAGGCCGGTGTGGTGCTCGCGCCGGATGAAAACCAGCAGATGGACAGAGCCATGGTCAGCGCCTATGCAACCCTGTGCGCCCCCTCGGAAAAGCTGTTCCTGAGTGCCGCAGGAGAGCAGCGCGCTTATTTGTTTGATACATTATGTAAACTATACCCGGATGCACTCCAAACCGCCGCCCCCTCCCCGGACGATGCAACCGTGCGGACGCTTGGCCTCTATCTTGCCCGCGGCGGCGAAGCCGCCTCCCCGCCCGAGGAAGCGAAAGCCTACCGTGACTGGCTCCATCGGGCAGCGGGCTATGATTTCGGCGGCCTGAGCGAGAAGGATGTGCAGGGACTTTACGGCAGCACGCTCCATCTCTCCGCCTCCCGCATTGACCGCTATGCCGCCTGCCGCTTCTCCTTCTTCCTGCAGGACGGACTGAAGGCCAGAGAGCGGAAGGCCGCCAGCTTCGATGCGCCCATCTACGGCACCTTTGTCCACTATGTGCTGGAGCAGACCCTGCGCGAGGTAAAGCAGCTGGGCGGCATGAAAAAAATATCCGATGCACAGCTGCAAAGCATTGCCGATGTCCATATGAAGGACTATCTGACCAAGTGGGTCGATCCTGTCCTGCTTGCCTCCCCGCGCTTTTCCTATCTTCTCCACCGCAACTTCACCGAGGTTTCTCAGGTGGTGCAGGTGCTGGGGGACGAGCTGCGGCAAAGCAGGTTTATTCCCACAGATTTTGAGCTGACTTTTGCCCCGGGGCAGCCGCTGCCGCCGGTGGATATCCATACGCCGCGCCACAATGCCAGTATTTCCGGCGCTGTGGATCGCGTGGATCTGTTCGAGGAAGGCGGCTATACCTTCTTCCGGGTCATTGACTATAAAACAGGCAAAAAAAGCTTTGATTATACCGAGCTTCTGGAACGGCGGGGGCTGCAAATGTTGATTTACCTTTTCGCCCTCCAGAAAAACGGAACGCAGTATTATGGCAAGACCCTGCATCCTGCCGGTGTGCTCTATGTTCCGGCCAGAGATTCCCTCCTCTACCTGACCCAGCGCCCGCCCGAGAATGCAGATATGCAGGCCGAGCGGCTGGAAAACCATCGCCGCAAGGGGCTGATCATGAACGACACCCTCCTTCTGCAAGCGATGGAGCCAAACGGAGAGGAGCAGCCGAAGCTATTGCCCTACAAATTAAAAAAGGATGGCCCCGATGGCGACCTGATGGATTTGGCGCAGCTGTCTATGCTCAAGCGTTATGTAAACCGAGAGCTGGAAGCCCTGACCGATGAAATCTATGCCGGAAGCGTCACCCCCAACCCCTATTTCCGCGGCGCAAGCGGCGCGTGCAGCTACTG
>JAZQOW010000044.1:0-9084 GCA_045628065.1 Faecousia sp.
CTTGGCAGGGTCTGCGGAATATACACCGTCAATATTTTTAGCGAGCAGGATGGCATCGGCGCCGATCTCAACTGCACGAAGCGCCGCACCGGTATCGGTGGAGAAGAAAGGATTGCCGGTGCCGCAGCCGAAAATGACCACGCGACCCTTTTCAAGGTGGCGAATGGCTTTGGAACGGATGTACGGCTCGGCGATGCGGCTCATCTCGATGGCGGTCTGAACGCGCACGGGAACATCACGCTGCTCTAAGCTATCGGCAAGGGCTAAGGCATTGATGACCGTTGCAAGCATACCCATGTGATCGGCGCGGGTACGCTCCATATGATCCCCGCCATCCTTAAGACCACGCCAGATATTGCCGCCGCCCACAACAATGCCGATCTCCACACCGAGCTCAACACATTGCTTGATGACGTCGCAAACAGAACCGATAATGTCGAAATCAAGACCTCTGTGGGCTTCGCCTGCCAGCGCTTCGCCGCTGATCTTCAGAAGAACGCGCTTATATTTGATGTTTTCCATTGACGGAACACTCCCTCTATTTGATTCCCTCCTATTCTATAATAATTATGCCTTTTTGACAACAGAAATTTCCAACTTTCCCAAAAAGTTTTTCACAGAAAGCAAAAACCGTCTGACCGCACGGAGCCAGACGGCGATTTTTGTCACGATAAGCTTATTCTGCAAGGGCAAACTGTGCCCGGGCTGCTCTCATTTCCTTTTCTGTAAAGGCACAAAGCTTTACATCAATCGGGTAGTCCGGGTAGTCGGAAGCAAACCGCTTGTATGCAAGGCAGCATTGTTTTGCCGACTCCCCTGCCGGATCAGGGAGAAAGCCGCCGTAGATACCGGAGCTGATCAGAGGGAACGAGATGCTGTGCAGCGCATTGTTCTTTAATACAAGCAGCGAATTATAGTAAGCATCAAACAGAGAGCGGAACGCTGTCGGCGTAAGGGCAAAATTCGGGCCGACGGCATGGATAATATAGCGCGCATTCTTCATCCCGAATGCCGGCGTGATGACAGCCTCGCCGTCTTTCAAAGGCGTTTGATATCCTGCGCAGGCCTTTTCCAGTTCCTCATAGCCTGCTTTTCTGAAAATCACGCCGCAGATTCCTCCGCCCGCCATAAGCCCCCTGTTGGCAGCATTCACAACAGCATCCACCTGCTGCTCAGCGCAGGAGGCGTGCAGTAAGGTCAGTTGGCTCATAAGATTCTCTCCTCATCCCGAAAGTCTTGATACCAGTATAATACGGAGAAGAAGCGAATTGCAAGCGTTTTGTGCAATCCGCTTCTCCTCTTGCTTATTGGGCATCGAGCATATTCTCTATGAGAATTCCGTAGCCTCTCGTCGGGTCATCCACGAATACATGTGTTACCGCGCCGATCAGCCTGCCATTCTGGATCAGGGGACTGCCGGACATGCCGGGAACAACACCGCCGGTGGTTTCCAGAAGCTGTTCATCGGTGATCCGCAGCAGGAGATTTCTGCCGCCTGCATCATCGGGATTCACGCCCTCGATCTCCACCTGATAAGGGCAAACCTTTGTACCGGAGACATTGGCCAGCATCTGCGCACCTGCACACTCCACCTGTTCGCCGGAGGCCAGCGGCAGCGGCCTTGCCTCTGTCAGGGGCATTTCCATTTGCCCGAATATTCCCGCCGGGCTATTGCACCGAATGCTTCCCAAAACCTCTTCCCTTCCAAAAGCGCCATGCAGCTCTCCGGGCGCTCCCGGGCGGCCTTTAATGACATTGGTAACGGAGGCTTCCATGATTTCCCCATCGGACATCGAAACGGCTTTGCCGGTTTCCGGATCGTTGATACTATGACCCAGCGCCCCATAATTTCCCGTGGCCGGATCATAGAATGTAACCGTCCCAACTCCGGTTATCCCGTCACGGATCTTTAAGCCCACGCGCTTTCCCTCTCCTGTCTCCACGGGAGACAGGCAAAACTCTGCCAGCTTCCCCTTGCGTTCCACGGTAAGAACCACATTCGAGCGTTCATCTACCGCGGCATGAAGATCCTCCAGATCATCCGCCGGAATGCCATTGACCGACACAATCCTGTCTCCGGGACGGATTCCGGCAGCCTGCGCACCCGCGCCGAATTCCTCATCAAAGCCTGCTACGACCATCTCTCCGGACAGGTGAATGCCCACAAGCCTTCCAACCGGAATCAGGCTATCCGGCATAGCAAAGGCTTTAACACATAAACCGGAGAGCAGAACAAATAATATCAGCGTTCGCTTAAGCATTTTTTTCATCTTTTTCCCTCCCTTTGCGTCACTCTCACCCACGTCAATAATTTGAACCGTTTTTCCGCTTTTAGTGAAGCGAAAGAATAGAAAAACAGGGGCAGGTTTCCTTTCTGTCGATCCGCATAATCCTATGGAAGATGCTTGCAGGGAAGAAAAAAGATTTTGCCATTCCTTGAAAAATCCGGGAAAAAATGATATAATTTATGGAAAGAATTAAGTTGGAGTGTTGTCGGTTAAAATCGGCAGCAAAGGAGATTACCCATGAAAATCATTGTTGTCGGAGCCGGATATGTAGGTCTTTCCATAGCCGTGCTTCTGGCGCAAAACCACGAGGTTATTGCCGTGGATCGGCTCCCGGAAAAGGTTGCGCTGATTAATCAAAAAAAATCCCCCTTCCGGGATGAGCTTCTGGAGCAGTATCTGAGGGAAAAGCCGCTGTCTCTCACCGCTTCCCTGCCCTGTAATGCGCTCTATCAAACGGCTGACTATATCATCATTTCTACCCCTACAGACTTCGACCCTGCGGCAAATTACTTTGATACCTCCAGCGTGGAGAGTGTCATCTCCGATGTACTTGCCGCCGGATCTGATGCCACCATCGTTGTGAAATCTACCGTTCCTGTCGGCTTTACACAGCAGATGCAGCAGCGCCATCAAGCCGAGCAGATCCTCTTCTCCCCGGAATTTTTACGGGAAGGGAAAGCGCTTGATGACAATCTCCATCCCAGCCGCATTGTGGTCGGCGTGAATTCCGATGCCATGCAGGAGAAGGCCGCGCGCTTTGCTTCTCTTCTGGCAGAAGGCGCGCAAGCGGAGAATATTCCCGTCTGCTTCATGAAAACGACCGAGGCTGAGGCTGTAAAGCTCTATGCCAATACATATCTTGCCATGCGTGTTGCCTTCTTTAACGAGCTCGATACCTATGCACAGGCCTGTGCACTGGATTCCGGCGCCATCATTGATGCGGTATGTCTTGACCCGCGAATCGGCAGCCACTACAATAATCCTTCCTTTGGCTATGGCGGCTACTGCCTGCCGAAGGATACGCGGCAGCTGCTTGCCAACTATCACGATGTTCCGCAAAATCTGATCGGTGCAATCGTGGCTTCCAATGTGACCAGGCAGCGGTTTATTGCTGATAGCATTCTCAAGCGCCAGCCCAAAACCATCGGCATCTATCGGCTGACCATGAAATCCGGCAGCGATAACTTCCGCTTCTCCTCTGTTCAGGGTGTCATGGCCTTCCTGAAGCAGGCCAATGCCAATGTCATCATTTATGAGCCGACATTGCAGGCTGCTTCCTTCGCAGGCTGTCCGCTCATCCGGGAGCTTGCAGAATTCAAGGCGACTGCGGATATCATTCTTGCAAACCGCTATCATGCAGAGCTCGAAGATGTCTCTCAAAAGGTTTATACGCGCGATCTCTATTCCCGGGATTGATTATCTGCCCTCTGTGTGCTAAAACGATGATAAGGAGATACCATGAAGACTTTACAAAACAGCGAACTGTCCAAAAAGCAGCTGCTGCAATTATTGTGCCTGTTTGCCGTCAGTATCGGTGTCATTCTGACGAATTTATTCCAGCAATTCTTTGATTCGCTGCATCTTACTTATTTTTTCCAAATTGCCCTTTTCACCGCCCTGTTTGTCGGCCTTTCTCTATCCGGTAATCTATCCAGAAGAGCCAGGACCTGCTTTGCCATTGGCTTTTTGTTCATTGTCTGGTTCTGGATTTTGCAGCCCATTCATTTTATTGAAGACAGAAGCCTGAATTTTTATGAAAAATTTATCGACGCCTATCTTCTTGCCCTTCCTTTTGCCTCGGTGATGGAGGATGGGCAACGGCAGCGAGGCTTGAAAGTTGCCGCTATGGTCGCAGTTGCCATGTCGCTGGCACTGCTCATGTGTACGCTTCTTCTGATGCTTGGCAAAATGCCTGCATTCTTTGCCGATACCTGCTACTTTGACGGCCCGAGACTTCACTTGTTCGTCCATCCCAATATTTTGGCGAATTTGCTTCTGATCGGCATCGGCAGCTGCCTTTACCTCTGCTTTACAATGAAGCAGAAGCTCGTGAAGCTCCTTTGCATCCTTCTCGCAGCAGCATTTTTCGCACCGCTCTCCATGACCAACTGCCGCAGCCTGATTCTTCTGACCGCAGTTCTTGCCGGCAGCGCCGTGCTGATCCGTTTTCTGCCCTCTCTGAAAGCAAAACCCATTGTTCGCGCAGCGGTTGCACTTCTGACGTTTGCCGCATTCGTTCTTCTTTTCTGGAAGCTGTCAAGGCTAATTTATAACATCAACGACCATGGCGTTGCTTCCTCCATAACGCAGAAATCCCTCGGCGCCGATATGTTCTCTCTGAACAATCGCACGCATATCTATTTAGCTGCATTAAAGGGTTTGAAAAAGAGTCCCTATTTGCTGCTCATCGGAACAGACAAAACCAGTGTCCATATTTCTCCTTACCTCTGGGGAAATGTTGCACACTGTCACAATTCCTGGCTGGAGATTCTATATTATTCCGGTATTCCCGGCCTGGCAATCGCCTTGATTCTGACCTATTTTGCCCTGCGCAGCATCATTCGCGTGCTCTTCTCGCGGCGCATTGTAACGTCTATGGGCACAAAAATTCTCGCCGTTCTCTGTGTAATGCTTCTTGCACACGGACTGATTGAGCCCTTCCTGTTCACCGGACTTGCTGAGCCCATCAACTTCTTCTTCCTCCTGATCGTGGGATACCTTTGGGAGGCCTCCGGCGGGTCAGCAGCCTATCGTGCAAAGGATACCGAAGAGGAACCTAAAAAATTCTCTGCAAAGCCTCTCAAGGAAGACGAAAAGAAGAAGCTGGGACTTGCCGGCTATTACCGCCCCTATCATCTGTCCGGAAAATCTAAAAAAGGATTCTATTCCTTTGTCAAGCGCTGTTTCGATTCTCTCTTCTCCTTTATCGTTTTTCTGATTCTGCTTCCGCTGCTTCTGGTGCTGATGCTTCTGGTCTTTGTGGACGATCCCACAGCCGGTCCGATTTATTGCCAGACCCGTATCGGAAAGAACGGAAAGCCCTTTACCTTATATAAGCTCCGCAGCATGTATCCGAATGCGGATGAAATCCGTCAGGAGCTGAAGGCCAACAACGAGGCGCAGGATAAGGCTTTTAAAATGAAAGCCGACCCCCGTATTACCAATGTAGGTCACTTCATTCGCCGATATATGCTTGATGAACTTCCGCAGCTGATCAATGTCATGCTAGGGCAAATGAGCCTGATCGGCCCCCGGCCCCCCCTGCCCGATGAAGTGGAAACCTATGACGAATACGATATGCAGCGCCTTGCGATCACGCCCGGCCTGACCTGTATTTGGCAGACCTTCCCCCATCGCCATGAGGTTTCTTTTGAAGATTGGGTCGCTATGGATCTGCAATACATCGAAAACCGCAGCCTGAAAGCAGACTTCCTGTTGATTTTTAAAACCATCAAAACCGTGCTCTCGGGCAGCGGCGCGTAACGTAAGAAACGGCACGCAAAGGAAAAATCCTTTGCGTGCCGTATTTCTTATCGTAATGTGTTTCTGCAATAGCGCATCAGCGGTTTGAGTGATGCAAAGCAGTCACGAATATCCTCTGCAAGCTGCGGAGAATAGAGCCGCTCATCGATCGGCCGGTTCACGATAACGCCAAAGTTTTTCAGAGCATAATAGCGTTCCAGTGCAGCATCCGGGCAGGGCTTGGGGCGGCGATAGGTGTTGCCTTCCAGCCGCAAGTCCGTAGTGCGCTCCAGCTCATCCACAATGGCAGTGAAGGGGCGGGGATTCTCGGCAAGCAGATGACGGAACTCTTCCATCTGCGCTGTGCGCGGGAACCAGAACAGGAAGCCGTAGCTGTAAGACTCTGAGGTCACCTCGAAAAAGAATACCGGCTGTTCTCCCCAGGGAGCGTCTGATGTGCGGAAGCAAATCCAGATGCTCTCTTTATAGGGCGTCGGCGGATGCATCCGCGCATCGCGGTAAATGCGGGAGACCTTGCATTCCAGCTCCGGAAAATCTGCCTGAACGTCCGGAAAGAGGTCTCGGGCAAGTGCCTTCATCGGCTCATAGAGCGTCATCTGATACTGCTTCTTATGCTCCTCAAACCACTCGCGGTTATTGTTGAAACGAATACCCCAGAGAAAATCAATGGTTTCCGGGGAAAAGCCCTGAAACTCCATGCCAATGCCCTCTTACAGACGATGGGTGCCGGGCAGAGAGCAGCAGTAACGGGTATCGAGCACCACTTTGCCCTCGAGTTTTTCCATGTTCTCGCGAATCTGACTGTGTCCGACCATGATAACCACCATATCTACATCCGCAAGGAATGCATCGAAATCATGGTACTGATTAGCAACCAGTTCTTTCTTGACCCAGGGGTCATAGACCTTCACGAGATTTCCGGCAAGATGGCGCTCCATGCTGTCGAGAAGCTGAAGCGTGGGACTCTCGCGCACATCGTCCACGTTCTCCTTATAGGTCAGGCCATAGAAGCCCACGCGGGTCAGGTCAGAAATACCCTCTTCCTTCATCACGTCACGAACACGCTCAAGAACGAAATCGGGCATGCCGTCATTGGTGGTACGGGCGCACTGGATCATCTTTGCCAGCTGGGGATAGTCGCCGACAAGGAACCAGGGGTCAACGGAAATGCAGTGACCGCCGACGCCGGGGCCGGGAGAAAGAATATTGACGCGGGGATGCTTATTGGCAATGCGGATGATCTCATACACATCCATATTGTCGCTGCGGCAGATTTTTGCCAGCTCATTAGCAAAAGCAATATTGATATCGCGGAAGGTGTTTTCCACGACCTTGGTCATTTCTGCGGTGCGGATATCGGTAACCACGATTTCGCCCTTGCAGAAGGAGGCATAGGCTGCCTTGACCTTTTCGCCGATTTCCGGCGCATCTGCACCGATGGTGCGGGAGTTGTGCTCCAGCTCATAAACCATGTTGCCGGGAATGATACGCTCGGGCGCATGGACGAGATGGATGTCCTCTCCGATGATAAAACCGGCGGCTGTCACGACAGGACGGACGAATTTATCAATGGTGCCGGGTGAAATGGTGGATTCAATGACCACCGTGGCACCCTTCGGGCAAACCTCCATCACGTTTTTGAGTGCACCAATGACATAGGAGGGATCGATTTTCTTGCTGTCCTTATCATAAGGGGTAGGAACAGCGATAATGTAGAAGTCGGTCTTCTGATATTCAGAAGAGAAACGAATGCCTGCATTCAGCGCATTCTGGAACAGCTCATCCAGACCTTTTTCTTCAAAGGTCGCATGACCGGCATTCAGGGTTGCGACCAGCTCGGGGTTATAATCTGTGCCAACCACAGCACAGCCGTGGGTAGCAAACATCAGTGCCGTAGGCAGGCCGATATAGCCAAGGCCAATTACATTAATCATTTGTATAATCTCCTGAGAGAAATTTTTTATTTTGCAGGGCTGAAGGAATCCTTCAGGCTGACACTGCGGTTGAATACCGGCTTTTCAGCAGTAGAATCCCGGTTATCCAGGC
The DNA here is from genome assembly GCA_045628065.1 of Faecousia sp. GTDB lineage: Bacteria > Bacillota > Clostridia > Oscillospirales > Oscillospiraceae > SVMC01. The sequence continues at coordinate 7,818 of JAZQOW010000044.1, forward strand.
AGAAATAGCCATTGCGCATAAACTGGAAGGAAGGCGCAGTCTGTGCAGCACGGCGCTGCTTTGCATCAAACTCTGCGGCAATCTTTGCCATGGAGGCTTCGATCTTGCAGCCTTCGAGAATTTCGAGAGAGGCGGGATTCAGGAATTCAAGGAAGTCCTTATCGGGGCCATCGGGTTCGGGATCGGTAAACAGGTTACCATACAGACGCACCTGCGCTTCGGCGCAATTGTTGGCATCTACCCAATGGATGGTTGCACCCTTGACCTTGCGGCCGTCAGCGGGATTGCCGCCGCGGGATTCCGGGTCATACTCGCACAGCACTTCTACCAGCTCGCCCTGCTCATTGCGGACACAGCCGGTGCACTTGACGAGATAGGCGCCCTTCAGGCGAACCTCGTTGCCGGGATAAAGACGCTTATATTTGGGAATGGGCGTTTCAAGGAAATCCTCTTCCTCTATCCAGAGGTTTCTGGAGAAAGTGATTTCGTGGCTGCCCTGTTCAGGATGAACGGGGTTGTTTTCCACTTCAAAGCTCTCGCTCTGACCTTCGGGATAGTTGGTGACGGTAAGACGAACGGGGTGCAGAACTGCCATGGTGCGCTCGGCATTCTCGTTCAGATCTTCTCTGAGGCAGTGCTCCAGGAAAGCATATTCCACCGTGGAGGGCACCTTGGAAACGCCGATGCGCTCAGTAAAGCTGCGGATGGAGGCAGGTGTATAGCCTCTTCTGCGCAGGCCGCACAGCGTCGGCATGCGGGGATCATCCCAACCGGATACATGGCCTTCCTCGACCAGCTTGCGAAGCTTGCGCTTGGACATGACGGTGTGGTTGATACCAAGGCGGGCAAACTCGATCTGGCGGGGCTTGGAGGGCAGGGTCAGATTGTCTACGACCCAGTTGTACAGGGGGCGGTGATCCTCATATTCAAGGGAGCACAGAGAATGGGTAATATGCTCCAGTGCATCCTGAATGGGATGCGCAAAGTCGTACATGGGATAAATGCACCACTTCTTACCCTGGCGATGGTGCTCGATATAGCGAATACGGTAAATGACCGGGTCACGCATATTGAAGTTGCCGGAAGCAAGATCGATCTTAGCGCGCAGCGTCATGGAGCCTTCGGGGAATTCGCCGTTCTTCATCCGCTCAAAAAGATCAAGGCTTTCCTCGATCGGACGGTCACGGTAGGGAGATACCGCAGGAACGCCCACATCGCCGCGGTAGGCCTTAAATTCCTCCGGGGTCATCTGGCAAACATAGGCCAG